>NZ_CP126539.1:3470000-3770000 GCF_030177755.1 Devosia sp. RR2S18
TGGGCTGGCAAGGATTGGGAGTATACCGTCGCCCCGCCCGGCAATCTTCTGGCCATAGATGCGCGCTCGGGCGAGCTACTGTGGGAAACGAGCTTCATTCCATCCGAACTGGTCCCGCAGACGGGAACCGCAAACATCTGGACGGCGATGACGGCGGACCCAGAACTCGGCATGGTTTATGCCCCGGTCTCGTCGCCCAGCCCCAATTACTGGGGCGGCCTGCGGACCGACCCTATTCCGCTGGCTACCTCGGTTAGCGCCATCGACATCGAATCGGGGGAGATCGTCTGGAGCTTCCAGCACGTCCGGCATGACATCTGGGATTATGACACTCCCTCTGCGCCCACCCTTGTCGACATCGAGCGGGATGGCCAGACTATTCCTGCTCTCGTGCAGGCGACCAAGCAGGGCTTTTTGTTTGTGCTTGACCGTCGAACGGGCGAGCCGCTCTTTCCGATCGAAGAGCGCCCGACGCCTCCCAGCACCGCCGAGGGCGAAGTCACCGCCGCGACGCAGCCCTTTGCAATGACACCAAGGCCGATGGGCAACCCGCTCGAGTTGCCGGACGTTTGGCCGCTCGCTGACCTTGTGAGTATGTGGCAGTGCTCGCGCGATCGCGACCAGTATCTTTATGAAGGCATTTTTACACCGCCGTCAGAGCAAGGCACCCTGTTTTTCCCCGGCACTGCCGGCGCGACGAATTGGGGCGGTGTCGCCGTCGACCCGCTCAACGCCATCCTTTACGTCAACGCATCGCGCATCGTGCAGCTGATCCGGCTGATTCCTCGGGCAGAATATGACAGCCTGGACGCCACCACCGGCGGAAATGAGGAGGGCTATTCCCCGCAGGAAGGCTCTCCCTACGGCATCTATCTGACCGATTGGAGCAACTGGGCTGGCATGCCCTGTTGGGAGCCGCCGTTCGGCACGTTCTCGGCCTACGACCTCAAGACGGGCGAGCTATTATATGAAACCCCATTCGGCCGGGCGCAGCTCTACGGGTTTTATGGCCTTGAGGCTTGGGGCTCGCCAACTCTGGGCGGTCCCGTCGTAACCGCTGGCGGTGTGGTGTTCATAGGCGCCTCGGTCGACTCCCGAGTTCGCGCGCTCAATGCGGCGACGGGGGAGGAAATCTGGTCTGATCTCGTCGAGGCGCCTGCCGTCTCGATACCGGCGGTCTTCACCCATGAGGGCGTGGATTATGTCGTCTTCGCGGTGGGAGGTAATTCCATCCTCAAGCCGGAAGTCTCGGATCAGGCAGTCGCTTACCGGCTGGCGCCATAACCACCGCAAGGGCGCTTAATGCCCGGGCGCAGTGTCAACTCACACCTAGTTGCTGTTGTCGGTCTGCCTTTCTTCGATCTTGTAGAAATCCACAGCCGCCACTGTCTCTCTGAGCAGTTCGGCTCCCTGGGGATCCTTTTCCAGCTCCATGTTACCAATGTTCGCAGCCATGCTGCCGAGCAGATCGTTCCAGCGCTCTCTATCCAGTTGCCCCGCGTTAGCCATCACCTCGATCAGCGCCTTGAGCGCCAGCTTCATCGCCTGTGTTTCTGCTACCATTTGTCAAATCCTTACGTGCTTTGCATGCGGCGCCGCCCCTGCGGTCGCTTAATTGGAGCGCTCGATCTCAATCATGATGACAGCGATGATGAGCGGAATGGTGGCGCCGAGGTAGAGCACCTGCTGCCACCACGTGCCGGTGCCGAACCAAATTCTGAATGATGCCATAGCTGAGCTTTGGCCGAGAAAACCAGCGATTGATGGCCAGCAATGCCGCGGGTACGGCGAGTGCTAGAATAGCAGCGATAAGTTCATCGCTGCCTGTAAACCGCTGCCAGGCCTCGCCCCACCAATCCATCAACGCCCCCATGTTGCATCCATGTCGCATGGATTCACCGAGACTGTCGAGAAAACCCCGGAAATGCTGGAGATCGCAGCGCAACATGTTTGCGACATGCAAGCGCTACAAAGGACGCCTATGGAGCACTTGAGCTCTTGTTCTGAAACGAGAAAGGCGTGGTGCCCGGGACCGGAATCGAACCAGTGACACGCGGATTTTCAATCCGCTGCTCTACCAACTGAGCTACCCGGGCAGCGGGGCGTTTGCGGCGCCCGGCTTCAAGCCACGGGCCTTATAGGGGAAGGGTTTTGCCGGCGCAAGCGGGAAAAGCTGTTGTGGAAAAGGCCTTCTGCAGGACCGCCTGGCGCTTAGATATTGTCGTCCTCATCGGCACCAGGAACACCCAAGTCAGCCTCTTCACCCACCTCGTCATCGCGCGCGGGGATGACGTAGCTATCCGAAAGCCAGCGGTTAAGATCGACATCAGCACAGCGCTTGGAGCAGAAGGGCTTGAACTCTTCTACCGATGGCTTGCCGCAGATGGGGCATGACCTTGCCATCAGACGCCCGACAAGGCCGACTGGTTGAGCCAGTTGAACTGGACCGGATAGCCTTCCCCGGCGAGGAGTTGCGCGGTTTCCATGAGCGGGAGGCCGACAACGGCGGTGTAGGAGCCGACCAGCTTGACCACAAAGGCGCCGGCAATCCCCTGAATGGCATAACCTCCTGCCTTGTCGCGCCATTCGGCACTGGCAAGATAGGCTTCCATTTCACGGGTGGAGAGACGCTTGAAACGGATGCGCGTTTCCACGACTCGCTGCCGCTTGCTGCCCGAAGGGGTCAGCACCGTCAGCGCGGTATAAACGCGATGGGCCCGGCCGGAGAGAAGATGAAGGCAATCGGTTGCTTCCTCCATCGTCTCGGCCTTGGGCAGGACGCGGCGCCCGACAGCCACCACAGTGTCGGCGGCAAGCACCAACGCGCCAGTGCCAAAACCCGCGGAACGGGCTTTGTGCTGGGCAGTCAGTGCCTTGATGTCGGCCAATCGCATCGCCAGCTTGCGCGGCAGTTCGCCTTTTTCCGGCGTCTCGTCGACATTGGCGGGCACCAGATGCTCAGGCTCGATGCCGATCTGGTTGAGGAGCGCAAGACGGCGCGGCGAGGCGGAGGCCAGGATGAGTTCCGGACGGCTGGCCATGGCGTGCCGCCTTACTTGAAGCGATAAGTGATGCGACCCTTGGTCAGGTCGTAGGGCGTCATTTCGCACAGGACCTTGTCGCCGGCGAGAACGCGGATGCGGTTCTTGCGCATGCGGCCGGCGGTGTGGGCGATGATCTCATGTTCGTTTTCCAACTTGACGCGGAACGTCGCGTTGGGAAGCAATTCAGTCACCACGCCCGGGAATTCGAGCACTTCTTCCTTGGCCATACTCTCTCCAGAAAAGACCCCGCGCGGCTCCAAAACGGCGCGCCGGGGTCGAAAAACGCGCGGAACCTACTCTAGTTCAGGGGTTTTGTGAACCACCGGAAACCAGCGGCTCCAAACGGGCCCGCACCCGCTTGCGCAAACTGTCGCGCAGCTCGCGATAAGCATCGAGCGTTGCGTCCCGGCTGGCTTCCACTAGAGAAGGATCGGCCACGTCCCAATGCTCGGTGGCGCCTGCCTCCAAGGCCTTGTGGACCAAAGCACCAGGCGCGTCATCGGACAGTGTGACGACGAGGTCGAAGCGGGTGGCGACGAGTTCATCGAGGATATGGGGCGTGTGCACGCTCATATCAATGCCCGCCTCCTCCATCACCTCATGGACGAACTGATCGGCCTTGCCACCATTGACGCCTACCGAGCGCGCGATCACGCGCCCAGGAAAAGCCTGGCGCGCCAGTGCCGCCGCCATGGGGGAGCGCACCGAATTCATCGAGCAGACAAAGAGCACCGTGGGTAGCTCGCTAACACGCTCGTCGATCCGGCTGGCATAAGGCTGCACGGCACAGATCAGGGTGAAGAGTCGTCGCGCGGTATTCAGATCGATGATGATCTTGTTGGTGAGGCGCGTCCGCAGCAATTCGGCCGCTTCGTTGTGCATGCCGCGCCGAGCCATGTCGACGGTTTCGATCTGAAAGGGCTGCGCGGAGCGAATGGCCTCGTAATAGGCGTCGCGAATGCGGAAATAATCACGGATCAAACGGCGAAACGGGGTGAGCGACAGGTAATGGGCGGCAATCGGCTGGAAGGTCGTGGGATGCCGCACATCGAGAACGATGGAATTGCCGATGATCGACATGTGGAGCGCGAACGGGCCGGTCGCATCCACCCGCGCCGGGCGAAAACGATTGTCCTCGAGCAGGTCGTAGATCGCGCTACGCCATTCATGCACCTCGTCGGGATTGATCGAGGTAATGGTGTTGGGATCCAGCGTTACAGTCACCAGACGGTCGGTGTCGGTGACCCGCGCCGTGGTTTCCATCGAGATGCTCACCGGTTGAGCCTTATGGAAATGGAGCGGCCATGCCCCGCCAGCGCCTCCACTTCGGCGATCGTCACGGCAGCATCGGCCAGAGTGGACAGGGAGGACGGATCGCAGCCCAGGATCGAGGTGCGCTTGACGAAGTCGAGCACGCCCAGGCCCGAGGCGAAGCGGGCCGACCGTGCGGTGGGCAGCACGTGGTTGGAGCCCCCGACATAGTCGCCAATCGCTTCGGGCGTATGGTGACCGAGGAAGATCGCGCCGGCATGGCGAATGGCTGGAACCATGCTCTGTGGATCGTCGATCGCTAGTTCCACATGTTCGGAGGCGATCCGGTTGGCCAGCACTGCAGCCTCGTCCAGCGAAGTGACCGTAATAATGGCGCCGAACTCGGCCCAGCCCTCGCGAGCGATTGCCTCCTTGGGGAGGATAGCCAATTGCCGCTCGACCTCGGCTTCGACGGCGTCCGCAAGGTGTGCTTCGGTGGTGAGCAGAATGGATTGGGCCCCTGCCCCATGCTCTGCCTGGGCGATCAGGTCGGCAGCAACCCAGGCGGGATTGGCGGAACGGTCGGCGATGACAAGCACTTCGGACGGGCCGGCAATCATGTCGATGCCGACCTGCCCGAAAACCTGGCGCTTGGCCGCAGCCACATAGGCATTGCCCGGACCTACGATCTTATCGACGCGAGCGACGGTAGCCGTGCCGTAGGCCAAGGCGGCTATGGCCTGCGCCCCGCCGATGCGGTAGATTTCGGTAACGCCGGCGATCTTGGCGGCAAGCAGAATGGCGGGATTGACCTGCCCATCGGGGGTCGGCACCACCATGGCGATGCGGCTGACGCCGGCAACCTTGGCGGGCACGGCGTTCATCAACACCGAGGACGGGTAGGACGCCAGCCCACCCGGCACATAGATGCCCACGGCGTCGACGGGCGTCCAGCGCGTGCCCAGCGTCACTCCCAGCGCATCGGTATAGATGTGATCCTCAGGCTTTTGCTTTTCGTGATGCGCCCATATGCGGTCATGCGCCGTCTGGAGGGCATCGCGGATATTGGCGGGCACGCTGGCGGCGGCCGCCTCGATCTCATCCTCGGTAAGGCGCAGGGCATCGGCGGTTAAACTGGTGCGATCGAACTTGTTGGTGAGGTCCACCACGGCCGCATCGCCGCGCCGGCGCACATCGGCGATGATGCCGGCGACCGTGTCGTTGACGTCTTTGCTGGACTCCCGCTTGCCGCCTAGCAGCGCAGAAAAGTGCACTTCGAAATCGGTGTCGGCGCTATCGAGGCGAATGGGCATGGAGGTCCTTTAGTCCAGTCTGTGTTCCGGCTTGGCGGCAGCCGCCCAGGCAGCGCCCAGATCGGAAAGGCGGGCTTCGACGCACTCCACGGTGAGCCGCACCGTGCCGCCGCCAGCAAAGCTGAGTTCGATCACTCCGGCCGGCGCTTCGGTAGGCGTGAAGGTGATGGCGAGCAATTCCAGCACGCCCTCGGGCGCATTGGGATCAAAGCCGACAAAGGCGACCGAAAGCACATGCTCAAAGTGCAGGGCAGCCCGCTTGCGGACACCCTTCTGCCGCCGGCCACCGGTCTTTTCCCAGTCGAAGCGGTTCATCAACAGTGCAAAGCGGCGGTCGGCGCGCGCAAAGCCCATTTCGGCAACGCGAAGCACCGCGTCCTGCACATGGGCGGAGATGATCTGGAGGTCTTCGGAATCAAGCGCAATCAGCTTGAGGTCAGTCATGGGGCGCCCTGTTCTTCTCGCATGAAATCCTTCCAGAGCCTTTGCGGCAGCGGTGCCTCGGGCCGGCTGGACTGATCCCTATCTGGTTCCGGTGCTCCCGATCTACAAGTTTGGCGGCAGTGGGGCAATGCGGCTCTCCTCTACCTCGCTAGATGTGGCGTGCCGAAGCGCCGCCCTGGCCAGATTGGCCGCTTATGCTGCGACACGGGGCGAAGTTCGCCTCGGTGTTGGTCGTCCGGCAGGTAAACAGGTGACCTCCCTTCCATCCGGATCCCCGCACCAACCGTCCTTCGCCACCGCGCAGCTTGTGCGGAGATGAGGCACTGTCGCACGGGGCGGAGGGGTGCGGGTACCCGGATAGTCGGGGTCAGTTTAAGGGGTTTGGGGGTGAGAGACCCCCACCCGGCCTCACCCTGGGAAGGTGGAGGTGAAGAGGTACTGATGGCTAGGCGCCTTGCATCCAGCCGATGGCAGCACCGGTGGGGTCGCGCAGCACGCAGACGCGGCCCACATCGGGGACGGTGTGGGGCGGGCGAATGGCCGTGGCACCCGCCTCCAGTGCCCGGGCGAACCGCTCGTCGATTTCGGACACCTCGATAAAAGCCAACCAATAGGACTGGGTGGTTTCAAGGTCGCCGTGCTCGATGGCGCCCAACCCACCCACCATGGTCTCGCCGGAGCGGATGACGAAGTAGGGCTGGCCTGCAAGGGAGAAATCTTCGTAGGTCCAGCCCAGTGTCTCGGCATAGAAGCGCTTGGCACGTTCGACATTGCTGGTCAGCAAATCGTTCCAGACGATGGTGCCGTGCTGACGCGCCATAGGTTAGCCGGAAACGCGCTCGATTTCGGCACCGCAGCGCGAGAGCTTCTCTTCGAGGCGCTCGAAACCGCGGTCCAGATGATAGATGCGGTTGACCGTGGTTTCGCCCCGGGCTGCGAGCCCCGCGATCACCAGCGACACCGAGGCGCGCAGATCGGTTGCCATCACTTGGGCACCGCGCAATTGGGGCTTGCCCCGGATGGTCGCGAGTTGGCCATCGACACTGATGTCGGCGCCGAAGCGGGCCAGCTCGGCCACGTGCATGTAGCGATTCTCAAAGATCGTTTCGCGAATGCGGGACGTGCCAGTGCTCATGGTCATCAGCGCCATGAACTGCGCCTGGAGGTCGGTGGGGAAACCGGGGAACGGATCGGTATCGACATCGACCGGCTGGATGCCGTTGCCATTGCGATAGACGCGGATGCCACCTTCTTCGGAGGTGACGTCGGCACCGGTCTGGCTCAGAATATCGAGCGCCGCCTTGAGGTGTTCGGCGTGGGCACCCTTGAGCAGCACATTGCCGCCCGTCATGGCGGCGGCCATGGCGAAGGTGCCAGTTTCGATGCGGTCGGGGATCACATCGACCGTTGCCCCATGGAGGCGGTCGACGCCTTCAATGGTCAGCGTGCGTGTGCCGATGCCGGTAATCTTGGCGCCCATGGCTACAAGGCACTCGGCTACATTGGTGATCTCGGGTTCCTGGGCGGCATTTTCGAGGATCGTCGTGCCCTTGGCGAGGCTCGCCGCCATCAGCAGGGTGTGGGTTGCGCCCACCGATACCTTGGGGAAGGTGATGCGGGCGCCGACCAGCCCGCCCTTGGGAGCCTTGGCCAGCACATAGCCACCGTCGATGTCGATCTCGGCGCCGAGCGCCTTGAGGCCGAACAGGAAGAGATCGACTGGCCGCGTACCGATGGCGCAGCCGCCCGGCAGGGAAACACGGGCCTCATGGCAGCGCGCCAGGAGCGGCCCAATGACCCAGAAGCTGGCGCGCATCTTGGAGACCAGCTCGTAGGGCGCGGTGGTGTCCACGATATCGGCGGCATGGAAAGTCATGCGCTGGCCTACGCCCTCGTCCTCACCGCGGCGGCGGCCATGGACGGCGATGTCGACGCCGTGATTTTCAAGGATGCGCTCGAGCTGTTTGACGTCAGCCAGGCGCGGCACGTTCTGCAGCACCAGCGGCTCGTCGGTGAGCAAGGAGGCGATCATCAGCGGCAGGGCAGCGTTCTTGGCGCCGGAGATGGGGATCTCCCCATGAAGTTCGTTGCCACCGACCAAACGAATGCGGTCCATAAAGTCTATCCTATCTCGCGGGGCCGGTCTGGCCACCTTTTGTGGGGAACGAGGTAGGCCAAGTCTTCTCAGCCCCGTAGGCTAGACTCGCCGCACTCAGTGTCGAAAGGCGTAACTCAGTTCGCCCGAAAATGGTTTACGGTTTCTTGACCGGGACCGTTTCGGCAGCCGGAGCAGAACCAGGTGCCTGCTCGTCCGCGGTGGCGCGAGCCTTAGCCTGTCCCTTCCGGCGCTTGAGGTTCTCCCGGAGCTTTGCGGCCAATCTTTGCTCGCGCAGGGCGGCTTGTTCGGATTTGCTCATGGGCCCAAGGAGAATCTACGTTGCCTTTCGGACTGGTGATAGGCGTTTTTTGGCCTTGCGTCGAGCCAGACCCTATGGCAGTAGAGCCCGCGTCGCCGGACACGCCTTGTCTCCCGCGCTAATTGCTGCCGTAGCTCAGTGGTAGAGCACTCCCTTGGTAAGGGAGAGGCCGACAGTTCAATCCTGTCCGGCAGCACCATTTCCCCTTGGTACGGCAAGTTACTCGATCTCGGGTGGTCGCCCGCTGGCGGCTGCAAACGGCGTCTGCGGGGAGCGACTGGCGGAGCTCCAATCTACACTGACCTGGCAGAGTTGCGGGAGGCCCCTCGCAGATATAGCATGTGCGGTGGGGCGCGGGGTCTAAGTACCGGCGCATACAACAAGTCGAGCACCAGTGGACTGAAGCTTCGACCCGACGCTTCAGAACACAGTGTGAGCGGCGTGCATGTGCAAGCAAGTGCTACGCTGAAGCAGTGGGCGGGCTTTGGCCGAAGCCATGCTGCTTCTAGTTCAGCCGCGACCGCCAGGTTTTCGGCAGTGCTATGCCAAATCCCTCCAAGCGGGTGCGCGCAGCCTGCACAACGGCGTCGTCAAACCGGTTGGCGTACTCCAAGACCACGTACTCACCGGTGAACTCGGCCATGCCACTCTCAACAACTGCGATAAAGCCGGGCGTAACGACCTTGTCTGTCGCTAAAGCCGCCAACGTTGCGATAGGCCCCTTGGTCTCGATCTGCTTGCGCATCTTTGTGGCGCGCTGCGCCCGACCATGCTTGATCCTGAGGGTCTCTTCGTAGGCAGTTACCACCTGCCACAACCGCTGCGTCATCGCGTCGGGATGGTGAGCGCCACCGAGCTCGAAGATCCGGCGCATGGAGAGGCGTGCCAATCCTTCCTCACCTCGGGTGAGCGCATTTTGCATGAGTATCTTGATCCGTTTCGGATCGTTCATTGTCGAAGGGTCGGCTGACATGGTTTCCCCGGTGATTTGCCCACGTGTAGCACGCAAGGCGCTTCCGGGAGCTCGGAAACGAACGGTATTGCCAACGAATTGACATCGGCCAAGTGAATGCGTCCTTGTGTTCGGACGCGTGAAGGATCAGGAACAGCAATTCAAAGACGATGAGGAACCATGGCTCGTACCCCCAACTACAGTTTCGAACGAAAAGAGCGCGAACGGCTCAAGAAGCTAAAAAATGCTGAACGTGCAGAGGCCAAGCTGAAGCCGGCTGTCGAGCAACCCGAAAGTGCAGCACCCGACGAAAGCCCGAAGCCGGACTAGATGCTGGTTTCAGTCGTGTTGCACGCCAATCTCCTGACGCTTTTCTGTCTACAGGGGGCACTGTGAGCGACAATTTCGCGCAAACCAATGCTGCGGACTTGCAGCGGCTTGGCTGGGCGCCCTTTTTTGAGGATCAACTCTCCGGAGGTGAACTCGACCTGGCACGATTGCGGATCGACGCGATCCATCGCAAACGGCTGACCGCGCTTTCGACCGTCGGGCAAATCGAGTTGGATCTGCCCGCCCATACGGACACCGGCAGATACGCGGTTGGGGACTGGTTACTAGCCGACCCTCTGACCCATCTGTTGACCCGTCGATTGGAGCGCAAAACGCTGCTCCAACGCAGCGCTGAGGGCAAAAAGCCCATGCAACTCGTGGCTGCGAATGTGGATGCCCTGTTTATTGTCGCCTCCTGCAACAATGACTTTAGCCTCGCTCGGCTGGAACGGTATCTCGCCTTTGCCAATGAGGCTGGAACCGAGCCGGTGATTGTTCTCACCAAAGCCGATCTGGCGCAGGATGCAGCAGAGTTCGAGCAGCAAGCCTCCTTGCTTCAGCGGGGGCTCGCTGTGGTCACGCTTAATGCCCGCTCGACAGGGGCCGCAGCAGCCTTGCGTCCATGGTGCAGCGTTGGCTCGACTGTGGCTCTGGTTGGCTCCTCCGGGGTCGGCAAATCCACTCTTGTGAATACCCTTGTGGGCGTCGGCTGGGGTCAGCCCCAGCAAACAGGCAGCGTGCGCGAGAGCGACTCCAAAGGCCGTCACACCACAACGTCTCGATCACTGCATGCCATGTCCGGCGGTGGCTGGGTTATCGACACCCCTGGCGTCAGAAGCCTTCACCTCAAGGATGTGAGTGAGGGGATCGACATGCTGTTTGCGGAGATCACTGAACTCGCCCCCCAATGCAAGTTCCGCAATTGCAGCCATGACCATGAGCCCGGATGCGCCGTTATCGCCGCAGTGGCGGCAGGCACGCTTGATCCTGATCGGCTGGCGCGTTGGAGAAAGCTGCAAGCGGAAAGTCGCGGCCGTCACGCATAGTCGCTTGCACGAAGTCATACCTCTGCAGCGGGTTTAACTGCCCTGAGGCTAGCCAAGCCTTGAAAGGCGGGAAGTGCCGGACGCGCTCTGATGCATGTCGGTTCCGCAGACGTTTCAGCTTCTAGGCGCAAGATGGACGCCCGCCGCGGTTCGCCAGCGGCGGGTGCCAGGCGCGCGCCACGTGGGTAACGCAGAGGCGCGATACGCGCCTCTGCAGAAATCGTCCTCAGTCCGTTAGTCCGTCAGCGTGTAGCTGCCGAGGGAGCAGATATCGACTTCGTAGACGTCGAGTTCGCCGCCTTCGGCTGTTTCGAAGAGGAAATCGTAGAGGCACTGGTCCGAGCCATCACCGATGAAGACGATCGCCTCTTCACCCGGCTCAAGCGTGCCGGTGTCGCCCAAGAGGTCGTCACCCCAATCTTCGGTGTTGCTCGGTGCTGCGTAGTAGTAGTGCAGCGACTGCGAGCTGTTGTTGATCAGAGTAAATTCGACGTTCTGTGCAGCGACAGGAAGAACACTGGTGGTCAGCGCCGTGGCGACGAGCGCCACCTTGAAGAAGTTCATCATCATACTTTCTAGAAAGAGCGGCAAAGGCCGGTGGTTGTCGTTTCCTTGTCGCCATCATGGTAGGCGATGCCAATTTTCTCGCCGGCCAGGGAAGCAATCGTGCCGGGATAGAAGACGCCCTTGCCCTGGAAATTGCATTCCACTTCCATGCCGATCATCCAATCATAGGGACGGACCTTGGACAGGCTCACAGTCTCGCGCTCGCCGTCATCGTAGAGGATCGTGATTTTGCCGCCCTCGATCTTCTCGGCTATGCCGGCAAACCAGTAACCCGAACCTTTGTAGTTCCCCAGTACCCAATCACCCTGGGTCTGGGCCTGAGCCCCAGCGCTGCTGGCGATCAGAATGGCAGCCGTGAGGCCTGCCGACACAAACTTTAACATGTACGTCCCCATTTATATTCCGCGGTAGAGAATTTGCGGCGTCCAGCTAGGTACTCACTTCCGATAAACTTGCGAACAGCCAGCTGCAAAGTATTCGACATAAAACTCAAATAAGGCATATTGCCAGATCGGCTCTGCTGTGCGGGTTTGTCTTGTCGAGATGCGCTATTAACGATTGCGCAGGGCACTCCCTCTGGAAAAGGCAAGTTATCGGCTGACGCGCACGGCAGGGTTGCCGACGAAATGGATGCAGCCGGAGCTTGCCTCAGTGCGCTGGCCGCTCAGAACAACGCCATTTGGCGCTTGGCTTTTTCGGGCTTTGATTAGTATGAGACCCCTAGAACCATGAGGGTTGGAGAGTGCTACCGATGCGGTCTGAACTGCGAGCGCTGCTGAGCTCCCGCAGCTGGGAGTACTTCATTATCACAATAATTCTGATCAATGCGGTTACACTGGGCCTGGAAGCTGAGCTGGGCCTGCTGAGTGAGTTCAGCACGGCTCTGTTGTTTGTGGATCGCCTGATCCTGGGGGTATTCGTCGTCGAGCTCGCGGCCCGTCTAACTGCAGAAGGGGTGGAAGAGGACCAGCAGCGCGATGCACTCGTCCAGTTTGGATGCGACCATCTGCAGGACTTTTTACTGTCACGTCCTCTGGAAGGCGGGCAGCTAGCCCAGGCACTGTTGAACGTACGCCGTGCCGCATAGGTGGGGTGCCAGAAGTGTCTGTCGCTGTTGGCGAGCTAGATGAACTTTTGTCCCCGCAGCACGGCAACGGGGCTGACGAGGACGACTATGCCATAGCTGTCGAGCACGGGACGCAGTGCTTCGGCCAGCGCATCGGCTTTGGCCGCATCGGTGATAACGAGAACCATCACCTTTTGCTGCGCAGAGGTGATCTGATCCTCCTGCCAGTGGCCGGAGGCGCCCTCTCCGCTGAGGGTTGGAAAAACGGTGTACCCGGTGATGCCGCTGTCCTTGATCTTGCCCACCAGCCAGCCCAGCAGGGGCGCGTCCAGGAGCACCTCAATTCGGGCCTTTTGCGTCTGCTCGGCACTCATGGGTTCAGAAACCTCGCCATTGCGGCATAAAGCGGGATGCCGAGCAAGATGTTGAAGGGGAAGGTGACGGCCAGCGACATGCCGAGATAAAGGCCGGGATCGGCTTGCGGGAGGGCCAGGCGCATCGCGGCCGGGACGGCGATATAGCTGGCACTGGCGGCCAGGATACCCAATGCCGCCGTCGAGCCTGCGTCAAGCCCGAGCGCGGTGCCCACCAGCACGCCGATGATGCCGTTGACGATAGCTACGGCAACGGCAATTACCGCCAGGCGCAGGGTGAGGCTCTTGGTTTCGCGCAAGCGCCGGGCAGCAATAAGGCCCATATCGAGAAGGAACAGGCACAGGACGCCACGAAAGGCGCCGTCGAACACGGGGGCGATGGGAGCAAAGCCAACCGGCCCTGCGATGTACCCGATAAGGAAACTGCCCACGAGCAGCATCACTGAACCGTTGGTAAGCGCCTCATGGAGCAATTCCCCTGTCGGGCGCGCAGCCACGCCGCCAGTGCGCTGGGCCAGCAGCAGGCCAGTGACGATGGCCGGCGTTTCCATCAACGCCAGCACGGCCACCATGTAGCCGGCGGCCGGCATATTGCCCTGGGCCAGCACCTCGATGCCGGTGACAAAGGTAACCACTGAGACCGAGCCATAATGGGCGGATACCGCGGCGGCATTGGTGGCATCGAGCCGCCCCAGCGTGCGGAGCACCCAGAAAACCGGTAGAGGCAGGAGAAAGCTCAGCGCTAGGCCGGCAGCAGCGGCAAGGCCGAGCTCAACGCTCAGCCCCGCTTGCGAGACTTGCACCCCACCTTTAAGGCCAATGGCTGCCATAAGGTAGAGCGACAGGGCCTTGCCGATGGTTTCGGGGATAACAAGATCTGATCGTACCAACGCGGCGATCGCACCCAGAACGAAAAACAGGATGATGGGCGAGAGTAGTGTCTCCATCGCGTCCGAAACAGGCTCCTACATTCGACAGTGATCTACGTCGTGCCAAGGCGATGAGCGGGGGGCGGCATGCACCTTGGTCCAGTCACCATCGCATAGTCCTTCTTCTACAGTCCACGACGCCTCGCGCAAGGCATTCCCGAAAGCCGCCGACGGAACGATGTTGATGCCTCGCCATTGGTCCGCTGGACTTTGAAACGGGTGGGTGGTGGCATGAGCCGGCAGCAGCAAGTGGTGGTTATTACGGGCGCATCGAGCGGCAATGGACGCGCCACTGCGCATGCCTTTGCACGTCGCGGCGCCCGCCTAGCCCTCGCAGCACGCCGCAAGGCTGAACTCGAGGAGACCGTGCGCGAATGCGCTGCACTGGGCGGCGAGGCCATCGCAGTCGTCACCGACGCGGGCGATGCAGCAGCCATTGCAGCTTTGGCCGAGACGACGCTGCACCGGTTCGGCCGTATCGATATTTGGGTCAACTGCGCCGCAGTGCTGCAATTCGGCCGGGTGGAGGATACGCCGGCTGCGGTTATCGAAAAGGTGATCCGCACGAACCTTCTTGGCTACTTCTACGGAACGCAGGAGGCAATCAGGCAGTTTCGCGCCCAGGGTCGGGGCAACCTGATCAATGTGAGCTCGGTCCTGGGGATCACCGCGCAGCCCTTCGCCGCGGCCTATGTCGCTAGCAAGTTCGGTATTCGCGGCCTCAGCGACAGCGTGCGCCTGGAGGTCAGCAAAGAGCCGCACATCCACGTTTGCACCGTCCTGCCCTTTGCCATCGACACCCCGGTCTACCAACGGGCCGCAAACTATCTGGGCCGCAAGATGCAGCCAGTTTATCCGCGTTATCGTCCCGAGACCGTAGCCGATGCAGTGTTAAGCGCGGCCGACCACCCGCGGCGCGAAGTCTACGCGGGCAGGATCGGTGGCCTGGTGCGGATGGCGAAGGCGCTCGCCCCGGGGCTGAGCCAGCAATTCACCGGGGCTGCAGTCAGGCTCCTCGAGGTTCGCAACGAGCCTGAGCGCACCAGCGCCGGCAATGTCTTCGAGCCGATCAGCGATGAGTGGAAGGTCGATGGAGGCTGGAAGGCACAAAAAAACCAGAGCATACGCTCAGCAGCACCGCTCCTGGTGCTGGGGGCAGTGGCAGGCCTGGTTGCCGTATCAGCGTTAACCTTTCGAAAACCACGCGGCTCGAAGCGGAGCTGATCCCCCTGCCCGCCTGGCGCAGGAGAAACCCCTAGTTCCTCAGGCCTCGCACCTGGTGCCCATGAGCAACAGCGTACAGGCTGCCCCTTGTTTACCGGCGGCACGCATTGCTACTGGTTAACACAGATGCTTAAGTACCACTGTGGACTCCAAGGGGGCGGGCTTGGTGGATCTTTGGACGCCAACGAGTATGGGCGGATTGCGAGCAGGGCATGAGCCTTTGCCGGCGATCATCTGGTCATGCGATGAAAACGGATTGTGTACGCGCCTGACGGCGGCCTGGACGCACTTCACCGGCAACACGCCCGATAATGGCCTCGGCTGGGGTTTCTTGCAGGCTGTTCATCCCGATGACCGCCAGGCAATCAGGACTGCCTTCGAATCGGCGCGGATCACCAAAAGCACCTATCAGGTCGAGTACCGGCTGCTGCACAAATCGGGTGCGCATCGCTGGGTGCTGGACACCGCATCCCCAGAAGAAGACCAGGATGGTATCTTCCGAGGTTTCATGGGCGCCATTGTCGACAATTCCGCCCGCAAACTGGCCGAGGAGCGGCTCGCCGAGCGTGAGCGGGAACTGCGGCTCGTAACCGACACCGTGCCGGTGCTGATTGCCCATGTCGACAACGAGCAGCGCTATATCTACGCCAACTCCGCCTATCGCACCTGGTACGGGGTGGATCCGCAAACACTTTCCGGCAAGAGCATCGCGGAACTGCTTGGCCCCGACGCCTATCGGGAGCGTGCCCCCTATATCGAGGCGGCCCTACGGGGCGAACGGGTCGCCTATGATGGCTCCGTGACGATGCACGACGGTTCGGTGCGGCAGGTACAGACGGTTTATGTGCCCAATGTCTGCTCGGCCGGCATGATCGAGGGGTTCATCGTGATGGTGACCGATATCGATGAGCGCTTCCAGGCGCAGGAGCATCTTGATCTCGTGGTTCGAGAGCTCAAGCACCACATGCGCAACATGATGAGCCTGGTGCAGAGCATTGCGTCGCAGACTTTTCGGGGTGACGCTGGCGCCTCGCAGTCGCTGGAGGTCTTCTATGGTCGCTTGCGGGCGCTTGCAGCGGCTACCGATGCCATCACTCCGCAGGACGTAGCGGCGTCAGACCTCAGCAGCCTCGTGGAAAAGGTCGTGGCGCCCTATCGGGACAATGGTCATGATCCCTTTGCCCTGGACGGCGGCAGCTACGAACTGCCCACCACGGCCGCGACCAGCCTCTCCATGGCACTGCACGAGCTCTGCACCAATGCGGTCAAATATGGTGCCCTGTCGGTGCCGGAAGGACGCGTCACCGTCTCGTGGTTTGAAACGGATACTACTCTGGAGTTGCACTGGGTGGAGAGCAAAGGTCCTACTGTCGCGCCGCCAAAGCGCCAGGGCTTCGGTACCCGCCTCTTGCAGTCCGCACTTAGTTCGGTCTCCGGCGCCCGTGCCGTCTGCGAGTTCCCGCCCAGCGGAGTTACCTGCAGCTTTCTTATTCCCAAGGTCAAAACCGCCTAGGACGTGGCACTACTATGCGCCGACTTGGTGTAAAGTCGCACCATGGTGATTGGCTGATCCGGTGCCTGGAAATACACACGGGCAGCTAGATCACGTTTGCGGCCGCTGCGAGTGAGTTCCATCCCCAGCGCCATGCGAGCCGCAGCTTCCGGCGAGCGCGCCCCAGTTATGGCACTTGGCTCCGTCTTGGTTGTGCCCGGACGCAAGTCAATGACGCGGTATTCCATCTTACTCGGCGCCTTGGGTGAACCGGCTGTCGTCACGCTCATTGAGCGTGGTGGCGATAAGGCCGGCGCCGCTCACGGCCAGTGCAGCAATGGAAAGTGCAACTACGATGAGAGTGATCATGGTTCTCGTCCGGTGGCTCAGGTTCGGGTTGCGCCAGGGCCGCTCCCACGCACCAAACGGGGGGCGAATAGAAGCACAGGAGCGGCCTGCTGACGCTCTTGAGGAACACCGCTTGAGGCGTTTGGTTGCACAGCTAAGTGATTGTTATCCAAGATGAAAATACACTCACCGCGCTGTCAGGAAGCTGTCAGCTTGGCATTGGAGTGCTTGGCCGCCGATGGGGATCAGGGCCTAAAGAACCTGCGGCGGCGCGTTGTTCAACAATTGTGAGACGGCGGTTACCGCCTGGTCCAGCGCGAAGGGCTTGCTGAGCATCAGGCTATTGGGCACACCTTTGGATACCCAGTCGCGCGCGCTGTCACCGCTCATGTAGACAACGGCCATTGTCGGCATCAGTTCGCGGGCCCTATGCCCAACGTCCCAGCCATCTGGCCCCTTGGGCATGCGGATGTCTGTGACAACGGCTTTGAAGCGCTCCGGGTTGGCCTCGAGTTCACGCACGGCGACATTACCGTCCTTTGCCACGACGGCTTCATAGCCCGCGTCAACGAAAGCTTCTTCGAGCGCGAACGCCAGCAATCCCTCATCTTCGACAAGCAGCACGGTCACGGGTGACATTTCAAACCAAGTCTGTGGCAGCGGAGCGGCCATGGCATCTTCCAACTAGGAAGATGCCCACACCGGTGGCGCCTTATAGAAGAGACACGCCGCCCTGCACAGTGCCAAAGGAAAAAAGAGTAAAGTGACCAGGCCGCGGGAGCAGCCCGAAAGCTCAGTCACGGCTTGATGTAACGCGAGCCTTTATCCTTGCCATCCCGGCCAGCATAGCCGTTATGGATGCCATCATTAGGACCGAGGTCATTGCGCGGCGCATCATCACCGCCGGGACGGCGCTGGCGATCATAATGCTCTTCGTTGGACGGATGGGGATCGGCGACGTCCAGCTTAGGCGGAGCGGTACCAGGGCCGGTCTTTTTGAAGCTCTGAGACATAGGATCGATCCTTGTGTGTCGGACCCCAGGAACGCAGCTGAGGGGCGTGTCAGTTCCGCTCTCCCCGTTCACAAGGTTAAGGGACCAGGAACAAGCGGATCACAAGTCCGACAGCGGTCACCGCCAGCACACCGGCGAACCACAGGCCAATGAACCAAAGCCATTTTCGCCCCGTGTCGGCAGCCATTTCAGTGATAGCCCTCGTCGGGGTCCAACTTACCGCGGAAAACCCAGTAGGCATAACCCGTATAGATGAGGATGGTCGGTACCAAAACCACAGCGCCCACCAGCAAGAACATCAGCGAGGAATCGGGCGCCGCCGCCTCCTCGATAGTAAGGCTTCCCGGGACGATATAGGGGTAAAAACTGATCCCTAGCCCCACAAAGCTCAGGATGAAGAGGCCCAGTGCCGCGAGGAATGGCTGCAAATGCTTGTCGTGGGTCAGGCCATGCCAAAGCGCGAAGGCGCACACAACCAGCAGCATCGGCACGAAGGCGGAGAAGAACGCTGTCGGCCAGCCGAACCACCGGTCGAAATATACAGGGTTGATGAAGGGGCTCCAGAGGGACACTGCGCCAATCAGTACGAGCAGAATGACACCTGTCACCAACGCCATCTTACGGGCATGTTCCTGGATATCGCCTACTGTCTTGAGATTAAGCCAGGTCGCCCCCAGTAGGGCATAGCCAACCACCACGGCCAGGCCGGTCAGCATCGAAAATGGGGAGAACCAGTCCCACCAGCCGCCGACATATTGGCGGTTGGCGATGTCGATGCCCTCGACGAGGGCGCCTAGGGCAATGCCCTGCGTAAAGCCCGCAACAGTCGAGCCGATCCAGAAACCATGATCCCACCAGCCAGAGCCGCGCTGGGTGCGCCAGCGGAACTCGAACGCGACGCCACGAAAGATCAAACCGAGCAGCATGAGTATGACCGGCATGTAGAGGGCCGGCAGCACGGTGGCGTAGACAACGGGGAAGACCGCCATCAGTCCCCCACCGCCCAGCACCAGCCAGGTCTCGTTGCCGTCCCAAACAGGCGCGATGGAATTGGTCATCAGGTCACGGTCGCGCCGCGCCGGAAAGAAGGGGAAGAGAATGCCGACGCCTAGATCAAAGCCGTCGAGCACCACATAGGCCAGCACGGCAAAGGCAATGATGCCGGCCCAAACGGTGGGGAGATCAATTGGCATCGACGCCTCCCGAGCGGATGGGTTCTTCCTGGGCTGGGCCCGGGGTGATGCCGGCGGCGCGATGCGGCCCCTTGTCCAGTTCATGGTCCTCCGCAATGACCGGTGGCCGTCGCATCAATCGCAACAGGTAGAAGGTGCCAGCGCCAAAGACGAGGAAGTAGACGATGATGAAGGCGAGCAGCGAGGCGCCCACTGCTGGCGCATCCACCGGCGAGAGACTGTCGGAGGTACGCAGCATGCCATAGACGGTATAGGGCTGACGGCCGACTTCGGTCGTGAACCAGCCCGCCAGCACCGCAACGAAGCCGGAGGGACCCATCACCAGAGCGGCCCGATGCAGGGTCTTGTTGGTGTAAAAATTGCCGCGCCAACGTTCCCACAGCGACCAGAGGCCCAGACCCAGCATCAGGAACCCGATGCCCACCATGATGCGGAAGGTGAAGAAGGGGATGATTGCCGGTGGCCGGTCCTCACGCGCCCACTCTTTCAGCCCCTGAATCGCTCCATCCCATTCGTGAGTAAGGATCAGTGAACCAAGCTTGGGGATTTCGAGCGCGAAATGTGTGGTTTCCGCCTCGTCGTCGGGGATGCCGAAGAGAATAAGCGGCGCCCCGTCGGTGTGGGTCTCGTAGTGGCCCTCCATGGCGGCGATCTTGGCGGGTTGATACTCGAGCGTGTTGAGCCCGTGCAGGTCCCCTACGAAGATCTGCACCGGGGTCACCAGCGCCGCCATCCACATGGCCATCGAAAACATGATGCGGGCCTGCCGGTTCGTACGGTCCTTGAGCAGGTGCCAGGCCCCCACCGCACCTACCGCAAAGGCCGTGGTCAGGAAAGCCGCCAGCACAGTGTGCGTCAGCCGGTAGGGGAAAGACGGATTGAAGATGATGGCCCACCAATCCTCGGGCACGAAGTTGCCGTTGGCATCGATGCCGTAGCCGGCTGGCGTATGCATCCAACTATTGGCCGAGGTGATCCAGGTGGCCGAGATCAGCGTCCCGACAGCGACAGCCACCACTGCAACCATGTGGAGGGTGTCGCCCACACGTTTGCGCCCGAACAACGCAATGCCGAGAAAGCCGGCTTCTAGGAAAAAGGCAGTCAGCACCTCATAGCCCATCAGGGGCCCGATCACGGCACCCGCACGGTCCGAAAAGGTCGCCCAATTGGTGCCGAACTGGTAGCTCATCACGATGCCGGACACCACGCCCATGCCAAAAGTGATGGCGAAAATGGTCTTCCAGTACTCGAACATGTGGAGGTAGACCGGGTCGCGCTTCCACAGCCACAAGCCGTTAAGCACCGCCAGGAAACTCGCCGTGCCGATGGAGAAGGCGGGAAACAGGAAGTGAAACGAGACGGTAAAGGCGAACTGAATGCGCGCCAGGATTTCAGCCGTCATGCCAAAAGTCATCGCCTACCCCGCTTCATCAGCGGCAGCAATCGGGTGGAGCCCCGGCTTGCCGCCGTCTCTCGCTACGTACCCGCTATATATAGCTCCTCCGGCCCTCCATTTTAGAACATCTGCCTGCGTAGCAAAGTCGCAGCCCGGGCTCTTCCCTTTCTAGGAGATGGCCCAGGTGGACAGTTCGGGGAAGAACAAGAGCAGCATCAGCACTACCAGTTGCAAGCCGATAAACGGCAGGAGCGAGGTATAGATGTGCTTTAGGGTTATGTCCGGCGGCGCCACGCTCTTGAGATAAAAAGCAGCGGGTCCGAACGGCGGCGTGAGATAGGACACCTGCATGTTGACGGCAAAGAGAATGCCGAACCAGATCGGGTCATAGCCAAGCTGGACGACGATTGGCACGAAGATGGGTAGCGTCAGAAGCGCAATGCCGATCCAGTCGAGGAACATGCCGAGGACAAGTAGGATCAGCATCATGACCATGATGATGACTACCGGCGGCGCATCGATCCCCAGGATCGCGGAGGCTACGAAACGATTGCCACCCATGAGGTTGTAGACGCCAACGAGCGCGGCCGCAGCGATACCGATCCAGATGATCATGCCGCAGGTTTCGAGCGTATGGACCAGACTGTCCTGCAGCATCTTGAAGTTCAGTTCGCGCCGCAGGAGCGATATGACCAACACCGAGGAGACACCTAGTGCCGCGGCTTCGGTGATCGAAGCCACGCCGGCATAGATCGAGCCCAACACGACGACGACGATGAAGAGCGGCGCCGCCAAGGACACGAGGGCATGCCCCAGCGATTCCTGTTTGGCTTCCTCCCTGGACATTGGCGGCCCCAGCTTGGGGTTGCGAATGCAGAGCACCAGCACATAGGCGATGTAGAACGCCAGTAGCAGCAGCGCGGGAGTGATTGCGGCAGTGAAGAGGTCGGCGATGGATACGCTGGCGATCAGACCATAGATGATCAGCACGATCGAGGGCGGCATCATGGTGCCGAGCGAACCGCCGGCCACCACCACGCCAATCGAGAGATTGCGGTCATAACCCAAGCGCAGCATCTGCGGCAGGGCGAGAATGCCAAGCAGGACGATCTCGCCACCGATAACGCCGGACATCGCTGCAAGCAGAATGGCGACGATCAGCGTCTGCACGGCAACGCCGCCGGGCACTCGCCCCGCGAGCACGCGCATGCTGTTGAACAGATCCTTGGCGATACCGGAACGGTCCAACAGCGCCGCCATGAGGATGAACATGGGCACCGCAACCAGCGAATATTCGGTGATGAAACCGAAAACGCGGGACGTGACGAGCGGCAGCGCGTTGGGCCCAAACCAGCCGAAGGTGAAGATGATGGCGACAAGACCGGTTACCCAGGCCAGCGGCAAGCCGGTGAGCAGCAGCAGGAAGATGCTGCCGACGAGAACATAGGTGCCGAGTTCGATACCGAGACTGCTCAAGCCCATCTCAGCGCTCCTCGACCCGCTTGGATAGCGGTGTGCTGCCTCTCAGGGCAGATATCAAATGCAGGATGGTCTGGACAATCATCACCACCACGACGATCAGGATGGTAATCTTCAGCAGCGCTGGTGTGGGTGGGTTCCAGGCCGTTCCAGTGCGCTCGAACTGGATGGCGCCCGTGGGAGAATGGGTGGACTGCCACGCCATGGTGGCGGCGGCGTAGCCCAGCCCTCCCAAGAAGGCGAGGGTGATGATGGAGTTCACCACGTCGAGCCAACGGCGGCGCTCCGGCGAAACCGTGTCGTAGATCACCCGCACGCGGATGTGCTTGTCGCGCGCCAACGCAATGGGGCCACCAACCAGGAAGATGGCGGCGATCAGAAAGGTCGTGGATTCATGCGCCCAATAGGTAGGCCGGTCGAAGACGTAGCGGGCCACGACCTCGTAGACGCTGACCGCAAAGGCGAGGAAAATGGCCCAGGCGAAGACCTTGGCGGTGCCAGCTACCCAGCGGTCGAGGCGGGTACGCACGAGCGGCTCGCCGCCGTCACGGACGGCATCGTCGTCTTGATTGGTAATCATCTAAAGCCACCCGGTGGAACGGCAGGAAACGCCCGGCGGAACAATCCCGCCGGGCGTCAACTTCGCAGCTATCAGAGCAGGTTGCGGTTCTGCAGATAGGTCGTGACGGTGTCGTAATAGCGCTGGGTCATGTCCGAGCGCGAGGCCCAGTTCTGCCACTCTTCCTGCGCGATTTGACGGAACTTCTGACGTTCATCATTGGACCAGTTGATGATCTCGATGCTCTCGTCAGCACGCGCTTCGGCCACCGCTTCAGCATCGAGCTGACGCACTGAATAGATATGGTCCATGGCGAAGTTGTTCACCGACGCGGTGAGGATCGCCTGGAGATCTTCGGGCAAGCTGTCCCAGATTTCCTTGTTCATCGAGATGTCGATGAGCGGCAGCGAGTGGAAGCCCGGGTAGAGCGGGTAGGTCGCAAAATCGTGCAGGCCTTGGGCGTGGTTGGTGGCGAACACGGTATTGTCGGCGGCGTCCACTACGCCCTTGTCCAGCGCGGTGAAAATTTCCGAACCCGGCAGCGCAACAGGCGAAGCACCGGCCTTGGAGAAGATTTCGAACACCATGCCTTCAGGGGCGCGGAGCTTGACGCCTTCGAGGTCTTCGACGGTGCGGATCGGCACCTTGGAGACAAAGGCTTCCGGTTCGGTCGCCGCAGCGCCAATGAAATGGATGCCATATGGCTCCACCAGTTCAGAATAGAGCTCATTGCCGCCGCCTGAGTTCATGAAGCCCAGCAGCTCATAGGGATCGCTCCAGGCGCCGACCAGATTGCCCATCATGGCAAAGGCGGGATCCTGCCCGGAGAAGTAGCTCGGATCGGTCAAATGGCCCTGGAGAATACCGGTGCCCACTGCCTGCAGCGTCTCGGTATGGGGAACCACCGCGCCGATTGGCAGGATCTCAATTTCGATGCGGCCGCCCGACATCTCGGCGACGTCCTCGGCCCACTTGGTCTTGTTGATGAAGCCGGGCTCGCCGGCTGTCTCGGAGGTCTGGAAGGTCCAGTTATAGTCAGCGGCCAGCGCCGCCCCGGTCAGGGCCAGCACTGACGTCGCAACGGCTGCAGCCGCAATCATGCGCTTCAGGATCATCAATCTCACTCCCATGTGCCTTGTGGCTTGTTTCTAGAGCGCCGGTGGAGCATCGGTCAGTTCGACCAAAGCTCGATCGGCGCCCGGGGAGTGAGTGTGCACGTCAGCGGATCGGGATCAACCCCAATAAATTCCGCTGCCGATCAGTCAAGCGGGCCTATAACGGTCAGTCCGCCGTTTCCTTGGCGCGGATGATGTCGCGCAATTGCTTCATCAAGGTGCGGCCGGTGATTTGGGCTACAGAATAGCCTTCCTCACTCACCGCGCTCTTGATTTCCGATGACGTGGTGAAGCGGCCGGAATGGGCCAGTTCGAAGGCTCGCTCGAGTGCTGTCTTGTTCGGTTCCATAACCCTACCTTAGCAGGCGTGGCGCACAAAAAAAGGCCGCCGCGTTTTCAACATCGCGGCGGCCCTTGTGTTTACGGCCTGCAAAGGCTGTAAACTAAGTGGAAACTGGTTACTCGACCAGGGTCAGGTTCGTTGCCGAAACCTTGCCGTCACGGCCAGTCTCGAGCTCGTAGGTGACCTTGTCGTTCTCATAGAGACCCTGCAGGCCCGAGCGCTCGACAGCGGAGATATGGACGAACGCGTCCTTGCTACCGTCTTCTGGCTGAATGAAGCCGAAACCCTTGGTGGAGTTGAAGAACTTTACGGTACCGTTGATGGTGGCCATTTTTGCAATCCTTAGTGCTCGAAGCGAATGCGAACGAGCGGTTTCCCTCCCCGCAACATGCAGGAAGAGGCAGAAACGTTCGCATTGTAGAGCTGGAGCCGAGGACCGGAAATGACCGGCAGCAGGCAGCCGACTTAGGCTGAAAACGTATGGCCGGACAATGTCAGACCAGAGTGTTCAAATCAAGGCCTATGATTCGGCAGACATGGTTTTGGCAGTTGTGGGGGCCGAGCCTTCGGCTTCCACGTCAAGGGCAGAGAATAATTCAACTTCAGAATCGTAATTCTCGAGTTCGGCCGCTGCAGTTGACAACAATGCCTGGCGGTGCCGCACGGTGGCATGCGCCTCGACCTTGCTCTTGACCTGCTCATTGAGCCGCTGCACGAAGAGATTAGGCTCTTCGTCCTGGCGCCTGATACGGTTGCGCAGCACCTTGAGAGCCTCGATCTCCTGATCCAATCGCTGCGACTGTTCGTCGGCCTGGGAAGACTGCGTGCCCAGAGCGGTGCTCATCTGCTTAATGAAATCGACGCGGTCGAGCGGCAGGCCCAGATCGAGGGCAGTGCTCACAGCCGTATCAAACATGTCGGCGAGGATGACGGCGACTTCCTGCCGATAAGAGCGCGCCCCCTCTTCGTTAACGATGCCGAACTCATCGAAGAGACGCTTGGCTTCAGGGTCCGACAAGACACCGAAGGCTTTCACGACGGTCATAAACGCCGCGGGCTCCCCGCCCCGGTCGGGGTGCGTCAAGCGGGCGTGCTTGCGGTAGGCGCTCTTGACGGCATCTTCGTCGGCTGTCCGTGCCAGCTCTAGAACCGCGTATGGATCGAAACTCTGCATAGCGCCATCTACAGGGATCACCCTTGCAAGCGCAATATCAGGCTGACTGGGTCAACTGCTCTTGCGCAAGATTGCCGTCAAGCTGCCATCGGTCTCCAGAAACACCGCTTCAGCGTCCTCGAGGTCTCTGCCGCCGGACTGACGAATAGACGCCACGAGTTCATCCTTGGTCACCCGCTCGCGCCTCATGGCGGTCTCGATGGGCTCCCCGGCCCGGAGCAAGACCGATGGCTCGGCCTTGATGATGCGATCGAACCCGTCCCAGTGCACCGAAAGCCAGGTCACCACCAGTTGCAACAAGACCAGCACGAAGAGCGCGGTTATACCGTTGACGAGGGGCAAATCTTTGGAGGTGATCACGGTCGCCAGCGTGGAGCCCAGGGCAATGGTGACGATGAAATCGAAAGCGTTGAGCTTGGAGAGGGTGCGCTTGCCGGTGACCCTGAGGATGATGATCAGGGCCACATAGGCCATGATGCCGATCAGCAGGATCCGAACGACGCCGCTCCATCCTTGAAAGAAAATATCCGAACTCAGCATTGAGGATCCTCGGCAAGGCGGGCCCCGCGCATCAACGCGGGACCGGCAATTGGCAGGTTAGTGCACCTGCGGCAGGGCCTCGCGGCAAGCCTGTTCGCAGGAGCGGCACGCCTCTGCACAGATACGGCAGTGTTCATGCATGTCGGCGTGCGACTGACACTCCTCGCCACAAGCCCGGCACGCTGCGGCACAGGCCTCGATGGTGGCCCGGAGAACTTCGACATTGCGGCCGGAGCGGCGTGAGGCCATGGCGCCCGTCGCAGCGCAGATGTCGGCGCAGTCGAGGTTGAGGCGAATACACTGGGTCAGGTCCTTGACCATGTCTTCGCCCATGCAGGCATCGGCACAGGAGGTGCAGGTCTGGGCACAGGCGTAGCACTCCTCGATGCACCGCAACAGAGCGTCGGCGGTGCTTCCCTGCACATGAGGATGGGTGCTGATCATTTCGCGAACTCGCATGGGATATCTCCTGTTCTGAGATGACGGCAGGCTGCTGCCCTTGTGGCGAACGGGTGCGTCTCTCCTCGGTTCCGCTGCACATCCATCTATGTCAGGCCAAGTGGAGCTGATATCCTGCGTCAACCGCATGGGCCCATGTTGAACCTCCGCCGATGCACTCCGTTCCGAAACCGGAGGTGCTTCATGGCCGTACAAATCCCCCTTTCCAACGACGCCCGCACGCATGACCAGATCGGCGAAGAACGCATGCGCGAGATCCTGCCAGACGTCGCCTACCGCCGGCTAACCATGGTCAACGTCGTGTTCATCGGCCCCGCAGGCGCGCCCGACCGAGGTTGGGTCATGGCCGACACCGGCTTGGTCGGCTTCGGCGCAACGATCTTTGATGCGGCGGTAGCCCGGTTCGGTGCGAAAAGCCGCCCGGCTGCCATCATCCAAACGCATGGGCATTTCGACCATGTCGGTGCGCTTGAGGACCTCGCCGACAGCTGGGATTGCCCCGTTTTCTGCCACAGGCTGGAAGCGCCTTACCTCTCGGGCCAGAAGGATTATCCGCCTCCCGATGCTGCCGCTGGCGGTGGCATCATGCCCAAGATCGCGCCGCTCCTGCCGCGAGGCCCTGTGGATGTCAGCACGCGCCTGCAGATGCTGCCCGAGGATCACTCGGTCCCCTTCCTCTCCGGCTGGGAATGGCTCCACACCCCCGGCCATACCGAAGGCCATATCTCCCTCTGGCGTGCCGCGGACCGTATGCTGGTGGCGGACGATGCGATCGTCACGACGGGCCAGGAATCGGCCTACGAGGTGATGGTTCAGGAGCCCGAAATGCATGGGCCACCCCGCTACTTCACGCCAGACTGGATCGCGGCCGAAGCCTCCGTGCAGCAACTTGCAGCGCTTGAGCCCGAAACAGTGGTTACCGGCCATGGCCGCGCCATGCAGGGCGAGGAAATGCGCCGTGCCCTCCATGAGCTCGCGCGCAATTTCCGGCAAATCGCGGTTCCGGCATCCCGCCAGTAGAACTGTTCCAGCAGAGAAAAACGTCACAAGCTGCGTGGGTTACATGCTGAACCCCGCCGCTTCCGGCACGTTAGCCACTCACCAACCTGCGGAGTACTTCATGTCCAACGAACCAAAACCACCCTTCGACACGCCGCAACAGCCGATCCCCGGCTCCAGCGAGGCAATGAACCCCAAGCCCGATCATGGCGAAGACAGCTACAAGGGCAGCGGCAAGCTCGAAGGCAAGAAGGCGCTGATCACCGGCGGCGATTCCGGCATTGGCCGCGCTGTCGCGCTGGGCTTTGCCCGAGAAGGTGCGGACGTCTTGGTGTCCTATCTCAGCGAGCATGAGGATGCCCAGGAGACCAAGCGTCTTGTGGAAGCGGCGGGCCGCCAGTGCATTCTTGTGGCTGGTGACATCTCCAAGCGCGAGCACTGCAAGGATCTGGTGAAGCAGGCGGTGGAAGCCTTTGGCCGGATCGACGTGCTGGTCAACAATGCCGCGCACCAGGACACGTTCGAAAAGATCGAAGACATTCCCGACGAGGAATGGGAAGTCACCCTCGCCACCAACATCTCGGCGATGTTCTATATCACCAAGGCTGCGGTTCCGCACATGAAGGAGGGCTCTTCAATCATCAACACCTCCTCGATCAATGCCGATACGCCCAGCCCCATCTTGCTGGCCTATGCCACCACCAAGGGCGCGATCCAAAATTTTGGCGCAGGACTTGCCCAGATGCTTGCCGAGCGCGGCATTCGGGTGAATACCGTGGCGCCAGGGCCGGTTTGGACACCCCTCATCCCCTCCACCATGCCAGCCGAGAACGTGAAGAACTTCGGGAAGCAGGTGCCCATGGCGCGTCCGGCACAGCCTAAGGAACTGATCGCGCCCTATGTGATGTTGGCCAGCGACGAAGCCAGCTACATCTCGGGCGCAACCATTGCCGTCACCGGCGGCAAGCCTATCATCTAGACCGCAAGACTAGGACGGCAGCAGCCAGGACAGGGATTTCTCGAGCCTGGCCGTGCCGTCCTTCTCGAACCAGGCGCCATGGGCAAAGATCACCCGCTCGGGCGCGAAGGCGACCAGCTTGGCGGCGGCTTCTTCGGCCTCCTTGCCACCCGCCTTGTAAGCAGCACGCGCATAGGCAGGTGCCTTGCCATTGGGAGCAGTTGAACCCGCCAGGGTCGCCCCCAGCCGGATCGGCAGCGGCATCTTCTCTGCCTCCATGTTGACAACGAGATCGGTGAGCACGAGCGTGCGGCTCCGGCCGTGGAACAAGGCAATTTCGCTGACGCCCTTGCCACGGACGATCACCGTCTCGACTTCGCCTGTCCAGGGGAATGGCATAGCCTCATCGAACACCCGGTCGATTCGTACGCCCGCTTTTTGTACGGCCGGACGCTCCTTTAGTCCGGGTATGGCCCAGCAGATCGCGTCGGGACAATGGCTCTGCCACTCCTTGATGAACGACCAGTGCGTGGTGCTGGGCGCCACCAGATGCGAGATGGGACCCACCGCCTCCAGGCGCTCCTTGAGAGCGAGACTGAACTGAGTAGGGGAGTGAAGAATAAGGGCGCCGTTGTCGAGCTGGATCACAGTCATTCGCACCGGGATGGGCACCGCACCCATAGCCTTCATGGGGCCTGCGTCAACAATCCAGACATGCTCGGCGACGGGTTTGAGAACATCGATGGGCGGGTAGGTAATCTCCGGCACGGGCAGTCTCCTTGGGGCTGGCTGACCGCTCAACAACTCCACACCGCTAGCAGTTGCGCCGCTTATCCGCGGGCACGCGCCCAACAAAAAAGCCGGCGCCTTTGTGGGCGCCGGCCAGTCGCATTCGGTCTTAGCTCTCCGGCCTAGATCCAATAGGGGGCCACGCCGTAATAATCGTAGACGCGGCGGCCGTTCTCGGCCGTCCAGTAGTCGTCGTCTTCAGCGCCATAACGCGGAGCACCTTCAAGCTGCTCTCGGGTCACGCCGACCCGGTAACCGCCTAGGCTCTCGTCATATTCGAGCTTGCTCCAGGGGAGTGGGTAGTGGTCGTGGCCGATGCCCAGAAAGCCGCCAAAGCTCAGTACCGCATAGGATACCTTGCCGCTGCGCTTCTCGACCATGATCCGCTCGATCGAGCCGATATGCTCGCCCTTGGGATCATAGACCTTGGTGCCCTCGACCTTATCGGAAGCGATGAGATCGTGGGTTTCCGTCACATCGGCGTCGCGATTGCGTACATCTTCGTAAGCCATCGTCGTTCTCCTCAGTTTAGGGATACAACTTAAACGCATGGCCCCCATCGGAGTTGCGAAGTCAGCGGGGCCGGAAGGGGAACCTCGATCCGGGGCCGGCATTAGTCCTTGCGAAGGGGGCATGTGCCCCGCAAGCAATGTTAGGAGTCGATCATGGTATTCGACAGCCTCATCAATCGGGCGGGCGGCAAGGACAAGGTCTCCCCCATGAAGATAGCGCATAACAGCCTGCTGACGGCCCGCGAGAAAATCGACCTGCTGAACCAACTCAAGGCCGACGTGACTGGCGCCCAGCAGGAGGGCGACGACACCCATGTGGGCTTCGACGCCGCCGAAATCGATGCGGCCATCGAGGAAGTGCGCCTGGGCGTCCAAAACGGCGTCAACTCGGACACCGTGATCCGGGGAGACTACTAATGGCAACAACGCCCCAGCAACCAGCCCCGCGCGTGGCCCAGGTAGATTCGCTGGTCGACGAGAACGGCTCCCGCATCGATGTGCCTGATGGCTCGACCATCAAGGTGGCGGGCGAAGAGGAGGGCACGGTTGGCGCGACGGGCCCAACCAATTGGTGGATGTATGGCCTGTTAGGTCTCGCCATCGTGGTCGCGCTGCTCTTTATCTTGCAGCTCTTTAACGGCGCCCCGGGTACCGATGTCCGCCCCAACTCCCCCGTTGCCGAGCCAGTGGTCGCACCGGTAGATTCAGCCCTCTAGATGCAAAAAAGCGCGGCTCGATGGCCGCGCTTTCCCAATTGGAGTGTCGCGTCTTAGCCGTTGATCGGTGCGATCTGGATCTCAACGCGCCGGTTCTGCGCGCGGCCTGCCTCGGTGGCGTTGGACGCGATCGGGCTGGTTTCACCCTTGCCCTCGATGAAGAAGCGGCGCTGGTCGATGCCCTGGCTGGCAAGGATGGTCGCAACCGAAACGGCACGGCGCTGGCTGAGCGACAGGTTATAAGCGTCGTCGCCCTGGCTGTCGGTGTGGCCATAGACATCGACGATGGTCTTGTCGAACTTCTTGAGCACCAGCGCGACCGAGACCAGGGTCTGGTTGAACTGCGGCTGCACCGCCGCCTGATCGGTGGCAAAGGTGATGTTGGACGGCATGTTGAGGATGATCTGCTGACCAACACGGGTCACCGAAACACCGGTGCCCTGCAGTTGCGCCCGCAATTCGGCTTCCTGCTGATCCATGTAGTTGCCCACGGCCGCGCCGGTGAGGCCACCAACACCAGCGCCAATCAAGGCGCCTACGCGGGGATCGCCACCCACTGCCGCGCCGACCAGGGCACCCGCGAGCGCGCCGCCGCCGGTGCCGATCAAGGCGCCGCCGGTCGTGTTGGAAAGCTGCGACTGGCCCGTGAACGGATCGGTGGTGGTGCAGGCGCTCAGCGCCAGGGTCGCGGCAAGCGCGACGAGAAGCTTGGATTTCATGTGAATCCCCCTGAAGGATGAAGAGCCGGCTGGTGGCGGCTGATTACGGCAGGACCGTGGTTAACAAAATTGGCTGAACGGCGGATGAACGATCTCTGAACGAGGTGTTAACCGCCCCTAGACGTGGGCCCAACCACCATCGACCAAAAACTGCTGCGCCGAGATCATGCGGCTGTCTTCGGCCGCGAGGAACAGCGCCATGCGCGCGCAATCCTCAGGGTAGACGCGCCCAGCCAACGCCTGAGTTTCCTCGATTTGCTTTTCGCCCGCCGCGTCGAGCCATTTGTCGAGTTGGCGCTGCGTCATGATCCAGCCCGGCACCAGCGTATTGACCCGAATGCCCGACTTGCCCAGTTCTCGCGCCATGCCGCGGGTGAGGCCATGGGTTGCGGCCTTCGCCGCCTCATAGATGGGAATACGCGGTGCCATGATCATCCAGCTGATCGAGCCGGTATTGATGATCGAGCCACGCCCCGCCTTGACCATGCCTGGGGCGACCGCCTGGATGGCGAAGAAAGCGTGCTTGAGATTGACCGCGATGCGCTGGTCCCAAGAGGCAGAGGTCTCCTCGGCCCAGTCGTGCCGCTCGTCATGGGCGGCATTGTTGACCAGCACCAATGCGTCGCCATGCGCCTCGGCGAACCCGGCAATAGCAGCCTGATAGGCCTCGGTATCGGTGATGTCGCAGCGGGTGAAGCGCACCGTTTGGCCAGCTTCGGTCAGTTCGGCCGCCAGATTTTCACCGGCCTCGGCGGCGATATCGACGAAGCCCACTTTGCTGCCTTGCGCGGCGAAATGGCGGACGAGGCTTTCTCCTATACCGGAGGCACCCCCAGAGATGACGACGGGCGTTCCGGCTAGGCTCGGATAGCGGGCGAATTCGGTCACGTGCTGCCTCAGACGCTTGGGTCAGGAAGCGGGCTGAATATCACGATTCTCGGTGGCTTCCAGCAGGGTGACGATATAGTCGACGCGGTCGAGGAAATGCTGCTCCATGGCGAAATTCAGTGTGATGTATTCGCGATTGGGCACGAAGGTGCAAAGGTTCGCGCTGGGGTGGAACGAGCCGACATAGACCGGCTCCACCAGATCGCGCGTCATGTTGCCATACATGCGGTGCGGCGGCACCAGGGTTAGCACCACGTCGGTCGCCTGATTGAAGCGAAACAGCCGGTCGCCATAGAGAAAGGGCAGAACCTTCGAGATCTTCCGGTGCAGGGCAAACATGCCCATGATCACCAGCTGGAAGGTGGTCGTGTCCTTGGCCTCTACCTCGGTGAGCGTCTGGTCGATGCTGCGCACATACTCCACAAAGTCGGACTTCACCGGAAACTTGGTGCGCAGCGCTCGCACCCGGAACTGGTCGTCATCGGCCTCTGTGCGCTGGGCGTTGTCCAGCATGGTGTAGGCCGCCGTGATGACCTCAGCACTGGGTCCCTTCTCGGCTACATTGAGCGCCTGAGTAATGAGCCCGAACATCAGCGAACGCTGCCGCACGCCCATGCGGTTGGCCAATGCGCGAATGCGCGCCCGATCGAGCGCCAACGACTTGAAGCCCAGATTTTTCTCGGGCACCGGCTTGGCATGGGCGAAAATCAACTGCACCGAGGCCATGAGTACCGAGCCGAGCGCAAGACCGGCACGGCGCTTGAGCGGGATTTTGGCCTTGGACTTGGAGGTTGGCGCCGCGGTGCGGGCAATCGAGTGCGAGCGGGTCAGCAAGGAGGAATCCTGCCCCTCCAGCAAAGCATGGCTGGAGCGGACGAGCACCATGGAGGCATGACCCTTCTCGTCGGGTCCGCCACGGCGGGTGATGGCATAGACGCGAAACAGGGGCAGGTCCTTGCGCTCGAAAATGTCGAGACCCTTGCCCAGCCATTTGTCGGGATAGCCTTCGAAATCATCGACCTCGGTCACCGAGGTGATGGCGTCGAGGATGTGCTTGGGGAAAGGCTGCCCCGGCAGGGCGCCCACAAAGCCATGCGTCAGTTGCGGCGCCAACGACACCATCTCGGCGACGAAGTTGCCCAAGCTTGCCTTATCGAACGCCGTTTTGGAGAAGGCGGTGAAGTAGACGGTGTTCTTGGATTTGTAGAGGAACCACTGAAAGTTGGTGAACAGCGCCTGTGGATTCTTGCGAACGGCCTTGGCCGCCCATTGCAGTGCTTTTTCCTGTTCGACCGCGGCGCTTGCCTGAAGATTGTCCAAGATTACCTCCCTGCCCAAATGCGGCATTTTCTTGATGCTATAAGTTCCGCGGCGGAGCAGCAACTAGGCACTCCAGGTGCAGTTACCAGCGTGTCATTTCTGCCATTTTGGGGCAGCAGATGTGCGCCATTGGCGCATTGGCAGACGCAGTCGAGTACTTTAGAATGGCTCTCAACTTCGAAACCGGTCGCGAAAGGCGAGACGGTGGGTCGCGCGGCGAATTGACCTAGGTCAAGGCAGCCCCAGCGGCACTATGTAAGGCTGAGCGTTGCAGCGCTCCATGCGGTGCAGCACGGCGCAAAGGAACATTTCATGGATTATCGCGGCATATTCGAAGAAGCAGTGGACACACTGCGTTCCGAGAAGCGGTACCGGGTCTTCGCAGATCTCGAGCGCATTGCGGGTCGTTTCCCGCGCGCGCTCTATCGCGACGAAGCCGACAATGCCCGCGAGATTACCATCTGGTGCTCCAACGACTACCTCGGTATGGGCCAGCACGACTGCACAGTTTCGGCCATGCAGGAAACCGCCGGACGGTTGGGCGTCGGCTCGGGCGGCACCCGCAACATTTCGGGCACCAACCGACCGCTGGTGGAGCTGGAGCGCTCGCTTGCCGATCTGCACCGCAAGGAAGCCGCTCTGGTCTTCACCTCTGGCTTTGTCTCCAACGAGGCGGCGATCTCGACCATTGCCCGCCTCTTGCCTGATTGCGTCATCTTTTCGGACCAGCTCAACCACGCCTCCATGATCCAGGGCGTGCGCCAGTCGGGCATGCAGAAGCACATTTTCCGCCACAACGACGTCGCCCATCTGCGCGACCTCCTAGCGGCAACCGATCGCAAGCGCCCCAAGCTCATCTGCTTTGAGTCAGTCTATTCGATGGATGGCGATGTCGCTCCCATTAAGGAGATTTGCGACCTTGCCGAGGAATTCGGCGCTCTCACCTATATCGATGAAGTGCATGCCGTGGGCATGTATGGCCCACGCGGCGGCGGCATCGCCGAGCGCGACGGCCTGATGGACCGGATCGACATCATCGAAGGCACGCTGGCCAAGGGTTTTGGCGTGATGGGCGGCTATATCACCGCCAACCGCGCGATCATCGATGCCGTGCGCTCCTATGCGCCCGAATTCATCTTTACCACCTCCCTACCCCCGGCGCTCTGCGCTGCGGCCCGCGCTTCGATCGAACACCTCAAGGCCTCCGACCACGAACGCATCATGCATCAGCGCCAGGCCAAGCTCACCAAGGCGATCCTGGCCGATGCTGGCCTGCCGGTGATGGAAACCGAAACCCATATTGTGCCGCTGATCGTGGGGGATGCGCGCCAGTGCAAGGCGGCCAGCGATATGCTGCTGGACAAGCACAATATCTATATCCAGCCGATCAACTATCCAACCGTGCCCAAGGGCACCGAGCGGCTGCGTATTACGCCGACCCCGCTCCATACCGACGAGATGATCTTTGCGCTGCGGCACGCGCTGGTCAGCGTCTGGACCAGCCTGGAGCTGCCGCGCGAGCGCGCCGATGCGGCGATTACCGCCAGCAAGCTGACCTCGGGCGACTTGACCCTGCCGACCACGGGCGGCTGAGCGGCAACTCTCAACCCGTCAGGACAATCCGCATCAAATCGGCGGTGTTCTTGGCACCGAGCTTTTCCATGATGCGCGCCCGGTGCACTTCCACCGTACGGGGCGAAATGCCCAGCTGCCGGCCCGCTTCCTTGTTGGAAAGGCCATTGCTGATCAATTGCAGCACGTCGCGTTCCCGGGCTGTGAGCTTGGCAAAACCGCGCACCTCGACCGATCGCCGGCCGGAACTGATCGTTCCCAGATGAACATCGCGCTGCAGCGCCTCGCGCACCACACCCAGCAGGTGCTCGGTGTCGATAGGCTTGCTGATCACATCGGTTGCGCCCAGCTTCATGGCAGCAACCGCCTCGTTGACCTGTGGACCATCGGCGATCATGAACACGGGTGTTGCCGTGCGCATGGCCTTGATGCGCCGGAGCAGCACCAGTCCACTATCCCCGCCGAGCTTGAGATTGAGCACCACAGAGTCTGGCATACGGCGCTCGAGGGCGCTGACAAACTGGGTTGCATCTACAGAAAAGGTGGTCTGGAAACCCTCGAGGCGAAAAAGAACACTCAACGCCTCGCAGGCGGACGGATCTGTGTCAACGATGTGGACAAGTCGATCTCGGTTCAGCACCGGATGGTAGTAGATTTGCTCTTCCACTAGTCTTTCCCCCTTCAGACTATCCATCCAGTTTAAACCTGTATTACAGGGTTTCCAAGAACCTTAATCCCTGAGGCTGAAGCAAAATCCCGTAGGGATACGTTCATTACCCCATGCCGGTACTGAACAAAACATACGGTAGAACACGTACTACCCTCCGTAAAATTAGGTATATTTCCCTAGGTTCCGCGCGTCAACGACAAAGTTCCTAGGTAGAAGGACTTTCATCAGGCTGAGTTCCCGTCGGATTCGTCGGTCTTGCCCGCAATGCATCCCGAATTTCGGTCAGCAACACCTCTTCTCGACTGGGTGAGGCAGACTCCTCGACTGGCTCCTTGGCAGCCTCGCGCTTGAGGGAATTGATGCCCTTGACCACCATGAACAGCACCATGGCGATGATCAGGAACTTCACCACGGCGTTGATGAAAAGGCCGATATTGAGCGTGGAAACCCCCGCCTCCTGGGCCGCCGCTACCGAGGATACCTCGATCCCTTGAGGGTTGGAGAGGACGATAAAGAGGTTGGAGAAATCGATGCCGCCGATGACGAGGCCGATCAGCGGCATGAAGATGTCGTCGACGATAGATGAGACGATGGCGCCGAAGGCGGCGCCGATGATGACGCCGATGGCTAGATCGATCATGTTGCCCTTGACGGCGAAATCGCGGAATTCTTTGAACATTGTCTCTCTCGTCTTGGCGCGGCTGCCGCGCAGGTCCTGAACCCTCCACCGTCTCGGCGAAGCAGGCCTGATGGTTACGCGGGCGGCCTTGCTTGCGCAATCGGAGCGGCAGATAGTTGGATCCATCGAACTCAGCACGCACGTGACATGGCCTCTTCCCACAACGCTGCCAGCAGCCTGATCCAGGCGATCGACCATATCCCGCAAGGGGTCGCGGTGTTCGATGCGGGCATGCACCTGGTCGCCTCCAACCAGCGTTACAATAGCCTCCTGGCCCTGCCCGAGGATCTCGCCCGCGCCGGCACGCCACTATTTGATATCGCGATCTTTCTCGGCGACCGCGGCGACTTCGGGCCAGGCGATCCGGCCGGCCTTGCCATCGAGCGCATCAAGCGCATCACCGGCGCGCCCAATTCGGTGACGCAGCGCGTCGGCGATTCGGGGCAGTCCCTGGAGTTCTATTCCAGTCGTTTGCCCGATGGGGGCCTCGTCATCAGCGTTGCCGACGTGACGGCGCGCGTACATGCCGAGCAGGAATTGGAGCGCGTCAACCAGACCCTAGAAGGGCGCGTGGCCGAACGCACGGCGGCGCTGACGCGCGTCAATGCGGAACTGGAGACCGCCCGCGCCAAGGCCGACGCCGCCAACCACGACAAGACCCGCTTTCTGGCGGCGGCCAGCCACGACCTGTTGCAGCCGCTCAACGCGGCTCGGCTCTATACCTCGACATTGATCGAACGCGCCAAGAGCACGGGGCTGGCCGATCTCGCCAACTCCATCGAGGCATCATTGACCGCGGTCGAGGACATCATGTCGGCCCTGCTCGACATTTCCCGCATCGATAGCGGCGCCTTGCGGCCCAATCCGGCACCCGTGACGGCGCGCGAACTGCTGCGCAAGATCGAGGTGGAGTTCGGACCCATGGCGCGCGAGCGCAATATCTCGCTGCGCATCGTGCCTACGGCAGCCACCGTGCTGGCCGACCGGACCCTGGTGGGGCGCATCGTGCAGAACCTTGTCTCCAACGCCATCAAATACACCATGCCCGGCGGCAAGGTGCTGGTGGGGTTGCGCCGGCGCGGCGCGCGGCTGCGGCTCGACGTCATCGATACCGGCATCGGGTTCAACCGCGACCAGCATCGGCTGCTTTTTGCCGAGTTCTCCCGGCTCGAGCGGGGCGCGCGCATGGCGCAGGGCCTGGGGCTGGGGCTTTCCATCGTCCAGCGCCTCGTCGCGGCGCTGGGCCTGTCGCTCGAAGTGGACAGCCAGGAGCGGCGCGGGTCGCGCTTCTCGCTCTACCTGCCCATCACCCGGCCGAGCCGCACTGCCGAGGAGACAGGGCCCGTCGCCCCCGAAACCAGCTTCACCACGCTCGATCTCAAGGTGCTGTGCGTCGACAACGAGAGAGCGATCCTCGAAGCCATGGATGGCCTGCTCAGCCATTGGGGGTGCGATGTGCGCGGCGCCCTCTCGCTCAAGCAGATCGACCGCGAGCGGCTACTCGAGGGCTGGTATCCCGACCTCGTCCTCATGGACTACCATCTCGACCAGACCTCGGGGCTCGATGCCATCGAGTGGCTCCGGCACAATCTGGGTGCCCATTTGCCCGCCGCCCTGGTGACCGCCGACCGGAGCGCCGCCGTCCGCGCGCTGGCGGAGGATCGCGGCATTCCAGTGATCACCAAGCCAGTGAAGCCGGCGGCCCTGCGGGCACTGATCAGCGGCATGGCCAGCCAGAGCGGGCGCACCGTCAAGCGCGCCGGCTAGGCCTTTTCGGCGCCGGTCGAGAACAGCGCCTCGAATTGACCTTCCTCGATCCGCGCGGCGGCGATCACCGCCTGGGTGCGGCTGTCGACGTCGAGCTTTTGCAGGATCGCCGATACGTGCGCCTTGACGGTCGCCTCGGAGATCGAGAGCTCATAGGCAATCTGCTTGTTCATCAAGCCATCACTCAGCATCATCAGCACCCGCACCTGCTGGGGCGTCAGGGTCGAGAGCCGGCGCATCAGCGCGGTGTGATTGTCATCGCTGCCCAGCGTCGTTCCGGCGGGCAAGAAGACTTCCCCCGCCAGCACCGTCTCAATCGCCCGGCGAATCTCGGTGGGTCCAACCGATTTGTGGATATAGCCAGCGGCACCCAGCTCGAACGCGCGGCGGATGACGGTGCTGTCCTCCACCGCCGAGATGATCATCACCGGAATATCGGGGTATTGCGCCCGCAGCAGCAACAGCCCCGAGAAACCGCGCACGCCCGGCATGTTGAGATCGAGCAGCACCAAGTCGCAATCGCGGTCGGCGTCGAGCGCCGCCGAGAGGCTGTTGAGGTCGCCCGCTTCCTCGACATTGACGGTGGTGTCGCCCACGGCCAAGGTCTGGCGCAGGGCTGCGCGGAACAGGGGATGGTCGTCGACGATGATGATGCGGCGGCGGGTCATGGGGCTGGCCGATTCCTCCTGGGCAAGCAATTGTGGGCATGTAAACAGGTTATGCGCCCATAGTTGTTGCATATTGCAGCAGTGCTTAACGGGTTCTTTACCATGTTTTCCCAAGAGTGAGGCTTAGACCTTCGTGTGCAATCGCGAGGGCTCCGTCTAGTCACAGACAGGGACTTACCGAATGGCCCGCGCTTACCGGCAACAGGAACTGCCCGCATCACACGATCCGCAACCGGGCGAGTGGCAGGCGCTGCGCGGCGAATTGGTCGCCTTGCTCGATCAGGTGGAAGGACGATTGGCGCCGCAACGCGAGCCGGAGCCCGGATTGTCCGGTCTCGCCCAGCGTATGCGCCATCTGCGCGACCAGGTGGAAGGCCCCGAGCCCACCCTGCGCCGCCGCGAGGCCCTGCGCACCGTCAAACGCGCCGTTGACCGCTTCAGCGACCGCGACGAGGATACTTCGGGCATCGACAATGATGCGCTGACCGACGCCATCGCCGAGATCCGCGGCCGGCAAATGTCGGGCTCAGCGGCAGCTTTGGGCAGCCGCCCAGCCGACATGCCCGAATTCCGCGAGTTGGGCCGACTGGTGGGCGGTATCTCGGATCGGCTCGGATGGCTCGAAAGTGAGCTCAAGTCGCAGCGGTCTGGCAAGGACGGCGTGCGCGAGGTCGCAGCCCAGGTCGAACAACTGACCCATGTGGTCGAACTCCTCGCCGGCGCCGTTGGCGAGACCGGCCAGGTCAAGCGCCTCGAAGCCCAGATAGCCGCCCTCGGCGCGATGATCGAAGATACGCCCCGGGTGGACCTCGGCGCTGTCAACAAGCGCCTCGACGATGTCTCGGCCACTGTGGGCAAGCTCGCTGAGCTCCAGGTCCAGCAGATGGAACGCGAGATCGTGCGCGAAGAACGCGCCGCGATCGAAACGGTCGACACGGCGTCGATGCTCACGCCGGCCATGCAGTCGATCGAGGAAAACGTCCGCGCGGTCTATGACCGTATCGATGCCATCGAGCGCAACACCGCCATTTCCTCGGCTGACTTCGAGCGCCTGACCGAAGAAATGGCTGCGTTCAGCCGCGCTATGCAGGAACGCGACATGCCTCCGGGCAAGCTCGTCGCCAAGGTCGACGCACTGGCCGCGCGTATCGCCGACTTCGAAGGTGCCGGCGCCGAGATCGGCGCCCTCCAGCAGGATGTGGGCGCGCTTCGCGACGCAGTATTGGCCGGCATGCAGCCGCACTTCCAGCGTATTGAAGACCGCATAGAAGCCCTTTCCGAGAAGATGGTGCCCGCCGATACGGGACAGGTCGAAAGCCAGCTAAAGCTGCTGATGCAGCGCATGAACGAGACCGGCGCGCAGCTCGACGGACTGACCAAGCTTTATTCGTCCCATCAGGGTGAGCCCACAGATCTCGAAGCCATGGCAACGCTGGTGGCCGAGCGCACCAGCGAGGCGGTGACCCGCAAGGCCCCGGCTCCCGTGGCTATGTTCGGTCCCGACAGCCTCAAGAGCATCGAGGATCGGCTCGCCGGATTGATCAAGACAGCGGGCAAAGCGCCCGATCTTGAAAAGCTGGCGACGCTCGTTGCCGAGAAGACTTCTGAGGCCGTCTCCAAGGCGGCGCCGGCACCGCAGTCTGCCATAAGCGATGACGGCATGGATGCGCTGGAACAGCGCATGGCATCGCTCTTCAACACCGCTGGCAAGGAAACAGCTGAGCGTTTGACGCGTCTCGAAGCAGCTTTGGCGGCACGGCAGGAACGTGCACCCGATGCACCGGCCGCCCCGCGGCGCGAAGCTGCGCCCGCAAAACCCGTGACCGAACGGGACGGCACCAGCCTAGATGCCATGCTGAGCGCGCTCTCGAGCCCCAGTGCCACTGGCCGGAGCGACTCCATGCCGGCCAATCCGGCCGATGACGCTCCTTTGGTAGATCCGGGGTTCAAGCAAGGCCCCATCCGGGCAGCGCTCGAGGCCAAGACCCACAACAAGGGCAGCTCTGCCAACACGGCGCCACAGCGCCATGAATTCGATCTTTCCGCCGTCGAGCCGCCGCCCCGGCCGCAGTCCAGCTTCCACCCGGCAGAGGCCGATCCCTTCGCCGCTCCACCCCCGCCGCCAGCCGCCGCAGCGCCCGTGGTGGCGCCGGCGCCCAACAGCACCAGCACCTTTGTGGCCGCCGCCCGGCGGGCTCAGCAGGCGCGGCAGGAAACCCCCGCTCCGGCGGCAAGCGGAAACTCGCTGATCAGCCGTGCCCTCTCGCGGGTGATGCCGGGGCAAGCTGCAGTCGAGACAAAGGCAGACGACACTGCCGCTCCAGCTGAAAAGCCTGCCAAGGCCAAAAAACCGGTCAAGGAAAAGCAGGTCAAGCAACCCAAGGCGCCCGCTACGGCCGCTCCGGTCGCCGGGATGGAGCAAGACGCGCCGCAGCAACCGAACTTCCTCGTTCGGCACCGCCGGCCGCTGCTTCTCGCCGCAACGCTCGTGGCCGTTTCCATGCTGGCGCTGAACCTCGTCATGCAGCGAGCCAACGAGGCGCAACCAGCCACTCCCGCACCGCTCGAAAGTGTCGCTCCGGCGCCCGCCCCAGTTTCTCCCGAGCTGTCTTCCACGGTTGAGCCCGCAGCGGACGCTGCCGAAGAGGTATCCTTGGTCGCGCCTGAGCCGCGCGTCATCGACATGGTCGACAGCACCGAGACAGCTTCGATCAATCCCTCGCAGCGGATGAGCTTCAGCCAGGCTGTGGCGGAAACGCCAATGCCGCCGACGCTATTCGCCAGCACCTCACAGGCGCCGCTTGATCCTGTTCCAGCTGAGGTAACGCCTGCGGTACCGACCGGTCTAGCGCCCGAGTTCACCGGCAGCATCCCTCCTGCCTCAGACCCTGCTGAACCTTTCGAGCTGCCACCCGAAGCACTCGGTCCGACCGAACTGCGCCAGGCCGCAGCCGATGGCGACGCCCGTGCCCAGTTCGAGGTCGGAGCCATCTTCACCGAAGGCCGCGCTCTACCGCAGGACCATGTCGAAGCCGCCAAGTGGTACGAACGCGCTGCCGCGCAGGGGTTCGTTCCGGCGCAGTACCGCCTGGGCAATCTTTATGAAGCCGGCCAGGGCGTGGAAAAGGACCTAGAGGTTGCCAAGCTTTGGTACCAGCGCAGTGCCGAAGCGGGCAACCGCATGGCGATGCACAATCTGGCGGCTCTCTATGCCAGCGGCCAGCTGGGCGAGCAGGAGTTCGAAGCTGCCGCCGAGTGGTTCGAAAAGGCCGCCGACCGCGGCATGACCGACAGCCAGTTCAATCTGGGCATGCTCTATGCTCGCGGGCTCGGCGTCGTGCAGGATTTCGAGCAGAGCTACAAATGGTTCTCGCTGGCCGCCATTGCAAGCGATGGGGACGCGGGCAAGGCGCGCGACGACATTGCCAAGTCGCTCAATGCCGCAGCGGTCAGCCGCCTCGATGACGAAGTCGCCGCATGGAAGGCCCAGCCCATCGACCTGGCGGTCAACTATGCCCCCCTCGGCACCTGGTCGGAGAGCTTTGACCCCGGCGAAGCGATCACCAGCAAGGAGGTGGTCGCCCGCGTCCAGCAGGCGCTCACCAAGCTCGGCTTCGATGTCGGCACGCCAGACGGACTTGCCGGCCCCAAGACCATCGACGCCATCAAGAGCTTCGAGCGGGCGACTGGCATGAGCGAGAGCGGCACCATCAATCCACGCCTCCTGGCGGTGCTCGGCAGCCAGCCCGTCTAGAACGACACCGAACCGTCGTTTGACAAGCGACGGATCGAGACCTAAGCCAAATCAGAAGGTTCCGTCCGAAAGGCCGGAGCCTTTGACTCATTGTTGACGCTCGCTCCCTTAGGATGAGCCGGCGTCTTTTTAGAACGGAACCAGAGGTCTTGCAGGTCTATCTGCCGATCGCCGAGCTTTCCGTGAACCTCTTCTTTCTCGTGGGGATCGGAGGGGCCGTCGGCTTTTTGTCCGGCCTGTTCGGCATCGGCGGCGGCTTCCTGCTGACGCCGCTCCTGATCTTTTCGGGAGTGCCGTCGCCCGTCGCCGTGGCCTCGGTGACCGGCCAGGTTGTTGCGGCATCCACCTCGGGTGCACTCAGCCATTATCGACGCGGCGGCATCGACCTCCATCTTGCGCTCTATCTCGTTGTGTCGGGCATTATCGGCGCCTTTGGGGGCGTGGCCGCTTTCGACCTGCTCCGCCGCTCCGGGCAATTGGATCTGGTGATTTCGCTCGGTTACCTTGTGCTGCTCGGCTTTGTGGGCGTGCTGATGCTCAATGAATCCGTGCGGTCGATCCTCAAGCGCCGGCAAGGCGTAGTCGTGCGGGAGCGTCAGGCCAACCAGCACAACTGGATGCACGGCCTGCCCTGGCGCGTGCGCTTCAAGAAATCCCGGCTCTATATCAGCGTGCTGCCGGTGCTCACCATCGGCGTCTTTATCGGCTTTGTCGGCGCGCTCCTTGGCATCGGCGGCGGCTTCATTATGGTGCCGGCCTTGGTGTACCTGCTGCGCGTACCGGGCAATGTGGTGATCGGCACGTCGCTGGCCCAGGTGGTGGCAATGATGTCCGCCACCACCATTCTCCATGCCGTGCAGAGCCAGAGCGTGGATATCCTCCTCGCCTTTTGCCTGATGGTCGGGGGCACCGCAGGCGCCCAGTTCGGCGCCTCCGCCGGCAAATATCTGCGCGGTGAGCAGCTTCGTGGCTTATTGGCCCTGCTGGTGCTGGCCGTCGCCATCCGCTTTGGCCTGACGCTCGTCCTACCGCCGGGCGACCCGTTCAGCATGGCCGTGATGGGAGGTCTGTGATGGCGCGCCTCCTCCTCGCCTTGCTAGCCTTTGTCGTGCTGGCGGTGCCCGCCCAGGCGGTTCGCATCGTCTCGCAGGTCTCCAACGATTTGGTGGAGATCACCTCCAGCTTCGATGGCGAACGCCTCACCTTCTTTGGCACCATCGCGCCCGATGCGGGCTCGGAGGAGCGGAGTGTCGAAGGGCCGTTCCATATCGTCATTGCCGTGGTGGGGCCGACCCAGACCCGCGTGGCGCGGCAAATGACGCACAATTTCGGGATCTGGTTCAACACCGACGAGGTGGCGTTCCGCAACTTTCCCAGCTTCTTCCAAGTGCTGTCGAGCGGTCGCCTGCGCGAGATCACCGACATCACCACGCTGACCACCAACTACATCCTGCCCGAGGCGCTGACCCTCGTGCCTACCGATGCGGGATGGTGGCGAACCGCCGTCTTCGGCCGCGAGTTGGTGCGGCTGATGACCCAGCGGGGCCTCTTCGGCGTCAACGAAAACGGGGTCAACTTCCTGGCCGAGAACTTCTACTCGGCGCGGCTGACCCTGCCCAGCGACGCGCCGCCCGGCCCCTATGTGGCGCAGATCTATGCCTTCAAGAACGGTGAGCTGGTGGCACGGCAGACGCAGGGCTTTGCGGTCCGCAAGATCGGCTTTGAGCGGTTTCTCGCGATTTCCGCGGCCCAGCAGCCCTTCGTCTATGGCCTTTTCACCGTCCTGCTCGCGCTGTTTACCGGCTGGCTGGGCGGCGTGCTCTTCAAGCGCTAACCGGCGACCAGCCGCTTGGGGCTGACCGGATAGGTGCGGCCCTTGCCCAGCATGGTGACCTCAAGGCCCGCCCAGTTAAAAAGCCCGGTGAATGCCGGGGACATGATGTTGATCGACCCTGCCGAGGCGCCATAGGCGGGCAGGATCATCAGCCGGTTGTCGTGCACGAAACAGGGGCGCCGGCTGGTGCGACCCTCCATATGAACCCGCGCTGCGGGGTGGAGGTGCCCGGCCATCAGCCCAATGGTACCCCGTCGCGGTTCATGCGTCAGGGTCAGCCCGGCGAGTTCCACTTCCGCCCGGCACTGGCCACCCAGGGCATGCGGACGCGGATCATGATTGCCTGAGAGCCAGAGCCATTCGCACAGGTCGGTCAACAGATCGATGCGCGCCCGATCGGTTTCGATCAGCGTCGTCGTGCCCTCGTCGCGATGAAAACTGTCGCCGAGCGCCACCACTCGTTGCGCGCCGGTGCGGCGCATATCCGCTTCCAGCCGCGCCAGCGTCAACCCGGTATCATAGGGCGGCAGCATATGCCCCTTGCGGGCAAAGCTGCTCATCTTTTCCAAGTGGAGATCGGCGACCAGCAGCGTCTCCTGGCTGTGCCAATAGAGGCCACCAGACGGCAGGGGTTCGAAATTGTGGCCGGCAAAGCGCAGGAGCGGGGTCTCCCTGATCTCGGCTCGATATAGGATCTGGCTCAACTGCGGCCCAGGGCCTCGCGCATCAATTCGTCGGCAGCTTCCGCCATAGCTGATTCGCGGCCTTCCCCGTAGATCGGCTCACGACCGATATCGAGCATCACCGGCACGGCGAGGGGCGAGATCCGCTCCAGGGGCTTGTGCACGATATGGGAGCGGATGCGCCGCAGCATGTCGCCCAATCGCCCGATATCAAGCAGCCCGCGCGCTGCGTCGCGCCGCGTCGCCTGGATGAGGATATGGTCGGGTTCGTGCTGGTAGAGCACATCGTAGATCAGGTCCGAGCTCATGGTGATCTGCCGGCCGGTCTTTTCCTTGCCCGGATGGCGACGCTCGATCAGCCCGGCGATGATCGCGCAATTGCGGAAAGTGCGCTTCATCAGCGCGGATTCATCCAACCAGTCCTCGAGGTCGTCGCCCAGCATGTCCTCGGAAAAAAGATCGTCGAGCGACAGCCGGTCGGTGCGGATCAGCGCCGAGAGGTCACCCAGCCCCCAGACGGCCAGCGCATATTCGGACGCTACGAAGCCCAGCGGCCGCGCCCGGGCCCGCTCTAGCCGCCGCGTCAACAGCATGCCCAGCGTCTGGTGCGCCAAGCGGCCCTCGAAGGGATAGCAGACCATGTAGTTCTGCGTGCCGCGCGGAAAGGTCTCGACCAAAAGACTATCGCGCTGCGGCACCACCGACACATCGCGCTGCAGGCGCAGCCAGTCGCTGACTTGGTCGGGCAGCTTGGACCAGTCCTCTGGCGTATCCATGATGCGGCGCACCCGCTCGGCGAGATAGGTCGAAAGGGGGAACTTGCCGCCCATATAGGAAGGTATCTTGGGGTCGGCCGATTGGGCGCGGCTGACATAGGCTTCGTTGTCCTTCATGCCTTCGAAGGCGACGATCTCGCCGCCGAACATGAAGGTGTCCCCGATCAGGAGAGTACCGAAGAAACACTCTTCCATCTCCCCCAGCACGCGCCCGCCATGGCCGATCGGTCCCGTGGTCTGCCCGCGTTTGAAGCCGCGGCCGCGCACCAGGCGCACCTTGACCATGGGCTCCTCGACAATGGTGCCGATATTGAGCCGGTATTGCTGAGCCACCTGCGGATTGGCGATACGCCACTCCCCTTCTGGCGTCTGCCGCAGCCGCGCATAGCGCTCATAGGCGCGCAGCGCGTAGCCGCCGGTGGCGACGAAATCGAGCACCCGACCAAATTGGGAGCGCGGCAGGTCGCGATAGGGCCAGGCGCGGCGCACCTCGTCATAGAGGTCGTCGGCCCGAAACGGGCCCGCGCAGGCCATGCCAAGCACGTGCTGGGCGAGCACATCATAGCCGCCGGCGATGGGGTCCTCACTATCCTGGTGCCGTTCGGCCACCGCCTCCAGCGCCGCCTCGCATTCGAGCACCTCGAACCGATTGGAGGGCACGAGGATGGCGCGGGAGGGCTCGTCCAGCCGGTGATTGGCGCGGCCGATGCGCTGCAGCATACGCGAGCTACCCTTGGGGGCGCCCACCTGCACCACCAGATCGACATCGCCCCAGTCGATGCCCAGATCGAGCGTCGAAGTACAGACCACAGCCTTCAGAGTGCCCGCCACCATCGCCGCCTCCACCTTGCGGCGCTGCTCGACCGAGAGCGAGCCATGGTGGAGGGCAATGGGCAGCATGTCGTCATTGATCGCCCAGAGGCCCTGGAACAGCATCTCGGCTTGTGAGCGGGTGTTGACGAAAAGCAGTGTCGTCTTGTGCCGCTTGATGACCTCGTAGAGGTCGCGATGGGCATAGTTGGCCGAGTGCCCTGCCCAGGGCAGGCGTTCAGCTGTTTGCAGGATTTCCAGCTCCGGCGGCGCCCCGCCGGTGGTGGCGAGGAGTTGGGTCGGCGCCTCTTGCACCGGCTGGGCGATCCAGTCGCGCAGCAGATCTGGGCGGGCCACGGTCGCGCTGAGCGCGGTGATGCGCAGGTTCGGTGCCAGCCGAGCAATGCGCGCCAGCGCCAGCGACAGCAGTTCCCCCCGCTTGGAGGTCACCAGGGCATGCAGCTCGTCGAGCACGATCCGGCGCAGCGAGCCAAACAGCAGGTCCGCATGGGGATGGCTGATAAGCAGCGCCAATTGCTCGGGCGTGGTGAGCAGGATGTGCGGCGGGTTGGTGCGCTGCCGGGCGCGCCGCGCCGCTGGGGTGTCGCCGGTGCGCGTTTCGGCCTTGATCCTCAGTCCCATTTCGGTGATGGGCGTGGTCAAGTTCCGCTGCACGTCCACCGCGAGCGCCTTGAGCGGCGAGATATAGAGGGTGTGCAGGCCCTCGAACTCGCCATCCACCAGATCGGTAAGCGTGGGCAGGAAGCCGGCCAACGTCTTGCCAGCACCGGTGGGCGCGATGAGCAGTGCCGAGGCCCCTGCCTGCCAGGAGGCGAGCACGTCGAGCTGATGCTCTCGCGGCGCCCAGCCCTTGGCCGTAAACCAGTCGGCGATGACAGGGGGCAAGAGAGGCGCGCTCAAAGAGGTCCTCACTCTCCCTTACCCTCAGAGGAGGAGGTGAGACCCCGTGATGGGTGCAAGATGGTGCCACCACCACCGCCCCTTCTCCTCCCCTTCCCTGGGGGAGGCAGGGTGGGGGTCCCGATCAGACACAATTCTGGCAAGCGGCACCTTCTTAAAATCACAATCCAGCCTATATGATCCCCCAACAGAGCCACAACCAGCCCCAGGACACCGATGAGCGAGAACTACCCCGTCCGTGACGAACGCCGCAGTGGTATCGAGCGGCTGATCGGCGGCAGGCCGGGCGCCGTTGCCGTGCGGCTAGTTCTGCTGTCGCTCGTCGTCGGCTTCCTCATGACCCTCTTCGGCGTCGATGTGCAGGATCTCGTGTCCGGCGCAATCGAGTTGGTAGAGACCGCCATTCGCGACGGCTTTGGCGCTTTTGGCAGCGTTGGCGGCTATATCCTCACCGGCGCAGCGGTGGTGCTGCCCATCTGGCTTCTCATGCGCCTGCTCAAGGCGCGTTGATGCCGGAGCGGCTGAGGCTCACCCCACAGGCAGCGCAGGCGCGGCTCGTTCCGCATATCCAGCAGATGGAGAGCGAGGCGCAGGGGCAGCGTATCGCTATTGGGCTTGCCGGCGGTCCTGGCGTCGGCAAGTCGACGATGGGCGTCGCCCTTCTCAACATGCTCAACGCCCTTCATCCGGGCAGCGCTGCGCTGGTGCCGATGGACGGCTTTCACATGCGGCACGCCAAGCTCGAAGAGCTGGGCCAGACGGACCGCAAGGGCGCCCCGCACACTTTCGAGGGTGCCGCCTTTGTCAGCTTCCTCCACCACCTCAAGCACGCACGCGAACATGTCAGCGGCCCCGGCTATTCCCGCAAAATCGAAGATGTGGTGGACGATGCCTTTACCGTCCCGCCCGAAGTGCGAGTGCTGATCATCGAGGGCAACTACCTCCTCCTAACCGACCCACCATGGGCCGGCGTGCGGTCGCTGCTCGACTATGCCGTCTTCCTTGATGTACCGCGCGACCTCGTTCGTGCCCGCTTGCTCAAGCGGCACGCCGAAGAGGGGCTCTTCACCGAAGAGCGCAACCGCGCCCATATCGAGCGCAACGACCTGCCCAATTATGATCTCGTGGTGCAGTCGCAGGACCGCGCGGACGTCATCATCGAACTGGATGTTGCCAACTAGCAAACCGTGCCCGCCCTGGAATATCCCTCTTCTCGGCGCTTTGGCGTGAGGCTAGAAAAGCGCGGCTCCCCGCCGCCGAGTCTAGCCGATGACCGCCCTGTCTGCCCGCCCGCAATATCCGTTTGACGTTCGCCGCGCCGATGTGTGGCGCATCGCCCTTCCCGCCTCTATCGCCTTTATAACCGAGCCTTTGGTGGGGCTGGTCGATATTGTGGTCATTGGCCGGTTGGGGGATGCGGGACTATTGGGCGGCCTAGTGCTGGGCGCGCTGGTCTTCGACATCATCTTTTCGCTCGCCTACTTCCTCCGCATCGGAACGGCGGGGCTCGTGGCCCAGGCCATCGGTTCGCGTGACCCGCGCGAAGGCCTCCTCCATGTCAGCCGCGCCATTCTCCTCGGCGTCGGCATCGGCGTGCTGATGATCGCGCTCGCGGCGCCCATCCTCTGGCTTTCCACCGCGCTCCTTGCGCCCGAAGCCGGGGCTAGCGCGGCTCTGGCGGACTATTTTAATTGGCGCATCTGGTCGGCGCCCTTCTCGCTCATCAACTATGCCCTGCTTGGCTGGTTCTATGGGCGCGCCGCGGCCAAGACCGGCATGGCGCTCCAAATCCTGCTCCACGGCATCGACATCACACTTTCCATCTGGTTCGTGCATGGCCTGGGCTGGGGCGTGCCCGGCGCCGCCATCGCCACGGTGGTTGGCCAAATTGTTGCCGCCTCGCTCGGCATTGCGCTGCTGCTGCGCCATTATGGCGGGTTCGGGGCCGTGTTGCGGCGGATCGAGCCCGGCGAGTTGCGCGACGCGGTCGCCGTCAAACGCATGTTTGGGCTCAGCCGCGATTTGATGATCCGCTCCGCGGCCCTCATGGGGGCCTATGCCTGGTTTGCCGCGCAGGGCTCGCGCATGGGCGAGGTGGCACTATCGGCCAACGCCATCCTCCTCAATCTCCTGATGGTGGCCGGCTATTTCATGGATGGGATCGCCCAAGCGGCCGAGCAACTGACGGGCAAGGCGGTCGGCGCCAATTGGCGCCCCGCCTATGAACGCGCCTACGGGCTTTCCATGCAACTGGGCCTGCTGCTCGCCGTGGGGCTGGGGCTGTTGTGGTATCTGAGCGGGCCTTGGGTCATTGGCTTCATGACGACCAACAAAGCGGTGCGCGACTATGCCCTCGCCTATCTGCCTATAGCCGTTCTCTGCGCGCTCACCTTCATGCCGGCCTTTATCTATGACGGCATCCTGATCGGCAGCACGCTCAACACCACCATGCGCAATGGTATGGTGGTTTCGCTCGTCGTGTTTCTGGTGGCCGCACTCACATTGCAACCGGCCTTTGGCAATTGGGGCCTCTGGGGTGCGATGCACGCCTGGTTCCTGGCCCGCGGCGCGATCTACTGGTGGGCGCTGGAGCGGCGGAAGGCGGGGCTCTTCGCCCCAGCCCATTAGAGCGTTCCGCGACCCGCAGCCCACTCCTCAGTTCTCCTGCCGACCACTTGGCTGACATTGGTCTGGCCCTGCGCCCGCACGGCGGCAACCAGGCCGCGCTTGATCCCAGCCAAAAGGTCGAGCCCACCAAAGACCAGAGCCGAATAGAGCTGCACGGCATTGGCGCCAGCCTCAAACTTGGCAAGGGCCGTTTGCGGCGAGTGAATGCCGCCGACTCCGATGATGGGCAGGTCGCCGACGCGCTGCCGCATCTGCGCCAGGCGCTGCGTCGAGAGCATGAACAGCGGCTTGCCGGAAAGGCCGCCTGTTTCGCTCGCATTCTCCTGGCCCGCAACCATGTCGCGGTTGATCGTTGTATTGGACACAATGAGCCCGTCGAGATCGGTCTCGAGCACGACGCGAGCGATTGCATCGAGCGCGGCCTCGTCGAGATCCGGAGCGATCTTGAGCAGCACCGGCACCCGCGTCATGGCCTTGGCGCGGGCCGACAGCACCTCACCCAAGAGGCGCTTTAGCGCTTCGTCGGCCTGCAGGTTGCGCAAGCCCGGCGTGTTGGGCGACGAGACATTGACGGTCAGATAGTCGGCGAGATCGGCAAAGCGGCGGACACCGGCAACATAGTCGGCGACGAAGTCCTCGGTATCCTTGTTGGCGCCGATATTGACGCCTAGGGCCGCAGGCACGCGCAGCCCTTTAAGCCGCGCAAAAGCCGCCTCATGCCCCTCATTGTTGAACCCCATGCGGTTGATGACCCCTTCGGACGCGCCGATGCGAAACAGGCGCGGCTTGGGATTGCCAGATTGCGGGCGCGGCGTAACTGTGCCGATCTCGACCATGCCGAAGCCCATCAGCGCCAACGGGCGCGGCACTTCGGCGTTCTTGTCGAAGCCCGCCGCCATGCCCACCGGGTTCTTGAGGTCTAGCCCACATAGGGTCGTACGCAGCTCTGGGCCGTCAGCATGCTCTTGCTCTGGCGCCAGGCCCAGCTTCAGCGCGGTGATCGTTGCACCATGCGCTGTCTCGGGATCCATCTTGAGCAGCGTCTGCTGCGTCAGGCCGGAGACCCCCGGCATGCGCAGGAGCGGCGAGAGGGCAGAAAAGATCATCGAGCAGCCTCGGGAAGGCTGACACTGCCGTCAGTGGCAACGCTGATCGTCTCCTCCCACGCGATCGCACTCGTGGGAAGCGGGCCGCCATAAAGATGGGGAAACAGTTGCCCGCCACGTGATGGCTCCCAGACCAGCCGATCACTCAGGTCATTCGTGCGAACCGCCAGCAGCACCAGATCGGCTTGTCCCTTGAAGTGCAGCCGCAGGGTTTCCTGCAACTGCTCGGCGGTCGAGAAGTGCATATAGCCATCCGATGCGTCGATGGGCATGCCCTCGAAACTGTCGCTGGTGCGAGCAGGACCATAGGCGGTTTGAGTGGCGATCTTGTAGATGAGCTCTGGATGCGTCATGGCGCGGACCCTAATAGGCGGCGCTTTGCCCATCAAGCGCCGCGAGCGCTTTACAAGCCAAGCCCCCACCGCTACATATAGGACTATCTTCCGCACCTAAGATTGATTTCCTCTGAAGGAAATTGCCATGCTCTCACATAGCGCCATTTGGGATGGGATCGACGCCCTGGCGCGTCGGCATGGCCACTCCGTTTCGGCGCTGGCCAAGCTGGCCGGTCTCGATGCCACCGCCTTCAACGTTTCCAAGCGCGTCAGCAAGGATGGCCGCGAGCGTTGGCCCTCGACCGAGAGCATCGCCAAGGTGCTCGAAGTTACCGGCGAGAGCTTTGACAGCTTCCTTGCGGGCGGCACGTTTCTGCAAACAGGTACCCGCCGGTTTCTTCCCACCGTGCCACTCCTTGGCCTTGCGCAAGCGGGCACCGGCGGCTTCTTCGACAGCGCTGGTTTTCCCGCCGGTCAGGGCTGGGACGAAGTTGCCCTGCCCTCACCCGGTGAAAACGGCATCTATGCGCTCGAAGTGCAGGGCGACTCCATGGAGCCGCTCTATCGCGAAGGCGACCGGATCGTCGTCTCACCAACCGAGCAGGTGCGGCGCGGTGATCGTGTCGTCGTCAAGACTCGGGACGGCGAGGTAATGGCAAAAATCCTCCACCGCCAAACGGCCAAGCAGATCGAATTGCACTCGCTCAACCCCGCCTATGCGCCCCGCATTATCGACCTCGTCGATCTTGAATGGGTGGCGCGCATTATTTGGGCCAGTCAGTAGCGAATTGCTGCGTCCACGGGCAACAGTCCGTTACCCCTAAGCGCGCATTTGCGACAGTAGATCGAGCGAGCTAGGCGGTTTTGAGGAGCTTCCCGGCCAGCGCCTCGGCGATCAAGGCACGCGTTTCAGCCACCCCGAACAGGGCAATGAACGAGCCAAAGCGCGGCCCCTGGTCCTCGCCCAACAGCACCTGGTAGATGGCCTTGAACCAGTCGCGCAGCGGCTCGAATTGGTGTGTCTTTCCAATCTCATAGACGAGGTTCTGCAGCTCTTCGGCGTCGATCGACCCCTCATGCGCAGCCAGCCGATCATGCAGATCTTGCAGGGCCGCCCGCTCCTGTTCCGTTGCTGCGCGATACGTCTTGAGCGGCTTGACCTTGTCGTTAAAGTACCGCACGGCGTAGCCGGCCAGCTTATCCAGCTCCGGGTGGCTCGCCGCACTCGCCCCGGGAATATAGCGCGAGATAAAGCCCCACAGAACCTTGGTTTCCTGGGCGTTTGCCGTCGCCACAAGGTTGAGCAACAGCGCAAAGCTCAGCGGCACTTCGGGGTTCGGCACATCACCGTAATGCACATGAAAGGCCGGGTTCTCCAGCCGCGCTGCCACGTCTTGCGTTTGGTAGGCAGCCACATGCGCATAGTAGTCATCCACCTGACGGGGAATGACATCGAAGTGGAGCCGCTTGGCCACCCGAGGCTTCTGGAACATGTAAAGACCCAGGCTTTCGGTGGAGGCATACGTCAACCATTCATCGATGGTCAGCCCATTGCCCTTGGACTTGGAGATCTTCTGCCCCTCGGAATCGAGGAACAACTCATAGACATAGTGCTCCGGCGGTGTGCCGCCCAGGATGGCGCAGATCCTGTCGTAAAGGACCTGATTGGTCTGGTGGTCCTTGCCGAACATCTCGAAATCGACGCCCAGGGCGGCCCAACGCATGCCGAAATCGGGCTTCCACTGCAGCTTCACATTGCCGCCCGTGACCGGAAGAGTAGTGTCGCCACCATCCTCGTCGGCAAAGGTGATTGTACCGTCCTTGGCGTTGACCTCCTTCATCGGCACGTAAAGGACGCGCCCGCTGATCGGAGAGATGGGCAGGAAAGGCGAATAGGTCGCCTGCCGCTCGGCGCCCAGCGTGGGCAGCATCACCTTCATGATATCGTCGTACCGCTCAGCCGCACGCAGCAGCACCGCGTCAAACTTGCCGGACTTGTAGTAGTCCGTGGCGCTGGCGAACTCGTAGTCGAACCCAAAGGTATCGAGAAACCGGCGCAGCATGGCGTTGTTGTGATCGCCAAAGCTGGTGAACTCATTGGTCCAGGGGTCCGGCACCGAAGTCAGCGGCTTTTGCAGATGCGGCTCCATGGCCTCCTTGGAGGGTACGGTATCGGGAATCTTGCGCATGCCGTCGAGGTCATCGGAAAAGCAGATGAGGCGCGTCGGGATCTCGTCGCGGGTCAGCAGGCGAAAGGCGGTTCGCACCATGGTGGTGCGCGCCACCTCCCCGAAGGTGCCGATATGGGGCAGGCCAGAGGGGCCGTAGCCGGTCTCGAACAAGGCCTCTCCCTTGCCGCTCTTTTCCAGCCGCTTGACCAGTTTGCGTGCTTCCTCGAACGGCCAGGCACGGGCAGTCTGGGCAGCGTCAAAGAACGCCGGATCGAGTTCGGGCAACGGAGCGGGCGACAAGGAATAAGCCTTTCAACAAGAGAGTGCGGCTGGTGTGTTGCATCCCCCATCGCCAACGTCAACGTGGCAGGCGCTTGCCAAGCTGGCGGAGGATGCCTAGGTGTTCGCCATTCGAGCAACAGGGAAGCCCCATGTCCACTGCCGCACAAGATGCACTTATCCATCTGATGATCGTCGCCGCCACCTCCGACAGCGCCATCACCGATCGGGAGCTTGCGCGCATTCAGGCACTTATCGGCAGGTTGCCGGTGTTCGAAGGTTTCGACATCGACCGGCTGGAGGACGTAGCCAACGCCTGTGCCGACAAGCTCAATGGCCCTGAAGGTCTTGATGGTCTGCTCGACCAGGTGATCGACACTCTGCCCAAGAAACTGCAGGACACCGCATATGCGCTCGCTGTCGAGGTGACGGCTGTCGATCTGTTCCTCGAGCAGGAGGAACTGCGGTTTCTTGAGATGCTGCGCGACCGACTGGAGCTTGATCGCCTGACAACAGCCGCGATTGAGGTCGCGGCGCGCGCCCGCCACCGGCGCATGCCGGCTTAATAGAACCCCACTGGAAACCAACGCAGATAGAGTTCATCCAGGGCGCCGCTTTCAGTCAGCCGCACCAGCGCCCAGTCGATGACGTGCCGCATGTTGTCTTGCCCTGCCGGCAGGGCAATGGCTAAGCCCTCCCCGAAGAGCTTGGGACGGAAGTAGGGCTCGCCGGCAAAGCCGCAGCAGTCGAGATTGTCGTTCAGCCAGAACGAGGCGCGCATTGCATCGCCGAAGAACACATCCACATCCCCCGCCTGCAGCGCTTGGAGCGCTTCGATTTCGCTGTCATGTCCGACAATCTCGGCACCTGGGATGTAGCGGGCGAGAAAAGCTTCATGCGCACTCCCCGCACGCACGCCCACTGTGTCGACGCTCACGCCGGACACATCGAAGTCAGGCAAATCTTCCGTGCGGGTGACGAAACGGCCGGGGAGTTCAAGGTAGACGGAGGAGTAGTCGAAGCGTTCGCCATTCTCCGGCGTCAGCGATAGACCGGCGATCAGCGCATCGCCCTGATTGTCGGCCAGGGCGTCCGCAGCCTGGTCCCAGGGCCAGGCTTGGATGGTACAGGCGACATCCACTTCCGCGCAGATGCGCTTCGCAAGATCCACGTTGAAGCCGATGAGTTCGCCGCTAGCGTCGCGGAAGTTGAACGGCGGGAAGTCGGCAGTGGTCAGAAAGCGGATCGCAGGGACTGTGTTGTCCCGCGCCAGCTCGCGAGCGGTTGGATCCGCATGATAAGGCATTACCTGCGCAAATGCTGCTGCACTGCCGAGCGAAAGCAGCAACAGCGCCATTGCACCTCGGGTTGCCAGATGGGTCCCCTTCACCACGTCAGACCTGGTCCAGGCCATACAACAAATCGGCGATCAGGTCGTCGGGATCCTCCAAGCCCACCGAGAGGCGCAGCAGACCCGGGGTGACGCCGGTTGCCAGCCTGACTTCCTCCGTCAACCGCTGGTGGGTGGTGGTGCGTGGGTGGGTGATCAGCGACTTGGCATCACCCAGATTGTTGGAAATCAGGATCACCGCCAGCGAGTCTGCCAGCGTGAACGCCGCCTGCTGCCCTCCCCTGACGTCAAGCGCCATCAAGGTCGAGCCGCGCAGCATCTGCCGCTTGGCCAGCTCATATTGCGGGTGGCTGGGATGATGCGGGTAGATCACCCGTTCGACCTTGGGATGTGATGCCAGCGCTTCGGCGAGTTTCTCGGCGCTGTCAGTCATCTGCCTGACCCGCAGAGCGTAGGTCTCGAGCCCTTTGGTCAGTACCCAGGCATTGAATGGCGATAGGGTCGGACCGGTGTGGCGTAGGAAGGTGTGAATGTCGCCCTCTATGAGCGCCTTCGAACCAAGCACGATGCCGCCCATCACCCTACCCTGTCCATCGATATGCTTGGTGGCGGAATAGGTGACCAGATCGGCGCCCAGCTCCAGCGGCTTCTGGTAGAGGGCTGTGCTGAAGACATTGTCGACGATGAGCTTTGCACCATGAGCGTGGGCAATATCCGCAACGGCCCTAATGTCCACGAGCTCCAGCGTCGGGTTGGTGGGGGTTTCGATGAACACGATCTTGGTGTTCGGCTGCATCGCTGCAGCGAAGTTGGCGGGATCGCGGCCATCGACGAGCGTGGAAGCAACGCCAAAGCGCGGGGCATAATCCTCCACCACATAGCGGCAGCCACCGAACAGCGCCTGGGAGGCCACGATATGGTCGCCCGCCCGCACCTGGCTCATGATCGCATTGGTCACCGCCGCCATTCCCGTAGCGAAGGCCCGGGCTGCCTCAGCGCCTTCCAGAAGCGCCATACGATCCTGGAACATGTCATAGCTGGGATTGGCAAAACGCGAGTAATTGTGCCCGCCGGGTACTTTGCCCTGGAACAGCAATTCGGCATGTTCCGAGCTTGGATAAGCGTAGCCGGAATTCAGAAATAGCGCTTCGCTGGTCTCGTTGAACTCGGAGCGCTTGGTGCCGCCATGCACCATCTGCGTTGCGGCCGAACGACGGGCGGGATCTTGGAGGGGATTGTTCGCCTTGGACATCAGCACACTTTCCAACAAAAAACCGGCACGCGAATGGCGGCCGGTTCCAACGGTCTTTAGCAATTTCTTTTAAGTGGCTGCAAGCGACCGGCCAAATCACCACTGGGCTGTGATGTAAAGCCAATTGTCTGTTGGCGTCAATCACCGGGATTGGTAGGGAAGATCAAAGCACCGCAGGAACCCCATCGCCATGGACGAGCAAGAGCGCTGGCCAAGAGGAGTTTTCTCTGCCCGGCTGATCGAAAAGCTGCGGCAGACCGATGCCATTCGTATGCCCCGCCCCTTCGACGACGACCAGGTGCAACCGGCAAGCCTGGATCTGCGGTTGGGGGACGTGGCCTACCGCGTCCGGTCGAGCTTTTTGCCTGGTCCCAGTCACTCCGTCGCTGAACGCATTGATGCCTTGAAGCTGCACGAGATCGATCTCACGCGCGGCGCCGTGCTGGAGCGGGGCTGTGTCTACCTCGTGCCGCTGCAGGAAGGCCTCGCACTGCCGCCGAACGTCAGCGCCTCAGCCAACCCCAAGAGTTCCACTGGCCGGCTTGATGTGTTCACGCGGGTGATCGGTGATCGAGCCCGCGGCTTCGACCAGATGCCGAACGGGTATGCGGGCCCCCTTTATCTAGAGGTCAGCCCCCGAACTTTCCCGGTGTTGGTGCGCACTGGCTCACGGCTGAGCCAGATGCGCTTCCGCTCTGGCGATACACGGCTGTCGGCCACAGAGCACCAGGCCCTCCACGCCAGTGATACGCTGGTGTTCGCTGGCAACCACCCGGTAGGAGACGGCATAGCCCTGTCGATCGATCTAAAGGGAGATGGGCGCAGCGGGCTGGTTGGCTTCCGTTCCAAACGTCACACCGCTGTGGTTGATGTGGACAAGAAGGGCGCGCTCGATGTGCTCGACTTCTGGGAGCCCATCTTCAACCGCGGCCGCGAAGAACTCATCCTTGATCCCGATGAGTTCTACATTCTCGTGAGCGATGAGGCCGTGCACGTGCCGCCCACTCATGCTGCCGAAATGGTGCCGTTCGACCCGCTAGTGGGTGAGTTCCGGGTTCATTACGCCGGTTTCTTCGATCCCGGTTTTGGGCATTCAGCCGCGGGGGGCACAGGGAGCCGCGCAGTGCTGGAGGTGCGCAGCCGCGAGGTGCCATTCCTGCTCCAGCACGGCCAGACCATCGGGCGGCTGATCTATGAGCAACTGGCCGAGCCGCCCGAGCGGCTCTATGGCAGTGCGCTGGGGTCCAATTACCAAGCGCAGAGCCTCAAGCTCTCCAAGCACTTCAAGCCCTATACGCCCTAGGGCGGCATCAGAAGAAGATGTCGTCGAGCTCTGCCTCGGCCGGCTGGTCGTTGGCAGCAACTGGCATCGGGACCGCCCGGCCGAACACACCATCATGGATCTGCCGCTCTGCGCCCATGGTGTAAGTGTTGCGAAGCTCGCTGAGCGTTTCAACCAGAACAGGAGCAAACTCCTGCGGCACTTCTGAGGAGCATTGATCCAGTAGTTGCAGCTGCAAATCCGCCAGGGATTCGGCGATGTCGGAGTGATTGCCAAAGGTGTTGGCGGCTTGCCCAAGTAGGCCGATAACGATCGGCCCGTCTCGGTTGAGCGTCGCCAAGGCTTCCGCCAGCGAGCGGTCGACTGCCTCGAGCATCGAAAGTGCGCCGTTTGCCTGCTGCTCCAATTCGCCAATCCTGCCGGCGGCAGCTCCGGTCGCGGTAGCCCCGAAGGATTGCGCCAGTTCGGCCGCCTCGTGCAGGCCTGACATTGCAGATTCGGCGGCTGCGACCGTTTCGCCGGTGAGCTCCCGCAGCTGGCTGGCGATGACGTTGAGCGCGGCGCCGCGGGGGCCAAGCTGGGCACATTTCACTGCCGCATTGAGGCTTACAAGGCGCATGTTTGCCTCGATTTCTTGGACCGCTTCAACGTGCCCGAGGAGAATTCTGACTGTATTCTGAACAGCGTTTGCCACGACGCCGAGCTTGGTGCGCTCGCCGTCGCAATTACGCAGCACGGCGGCGGCAGCACGCACCTCGGTGCTGAGCTGGGTCAGAGCCGATTTACCTTTCCCGTCGCCGTAGATGCTGCGGCTCCGGTCCATGATGCTGCGGGCATCGCTGGCAAGTTCGGCAAGCGCATCGTTGGCTTCCGAGATATCGCTCGAGAAGGCCTCGGTTGCAGCGGCGAGTTGTTGGGCCTCGAGGGTACCGATCACAGCACGGATGTCTGCAGCGTCCTGCTCTAATAGATCGCCATCGAGCAGTCTGCACATCTTGTCCAGCCCTGCTTCGACGTGCTCGAGACGCTGCCGTGTTGCGTCGCCGACTTGCAGCGCCATCACGGCCTGCGCGATCCGGCCGACGATCTGGCGGGTGACACGGCTTGTTTCCGAGCTGCTCTCCACCGACAGATGCTGCTGCGCTGCAACCGAGCCAAGAGTTATACGCAAGCTCTGCGCTAAAGCGGTCAGGCTGTGGGCGTGAGCGGTCTCGAAGCGCTGCCGCTGCTGGGCTGCGGACTCTACCGCATCAACAAGCTGGCGGTAGACCGCCGTGAATTCTTGAAGGGTCTGGTTGGCGCCGTCGGAAAGCTTGGCGATGTCGGTCGTAAACACGTCGAAGTCGTCGCGATCTCCCACGACGGCCGCAGCAACCACGCGGGCGTTGATGGCGACGATGCCCATCATCTTTACCGTTCGACGCAAATCCGCGATCGGGTGATGCGCCGCGGTGACGACCTCTACGAGCCGAGCAAGATCCGCCTGTTCGGTTGCGAAAAGGGCTGAGATCGCCTCAGCCTCGTGCCCAACTGCGTGGAGCCGCTCTGCCGCGTCCTTGAGCTCGGGGCTTTCGAGCTGGGCGGGTAGCGCTTCAAAGACTTTGGTGACCCGGTTGAGCAGAGTGGCGCCTTCAGACAGGCGCGCACCAACCGATACGAAGGTGCTTTCTATCTGTTCGCGGGGTTCGGCCAGTGCGGCGATCAGCGCCTCTAGGCTGATGGAGGCCGCTGTGGAGCGCTCATGCGCAAGTGCAGGGATCACCGATTAACTCCCGGTTCGCCGCGGAGCGCGGGCGTAGATGCCGATCTCGCCGGCGACGCGATTGAGCGGCACGGTTTTGGCCGCTGCCCCTCGCTGAATGGCTTCCTTGGGCATGCCGAAAACAACACAGCTTTCCTCGTCCTGAGCAAGGGTGTAGCTGCCGGCCTGACGCATTTCGAGCAGGCCCCGCGCACCATCGTCGCCCATGCCAGTCAGCAACACGCCCATGGCATTGCGACCGGCAGTTTGCGAGGCGGAACGAAAAAGAACATCGACCGATGGCCGGTGACGCGAAACGTGCGGACCATCGACGATGCTAACCGTATAGCGCGTGCCAGTGCGTTGCAGCAGCATGTGGCGATTGCCGGGGGCGATCAGCGCTCGACCTGGCAGCACCACGTCGCCATCCTCGGCCTCCTTGACTTCGATGGCGCACATGTTGTTGAGGCGCCGGGCGAAAGCGTTGGTGAAGTTCTCCGGCATGTGCTGCACGATGAGGATTGCGGGTGAGATGGCGGGCAGGGGCTCAAGCACCTCCCGCAGGGCCTCGGTGCCGCCGGTGGATGCGCCGATGCAGATGATCGGATCGGTATCGGGCTGCCGAGCGCGGACGGAAGCGGCGCGCGCCTCGGAATGGGGTGGGATGATCGCGTCCGCGTCCAGCTTGGCTTCCACAACGAGGCGGGGCGCCGGCTTGTGCACACCGCGGAACTTGGCGTGCGCAGCGGCCTTGGCGGCATCACAGATCCGCATCCGTGATTCCTGGAGGAATTGGGCGGTGTCCACGCGCGGCTTAGTCACCACGTCCACGGCACCCGCTTCAAGCGCCTGCATCAAGGTATCCGATCCCGCCTCGGCAAGGCTGGAGCAGATGACCACGGGGATAGGCCGCTGCGCCATGATCTTGCGCAGGAAGGTCAACCCGTCCATGCGCGGCAGTTCGATATCGAGGAACATGACGTCGGGCACTTCCTGGCGGATGCGCTCGACTGCAACGTAAGGGTCGGCAGCCGTCGCCATCACCTCGAGATCGGGATCGCTGCCAATAATCTCGCTCAAGGTCATGCGGACCGAGGCGCTGTCGTCGACGATAAGGACGCGGATTTTGCGGCTGGAGAACGTCATGCCCTGCTCACGGCTTCTGGAAAACGGCGGGGGCAACCTGACGCATGGTCACCGCGGTACCGATCATGGATTCGGAATGCCCAAGAATTAGATAACCGCCGCACCGCAAATGTCCGATCAGGCGCAGGATCACCTTCTCCTGGTCGGCCTTATCGAAATAGATCAGGACATTGCGCAGGAAGATGACGTCCACATCCCGGTCAAAGGGGTACGAGGTATCCATGAGGTTGAGCCGAGCGAACTGGACGAGCCGGCGCAGTTCAGGGACTATTCGCACCTCGGGACGCAAGCCTTGTTTGCGGGCATGCATCAGATAGCGACCGTTTTTCTCGGGCGGTACCGGCGCGACGAACTCGGTTGGGTAAACGGCCCGTTCGGCTTGTTTAAGCACGGATGTCGAGATGTCCGTACCCAAAATGGCGAAGCGGAAATCGCGCCGCTGGGCCGCTAGGTCGGCCAGCACCATGGCAGTGGTGTACGCTTCGGCGCCTGTGGAGGATGCCGCGCTCCACACTTTGATCAGAGGCTGCCGCTCACCGTTGCGAAGTTCCAGCAGATCCGGGACGAGCTTGCGCTCGAGCAGGTTGAAGTGTTCGGGCTCGCGAAAGAAGTCGGTCTTGTTGGTGGTGACCGCGTCAATCAGGTGGACCCGTTCAGCGGCGAGGCCGCCGCGCTGAAAGAGGAAATGGCTGTAGTCGTCCAACCCTCGCAGGCCCAGCGCACGCACGCGCTTGCGCAAACGGCCTTCGATCATCAGCCGTTTGGCAGGCGGCAGCTTAATGCCGGTTTCATCGCCAATCAGTTGGGAGATACGGCCGTAGTCACGATGGCTGAGGTGATCGGCGTCGGCATGGTCCGCGGCCGGCGCGGGGCGGGTCAGAAGCGACAAGTCCTGGTACTCCAGACAAGGGACGGCACGCCCATTTGGGCGTGCCGGAAGATCACGCAGCCTGAGAGGTGGCGGCTTCAAAATCGCCGAGGAGCCGATCGAGCTCGAGCACCGTCACGAAGCGTCCGTTACGACGGCCAATGCCGGCGATACAGCGCCCTGACCATAGGCCGCTCACCGGGGGCGCCGGATCGAGGGCATCGTCGTCGAGGATAGTCACCTCGAAGACCCGGTCGGCACGCAGCCCCAACCGCAGATCCCCGCCCCGGCCCGCAAGGGCCAGGACGATGATGCGGGTGTTTTCGGTGTCGGGTGTCTCCGGCAGACCAAGGGTCAGGCGCAGATCGACCACCGGAACACCCTGGCCACGCACGTCGATCATGCCGAGCAGGGCTGCCGGCGCCTGGGGCAGCCGCGCGATGGGTCGCATGTCCAGGATTTCCTGCACCTTCTCGACCGGCGCTGCGAAGAGTTCCTCCGCAACGCCCAGAGTTACGTATTGGGCCCGTTCCGCCATGGCCGATCTCAGGCCGCGCCGCGGCGGCTGAACTCGGCGTCGAGCGCATCATGCCCGTCATCGAGGTCAAGATCGAAGCCACCACCGCTGCTTGCCCGGGCTGCCGGCTTGCGGGGAGCGACATGAGGCGCCTTGGCAAGGATCGCCTCGCGCAGTGCCGCGGTGGACGGCTTGGAACGGCTGGCCAGTGGAGCTTCGCTGGCACCGTGACGATCATCGACCCGGAAGTAGCTGATCGCCGATTGCAGCTGTTCGGCCTGGCTCGCCAGCTCTTCAGAGGTCGCCGACATTTCTTCGGCAGCCGAAGTGTTCTGCTGGGTGACCTTGTCGAGCTGCTGGATGGCCGTGTTGATCTGGCTAGCACCGGCATTCTGCTCACGGCTGGCCGCCGAGATTTCCTCGACCAGTTCAGCCGTGCGCTGGATATCGGGAACCAGCTTGCCGAGCATTTCGCCGGCAGACTGGGCGGCCTTTACCGTAGTGCCCGAGAGCGTAGAGATTTCTGCCGCCGCAGCCTGGCTGCGTTCGGCGAGCTTACGCACTTCGGAGGCTACCACGGCAAAGCCGCGGCCATGTTCGCCGGCACGGGCAGCTTCCACTGCCGCGTTGAGCGCCAGGAGATCGGTCTGGCGGGCGATTTCCTGCACGACCATGATCTTTTCGGCGATCGTCTGCATGGCAGTGACAGCGTTGTTCACAGCTTCGCCAGAGGCGATTGCGTCGGCAGCGGACTGGCGCGCGATCTTTTCGGTCTGCGATGCATTGTCGGCCGACTGCTTAATGGTGGCAGCCATTTCTTCCATCGAAGCGGAAGCCTCTTCGGTCGAGGACGCCTGCTCGGTTGCACCCTGGCTCAACTGTTCGGCCGTGGCGGACATTTCCTGGCTGCCGGCCGCAACGTTGCGGGTGGCGGAGGTCACTTCGGCGACGACTTCACGCAGCTTGGCCGTCATGCCGTTGAGCGCTTTGATGAGATCGGAGACCTCGTCGTCCGATTTCACAGCAGCGGTCGCGTTGAGGTCGCCATCGGCCACGTCATTGGCGAGTTTTACGGCGCTCGAGAGAGCACGAGAGATCGAGATAACGATCCAGGTGGCGGCTATTGCTGCGATTATGGCCGAACCGGCGAGAATGCCAATCAATAGCATCATCGAATGTTCGTAGAGTTGCTGAGCTTGTACATCAGCCTCTGCCATAAGCTCCTGATTGTGGTCGATAAGTCCTTGCAAAATGCCATCGGCCTCCTCGAGCAGCAGGTTCGTGTTCGACGCGGTTTGCATCGCAAAGTAGTCGCCATTTTCCATGCTCACCGCAACGGCCTTGTTCATGGCCGCAACCATGTCGTCGTAGGCCGTTCTCGCAGCATTGAACAAAGCCATATCGCCCTGCGGCATTGTCCGTTGCATGTCCGGGATACGACCCGCATTCGCCTCGACGCCAGCAAGGTAGTCAGCATGCCACTGCTCCTGCAAAGCGCGATCCTGTGACGCGGCCAGGAGCACATTTCGCTGCTGCCGGAACATGTCGCTACCGGTTACGAACATCTCAGTCGCTGCCTGGTAGGCGGGAAAGGCCATCAGATCGCCTGAGGCGACGCGACGCTCAAGTGAAGCGCGCAACGCGGCCATGGTTTCCTCGAAAACACCCAAAGCACCGCTGCCTTCGCTGCGGCTGATCTGGAGTGCGGTCGCGTCGGAGTTTTTAAGGGTGTGTTCTTGAGTTGCCAGAGCTTCAGACCACATCTGATCGAGCTTGGCCGAGAAAACGGGCAGCTGCTCGAGGGTAGCGGAGTCTGGGGCGTTGGCACTGAGCTGATCGAGGCCGCTCGTCAGTTCGGTGTAGTCGCTCTCGAGGGAAGCGATGTACTCCTGCTTGAGGTCAGGGTCGGTCGTCAGAATTTGGGCCCGAATGCGCGAACCCAGGCTCTCAAGGCTCGTCTGCATCTGAGACGATGTCACCACATTGGCAGCCCGTACGTTCACGATGGTCTCGAGCTTCTCGTTCAGAGCACCGAGATTTTGAAGCGCGACGAACATGCTCCCCGCGGACATGGCAACCACGACGGTGAACACCGCCGCCAGTTTGGTTTTGATAGTCAGTCTCACGATGCAGACCTTTCTTCTGAAGCTGCTGGGGCGACCGTTCTGGCGCCCTGGGTTTCGAAAATGCGTCCTAGATCCGGGATGATGATGAAGCCGCCATCGCGCTTGCCGATGCCGCGGATGAACTCGGGCCGCCAGCGCATGCCGACCTTGGGCGCCTCTTCGATCGAAGCCGCTTCAATGTCGGTGACGTCATGGACCTTGTCGGCGAGAATGCCGGCGACGGTCGGCTCGCCGTCGATCTCCACTTCCATGACAACGATGCGGGTATCTTGATCGGGTTCAGGCCGATCCATGCCGAACATGACCCGGAGATCAGCCAGCGGCACGACGCGGCCGCGTACATTGATCAGCCCGTTGACGAAGGGTGAGGCGTTGGGCACCTCGGTGATCGGCACAAGATCAAGGATCTCGCGGACGCTGCCCGCCTCCACGGCAAAGAGCTCGTCCTGGAGGCGTAGCGTCAGCGCCTTCATCGAAGTGTTGGGAACAGCGCTCATGCTGCCCTCCCCTGTTCACGAGAGTGATCGACATAGCTCTGACCGTGGGCGACCAGATGCGCGGTGTCGAGAATGAGCGCTACGCTGCCGTCACCCAGAATGGTGGCGCCAGAGAACGATTTGATCCCCGAATGCAGCTTGCTCAGCTGCTTGATGACGGTCTGGTTGTTGCCGATGATCTGATCGACGACCAGACCCACCCGGCCCTCGCCCGAGGAGACGATCACCACCTTCTGGTGCGGCTCGACCGGCGCCGCAGTCCCGAACACTTCGCGCAGGCGCAGGAACGGCACGAGGCTGCCGCGGATATCAAGGAAGTTGCGGCCGCGGGCATTGGCTTCGACGCCCTCCGGCAGCTCGACACATTCTTCCACCGCCGACAGCGGGATGGTGTACCGGCCATTGCCGACCCGGACCAGCATGCCATCGATGATGGCCAGGGTCAGTGGCAGGCGCAGGGTCATGGTCGAGCCGTGGCCCGGCGTTGTCGCGACATCGATGCTGCCGCGCAACCCATCGATGGTGCGGCGCACCACATCCATCCCAACACCGCGGCCGGAGAGCGAGGTCACCTCCTTGGCCGTCGAAAACCCTGGAGCGAAGATCATCTGCCAAAGATCCTGGTCGGCGATCTTGGCGTCGGGCGCGAGAAGTCCCGCCTCTTCCGCCTTGGCGCGGATGCGCTCGGCATTGAGCCCGGCACCATCGTCGGAGACGGAAATTGCCACTTCGGCGCCAGCATAGACGGCCGAGAGGCGCACCGTGCCCTTACCGGGCTTGCCAGTTTTTTGGCGGGTTTCTGCATCCTCAAGGCCGTGGTCCACCGAGTTGCGGATGAGGTGGACCAATGGGTCGGCGAGACGCTCGATCATGGTCTTGTCGAGCTCGGTTTCCTCGCCGGTGGTGACGAACTCGATCTCCTTGCCCAGTTCGCGCGAGAGATCATGGATGAGGCGCCGGAAGCGACCGAACAGCGTCCCGATCGGCACCATGCGAATGCCCATGGTGGTATCGCGCAGGCCTGAGCTCAGGCGCTCGAGTTCCTCGGCGATCGTCTTGAGATTGCCGTCGCTGCTTTGGGCGGCGATCTGGGTCAGCCGGGCCTGGGCGATCACCAGTTCGCCGACCCGATCCATCAGTTCGTCCAGCCGTTCGGCATCGACGCGCATGGACGAGGAGACCTGGCGCTCCGGTGCGGGCTCCTTGTCGGCAATCTTGGCCTGCTTAGGGCTTGTTTTGGCGGCCTTAAGAGGCGTCGACGCGGCCATGGGGTCTGTTTGGGGCTCAGATACTGGCGCCTCTACTGGTGCCGAGAGGTTAGCGGTCTCTGTTTCGGTTAGTTGCTCGAGCGAGAGTTCCATGCCGTCGCGCAGGAAAAGGAAGACATCTTCAAGCGCAGCGGCGGGATCATCGGCCGTGATGTCAACCTGCCAGCCTATATACGCCGCCTCCGGATCGAGCAGGTCCAGCGGCGGGATGGCATCGGTGATCGGGGTAATGACGCAAGGGCCGATGGCCCGGATTTCGTCCAGCAGCAGCAGCGGATTGGTGCCGTGCACCAAGGCATCGGAGGGGAGGCTGAAGCGGAGGCGCCAGCGCTTGGCTTCCGGCGCTGGTGTGGCCTGGAGCTGCGGCTCGGGCGTCGCGTCAAGATCGATCTCGGCGCCGCCTTTTGGAGCACCGTCGAGCACAGCGCGGAGAGCTTCGAGAATCTCCTCGCCACCGCTGATCTGCGCATCAGGGTGCTCGATCAGCTGGTGAATGTGGTCCTTGGCGTCGAGCGCGACCCCGACCAGTTCGGGAGAAGCCGGCGCCTGGCCCTTGCGGACCCGGTCGAAGGCAGTTTCGAACTCGTGGACAAACGAGGCTACGGCGGTGAACCCGAACATGGCGCCCGAGCCCTTGATGGTGTGGAGCGCCCGAAAGGCAGAGTTGACGAGGTCGTCATTGCCGGGGTTCTGCTCAAGGTCGAGCAGACCGCTTTCGAGCTGCTCGAGCAGCTCCCGCGCTTCCTGGCGGAAGGTTTCGGTAGGATCGGGGAAGCTCATGCGCCCGTAACCTTCTTGATGACGGCGAGGAGTTGGTCCTGCTTGAACGGCTTCACGATCCAGCCGGTCGCACCCGCTTCCTTGGCCTGGCGCTTGAGGTCCTCGTTGGACTCGGTGGTCAAAAGGATGATCGGCACGCCCTTGCTCGAGGGGTGCTCGCGATACTTGCGGATGAACTCGATGCCGTTCATCACCGGCATATTGAGATCGGTGATGACCGCGTGCACCGTCTGCGACGTCGCCTTGGTGTAGCCGTCGGCGCCATTGATGGCTTCAACGACATCCAGGCCTGCGCTCTGCAGGGTCATCGACACCATCTGGCGAATGGATGCAGAGTCATCGATGGTGAGAATGGTCTTGCTCATGCCGACACTGTCCTTGGCTGATGGAGTGGAGTGACCCAGAAGCGAGCCTCAGCGGACACAGCCGCACCCTCGGCATCAAGGAATCCCGTTTCGGTCAGGAGTTCGCGTAGGCGACCCTTGGCAGGTCCTGCCATGGCGAGCGACTTGCCGAGGCTGTCAGCCTGTTTGTGAGCCGCGAGCAGCACCTGGAGGGTACTGACATCGACGCACGTCGCCTCGTCTAACGACACGAGCACCGCATTATGGGAAGCAAGCGCGCTGCGCAACGTTTCCGTGATGGCTTGGATATGCCTGATGCCAGCGTCGCCGCTGATTTCGGCCAGATAGGGGCTGCCTCCGGTCATGACCATGACCGGGCCAGTACGAGCATTACGCAATACATGGACTACTCTACCGCAGAGATACGCTGGGAAGCGGTTTAGGATTGGATCTCGAAGATCCGATGAAGTGCTTTCGAACGCCTTTATTCACGTCTCAGATCGCCGTATTCCCATCCGGCGTATGTCATAAGTTACATGCCGGACCTTAATTGCTGGTTACTCAACCGGAAACGGCGATGATTCCCATTGTGAAAGTACATCAGTGATAATCACGATGACGATACGGAGTCTATCTTCCGCACGACTCTCCGAGGGGCAGTCATGATTCACACGCGCCGAATCCTTCCGCGCACTGGCGGAGTCTCGAATCAAGTTCTAGGGAGCCGTTACTTGAAGCGCGGTGAGTTACTCGGCCTTTCGAAAGGCCGAGAGTCACAGGCGTTGTCGGAATGACGTTCCCAAACCTGAAATCGCAAGTTGTTGCGGCCGGACACCCAAATCAGAGGGCGGCAATCCCGGGTTCAGGATCAACCTGCATGACCTGCTCGATCTCCCCCCACTTGGCTCGGAAGGCGTCGACACAAGCAGGATCGAAATGCGTGCCGCTCGATGCGACGATTTCGGCGAAGGCCTTTTCGATCGGCCAGGCAGGCTTGTAGGGGCGTTCGGAGCACAGCGCGTCAAAGACGTCGGCGATCGCAACTACCCGCGCCTCGACGGGAATATCGGCTCCCGAGAGCCGATCAGGGTAACCGGTGCCGTCCCAACGCTCATGGTGGCTTTGCGCGATTAGTTCGGCAGTCCTGATCAGGTCTGAGGATGCGCCTTCGAGAATTCGGGCACCGATGGTCACATGCTCCCGCATGGTCTTAAACTCATCATCGGTGAGCTTGCCAGGCTTGCTCAGTATCGCATCAGCGATACCAATCTTGCCGATGTCATGGAGAGGCGCGGCAAGGTAGATCGTCCGGCATCGCTGGGGCGACAGCCCAATTCCCTCGGCGATCAACTGGCTGATCTGGGCCACACGAGAGACGTGTTCACCAGTATCTCCGTCGCGATACTCGATGGCGCGGGCGAGCCGCCAGATGATCTCCTCCTCGCGCGCCAGCAGATGGGCGGTAGCCAGCTCGACTTCACGGCTTAGCCAGTTGGCGCGATCAGCCAATTCCACCTGTGCTGCTCGCAATCGGAGGAGGTTGATCACCCGCGCTTCAAGTTCTGTTGGATCGAAGGGTTTGTTGACGAAATCGGTGGCACCAGCGCGGATAGCCTCGATGCGCGTGTGGCGGTCCATATCGGATGTCACCATGACCACCGGCACTAAGCGGTAGCCTTCTTGTTCGCGCAGAATGCTTGTAAACTCCACGCCATCCATGCCGGGCATAACGTGATCGACCAAGAGCAGGTCGAACTGCTGCCGCTTGCAGAGATCTGTCGCCACCACCGGATCAAGGCAGGTTTGGACCTGGACGCCGTCAATCCGTTCAACCAGTGAACCGATCAGCGCCAAGCTCGAGCGGCTGTCGTCCACGATGAGCACACGCATACCCGTCCCCCGAGGTAAGTGCCTGAAGCTACTGGTATTCAGGTTAGGCGACCATTAACTCGCCGAATGCCGCTTCAGCAGGGTTTCTAAAGGGTTAAGTCGCGTCTGAGCGAACAGTGACGGGGGTTCAAAGCGACACACGACAGTGCAGCCTCGATCTGGGCGCAGGCCGGCGGGCTGATTGAGCCGCGCCAATTTGATGTCTATAGCTCTAAGCAGGTTAGACGAGATGAGTACGGGCGCGTCTTAGCTGACGCAGAAGTGGCGGAGACCCATGAGCAAAAAAGCCCTCGTTACCGGCATCACAGGGCAAGACGGCTCCTATCTAGCCGAGCTATTGCTGCAGCAGGGCTACGAGGTGCATGGGATCAAGCGCCGGGCGTCGTCCTTCAATACCCAGCGGATCGATCATCTCTATGAAGATCCCCACACCGCAGCCTCTGGGATGACACTGCACTATGGCGATCTATCGGATACCTCCGGCCTTACCCGCTTGATCAGCGAAATCAAACCCGACGAAGTCTACAATCTAGGAGCGCAGTCACACGTCAAAGTTTCCTTCGAGGCTCCCGAATACACAGCTGACGTTGATGGTATCGGTACCCTGCGGCTGCTGGAGGCGATCCGCTTCTTGGGGTTAGAAAAGAGAACGAGGTTTTATCAGGCGTCGACATCCGAGCTCTACGGACTGGTTCAACAGACACCCCAACGTGAAACCACACCGTTCCATCCCAGGTCGCCATATGCTGTTGCTAAACTCTACGCCTACTGGATCACGGTGAACTATCGAGAAGCCTACGGGATGTATGCCTGCAACGGCATATTGTTCAATCACGAGAGCCCCCGTCGCGGGGAAACCTTCGTGACGCGAAAAATCACACGTGGACTTTGCAACATTGCCCTCGGCCTCGACAAATGTCTCTACCTGGGCAACCTCGATGCTCTCCGCGATTGGGGACACGCCAAAGACTATGTTCGCATGCAGTGGATGATGCTGCAGCAAGAGACGCCCGAGGATTTTGTCATCGCCACGGGACGGCAACACTCGGTCCGCGACTTCATCGTCTGGGCCGCTTCCGATCTTGGCGTAGCGCTCGAATTCACTGGCAGAGGCAGTGATGAGGTTGGAGTAGTCGCAGCGATCGAGGGCGATTTGGCGCCTGAACTTAGGTTGGGCGATGTGATTGTCCGTGTAGATCCCAGGTATTTCAGACCTGCGGAAGTCGAGTCCCTCCTTGGCGATGCTCTGAAGGCTAAGGAAAAATTGGGATGGGTGCCCGAAATCACCGCTCGTGAGATGTGTAGGGAGATGGTCGATTGCGACTACAAGGCTGCACTCCGCTACGGGCTCCTAAAACAGCTTGGCCTTGATCTGCCGGTAAGTCTGGAGGAACGGACACCGTCGCCTGGGCTTGAAGATACGAGACGATCGGAGACGCTATGAGATGACGTATGACCTTCGCGGAAAGCGCGTCTGGGTTGCCGGGCATGGCGGAATGGTGGGCGGGGCGGTGGTCAAACGATTAACTTGCGAACAGTGCGACGTGGTTACCGTCGGTCGCGACGTAGTCGATTTGCGGCGACAGAGCGACGTGGAGGCATTCGTAGCCGACGCGTCTCCCCATGTCATAGTGATCGCGGCCGCTAAGGTCGGGGGGATACTCGCGAACGAGACCCAGCCGGCTGAATTTTTATACGACAATCTCATGATTGAGGCGAACATCATCGCAGCTGCACATGAGAACGAAACAGAGAAGCTGCTGTTTCTGGGATCATCCTGCATATACCCCAAACTTGCGCCGCAGCCGATCCCGGAAGAGGCGTTGCTAGCCGGCCCCCTTGAGCCAACCAATGAGTGGTATGCAGTGGCCAAGATCGCGGGTGTCAAGCTGGCGCAGGCCTACCGACGGCAGTATGGCCGCGATTATGTTTCTGCGATGCCGACCAATCTGTATGGTCCCGGCGACAATTTCGATCTGGCATCCAGTCACGTGCTCCCGGCTTTGATCCGCAAAGCCCACGAGGCTAAGCTTCGTGGCGACAAGACCATCTCGGTTTGGGGTACCGGCTCACCGCGTCGAGAGTTTTTACATGCTGATGATTGTGCCGACGCACTCGTCTTTCTGCTCAAGGAATACTCGGGCGAAAATCACATCAATGTAGGATCGGGTGAGGACATCACCATTCTTGAGCTAACGAGGCTGGTCTGCGACATAGTCGGCTTTGACGGCGAGATCTTGCTTGATCCCACTAAGCCTGACGGCACACCACGCAAGTTAATGAACAGCAACAAGCTCCTTGATCTAGGATGGCGGCCAAGGATCCCGCTTCCAACAGGCATCCAGCAAACCTATGACTGGTACGTCAGACACGCCCCTCGTGAAGCGTTTGCCGATATTGGGTAGCGGAGCGGGCAGTTGCCTTTGCCATATCTACCAATCCCAAGCGGTGGAGCTTGGCGACGGGTGCTTGACGCGCCCAGCGATATCCCGCATCTATCATGCCGTTGCGGGTGTAGCTCAATGGTAGAGCAGAAGCTTCCCAAGCTTACGACGAGGGTTCGATTCCCTTCACCCGCTCCAGTTCCCACACAGCCGCCGTTGACGGCGCCGCAGCAGAGTAGACCTCCGTGGCTACCCGAAGCTGCCCGTGCGAGCGATTGTAGGAACGTCACCCACGCTACCTAGTACGCATAGCAGCTTCGCCGCACAGCAAGTGGGCCATGCTGCGCTTTGGGAGTGCTGTCTTCAACAAGTGCCGCCGGCGCTACACTATTCGCTACCTCGTCTTGAACAGTGTTGGCGCCAAATATGCGAAGAATCGCGTCGAGGTCGACTCGCTCTACTTCCACATTCTCATCAACTCATCAGCAGCCGCAGCCAAGGCCGTAGCTGGGCAGAGTGCCCGCCCGACGAGGTTCGACAAGGAACAGCAGGAACCGTGCCTTTCACCCGGCGTTTGCCTCGCAATCAGGGTTACAAGAAGCATGTGCACAAACTGCCTATCCCGAAAGCAATCGGCTGCCAGCGTGGACCTGGCTCGGCGAAAAACGCTGCTTTTGGTCGGTTCGGCAGCTCTCGTTCCCGTGGTCGGCGGGTGCGACCGCATCTCGGAAATTCCTGGCCGACTTATTCCCGACGGAATGGTCGAACAGATGGGTAGCGAAAGCTGGCAGCGTATTGTCGCGCAAACGGCTCTCTCCACAAACCCAGAGTATATCAGCACGGCAGCTGAGATCACTGGGCGACTACTTGCTGCGGCCGGAGAGACACCAACCTCCTGGGAAGTGCGCGTTTTCGCCGGAGCGGAAGTGAACGCCTTTGCTCTACCTGGCGGCAAGATCGGCATTTACGAAGGGATGTTTAGCGTCGCCGAACTGCCCGATCAGTTAGCTGCAGTCATCGGTCACGAGATCGGTCACAACACCGCCCAACACTCCGAGGAGCGCATCGCTGCTGCCTTGGCGCAGGAGCTAGGCCTGCGCCTGGTTAGCACGGCGCTGCAGCTGGGTGACGTCGCCTACGCCAACGAGATTGCTGCCCTTCTTGGTGTTGGCGTCGAGTTCGGTCTCGTCCTTCCCTACTCGCGCAGACAGGAACTGGAGGCCGATCGCATCGGATTGTCGGTGATGGATCAGGCGGGATACGACCCCTACCAAGCGATTACGCTTTGGCAAAGGATGGCAGCCATGGCCGGTACTCGTGGCCCCGCCTTCTTGTCGACGCACCCCGATCCGGAACGCCGCATTGAAGCCTTAAGCGCGATTCTTGAAGAAGGTAGCGACTTTTGATCTGCCTAGTTCTTGCAAAGTAAGTTGCTGTAGTCATGCCCGCGATTTCGCGGGAGCAAGAATGAGGGGCGTCAACCAGCACTGGCCAAGAGGGGCTTTTCCTCCACGGGGTGTCTCGGTATCGTGGAACTTGCGGTAATCCGCAGAGTTCGCACTAGGTCTCACAAGGAAGAGGTTTGCAGGCCCGACATGACTTGGCTGATGCTCGTTGGTGGATTGGTTTTGCTTCTGGTTGGCGGCGAGCTTTTGGTGCGGGGCGCCGTTCGCGTGGCCAGCCAACTCGGCGTCTCCCCCCTGATCATAGGACTGACACTTGTCGGCTTCGGCACCTCGACGCCAGAACTGGTCACGTCCGTGCAGGCAGCGATGAACGGCTCGCCCGGTATCGCCTTTGGCAACATTGTCGGCTCGAACATTGCCAATCTACTGCTGATCCTGGGAGCATCGGCGCTGGTCTCCCCCATCATCGTCCAATCCTCAGCTCTGCGCCGCGATGCAGTCGTGATGGTGGCTGTCGCGATTGTCTTCGCCATGCTGTCGCCGCTGTTCCCGCTGGGGCGGCTTATCGGTATTTTGTTTGTCGCCGCTCTGGGTATCTACATCTATGTTGCCTTCCGGCAGGAGGCGGCCGCCACGGCGACACACGGAGCTGCCTTTGACAAGAGTGCTGCGGCCCAGGGGGCCGATCCGGCTCTTGCCCCGGTTCCCCCACAGGGCGGCTCGCTCGTGGTGCCGCTCCTGACGTCACTATTGGGCTTGGGCATCGTCGTCGTTGGCGGCTATTTCCTCGTCAATGGTGCCGTTGCCCTGGCGCGCTCCTTTGGTATTTCCGAGACTATTATCGGCCTCACCATCGTGGCTGTGGGCACCTCGATGCCAGAACTGGTCACCTCGCTTGTGGCGGCGGTGCGGCGTGAAGCAGATGTGGCCTTTGGCAACATTATCGGCTCCAACATCTACAATATTCTGGGGATCGGTGGCGTTACGGCGCTGATCACGCCCTCTCAGGTGCCCCCGCAAATCGCCGGCTTTGACAACATCGTCATGGTAGCGGTCTCCGCCTTGGTCGTCGTGCTCGCCTATACCGGACGACGTCTCGCACGCTGGGAAGGCGCGGTCCTCGTTGCTGGCTATATCGTCTATGTGTGGTGGCTCTGGCCCTAGGGCCCGAGGCTACGCCATAGGTCGGGCCATTCTACTTACCCTGAGGATTTCCGCCTTGCTTCACGCCGTTACGCTGGCTCTAGATGTCGCGGCGATCGCCGCAGCTCTGGTGGCGTCCTGGCTATGGTATCGAGCCGGGCAACGGCAGACGCGCCGGATCTCCCGGCTCGAAGTTCTGGACGCGGCAGACCTCAACCGTGTTGTCACCGCTATTAATCGCAGTGCCATCCTCAATAAGCGCGCAGCACTCGCCTCTGCATTCTCCGCAGCGTGTTTTGCACTCCGCTTCGCGGCAACCCTGCTGATTGACCTTGTAGAGCTTGGCTAACTCCACCGACGATGCCACTAAGATCACGCGCAACTCTCAAGGTAGCTGCGCGGCTGGCAAGCTATGGGGCTAATATTGGCACAGACTTCATGATGGAAGGGCTCAATGGGATCTGACCTAAGCGACCTTGTTTTACCGCTACTGGCAATCGAGGGCTTTCCACTGCTCGACATCGTGGCTTCGGCGGCTCTGCTCGCCCTCCTTGTGGTGATCCGCCTCGTTGCCACCCGCATGCTCCGGAGCAAGACAGAAGCCAGCCCGCATATTCAGCGGCGATGGGCCGCAACCATCCGCAATATCTTGTTCTTCCTTGGCCTGATTGGCTTGGTGCTGATCTGGGCCCCGCAACTGCGTACCTTTGCCCTCTCGCTGACCGCTGTTGCCGTGGCCCTCGTGGTCGCCACCAAGGAGCTTATCCTGTGTTTTTCAGGGTCGTTCCTGCGCGCCTCGACTCGATCCTTCGCCATCGGCGATGGGATCGAAATCGGCACCATCCGAGGCGAGGTTGTGGACCACAACATCTTCGTCACCGCGTTGCACGAGTTTGACGGTAATGCTCAGTCTTTCCAGTTCACTGGCCGGACTGTGGTGGTTCCGAACAGCATCCTGCTCAACACTCCGGTGCGCAATTTTTCGCTCTTGCGAGAGTTCACCTATCATAGCTTCTCGCTGACCCTTGAGCCAACAGCGAATGTATTCGAGCACCAGGATATGATCGAGGCGACCGTCGAGCAACACTATGCCCCGCACCGAGAACGAGCCGCTCAGGTCAATGCCGCTATCGAGCGGCGCAGCTCTGTCGACCTGAAGGATGCACTAGTGGCCGTGCGTTTTGGCACCACCGACATCGGCAGGTACCGCGTCACCATCACCCTGTTTTGCCCCAGCAGCGCCGCCGAGACACTGGAGCGGCAGATCACCTGCGATCTCATGAGCCGCCTGCACGATCTAGCGCGGCAGGCAGTTTCCGAAGGCGAGCAGGCCAGTCCAGCGGGAGAGTAAGCTCACGATCTAGGGTGCTGTGCAAGCAGACTGGCGTTCCACTCTTCCGCCCCTGGGCTAGTAGGCGCCTAGTGAACCAGCAGGCGAGCCGCCGCGAATCCTGCAAAGAAAACGGCCGTCGTGATGCAGAAGACCAATGTGAGCCGTTTCTCGATGAATGCTCTGACAGGTGGTCCAAACCAGTAGAGCAGCGCGGCAACCGCATAGAACCGGATACCCCGCGCAACGACAGCAGCAACGAGAAAAATCGGGAGGTCCATGCCCGTTGCACCGCTGGCGATCGTTATCACCTTGAATGGGAACGGAGTCAGACCAGCCATCAAGACGATAGCAGGACCCCACTCATGGTAAGCCTCGGCGAAGTCGCTGAACCGCTCTCCATAGCCGTAGAAATTCAGTACCGGCATGGCCAATTGCTCGAACAGCACGGCACCAATTGCGTATCCCAAGACCGCCCCAGCAACCGAAGCAAGGGTGCATATGAGCGCTATTCGCCATGCGCGTTGACGATCTGCCAAGACCATGGGCAAGAGCAGAACATCGGGGGGAATGGGGAAAAATGAGCTCTCGGCGAAGGACACTACTGCCAGACCAATGTTCGCACGAGGACTGCTCGCCAGCGACATGGTCCAGTGATAGAGAGCTCTCAGCATGCTTGGGCTCCTGCTCAAACCAGCTTGGTAATCAGAAGTGCGATCAGCAGCAGCCCCAAGGCCACTCGGTAGATGACAAAGGGGGTATAGTTCTGCCGCGCCAGCCAGCGCATCAAGAGCGCGATTGATATGAGGGCGCTGACAAAAGCCAGCAGCCCGCCCCAGATCGCATAAGTGGTGAACGCTGCATCGCCGCTTTGCGCGAGGTCAAAGGTGCTAAGTGTTCCAGCGCCCAAAATGGCGGGAATGGCCATCAACATCGCCAGCCGGGCGGAAAGCGGCCGGTCGAGCCTGATAAGGCGCGCTGCCGTCATGCAGATGCCCGACCGGCTGACGCCCGGGATAATTGCCAGGCATTGCGCCAGACCAACTATCAGAGCGTCTCTATAGGACACTTCAGATATGCTTCGCCGCCCTACCGGACGGCGGTCCGCAACAAAGAGCAGCACGCCGAAAGTTAGAGTTGTCCCGGCGATGATGGCAACAGATCGCCCGGCATCGATGATCAAGTCTTTGAGGAGTAGCCCTGCGGCTACGAGTGGCAGGCTGGCCACGATGAGAACGCCCAAAGTTTGCGCTGCAGTGCTTCTTCGCATCATCAGCGCGTCACGTAGCCCCCCTAGCAGCATCAGCATGTCGCGCCAGAAGTAGACGATGATAGCCCCAAGGGAGCCGACATGAAGAGAGACGTCCAGCGAGAGCTCCTCTGCCGCAGATAAGGACAGAGGGGCTAGGCCAGCGGACTGCAACAGCGTTCGACCCAGGATCAAATGTCCTGATGAACTCACTGGCAAAAACTCAGTGATGCCTTGGACTAGCGCCAGAAAAGCGAGCTCGACACCTTCCACTTCGCCCTCTTTCCGTTTTGCAGCTTTGGATTGCCTACACTCTGGTACGCAAAACCCACAGGAGAGGTCGAAGTGGCCTGTCGTCGCAGCCTGATGAGCGCAACGGTGCGGTTTGCTCTCCAAGGCAGTTATCATTGCCAAGAGGAGCACCTGGCAAAGAGGCAGGCGCCTGTGGCGACAATTTGGGAACCATCACCCCGTCGTTCTATTGAGGTAAAAACCACTTCCCCGAGCCGTCCTAGAGCGCTGACGAACACGATGATGGAGTGACCATGACTGACCCTGCCGCGCCTGCCGGAAAAGACAACGGCCTGGATCAACTCGAAAGGCAGGCCGAGCAACATCGGGCGGATTTCGCTCAGACCGTTGAAGAACTACGCCGTCGCATATCGCCCAAAGCTATTAAGGCCGACCTGAGGCGGCGCACCACAGGCATCGGTAAAGGAATGCTCGCCGGTCTGGAGCAAAGGGCCTTGGATAACCCTCTCCAAGCTGCGGCGTTAGGCGCAGGCGTGGCTTATCCGGTGTGGCGCATTCTTCAGAACCTGCCAGCGCCGATACTGCTCCTAGGTGCCGGGGTTGCCTTAGCGGGGCGTGGCTCGAACGAGAAGGCAGAGCGGGTTCGCTCGTCGAACTCTGGTCAGGTCACCTCTTTATCCGAACCAGCCCAAGTCGATGAGCACGCCGGCGAGGTGACCAAATCCAACTCCCGGGCCGTCTCCACCGCCTCGTCCTACGCCTCATCCACCTATCAAGCGGGCGCCGAGGCGTCTGCAGAAGCTGCGCGAAAAGCTGCCGACGCCGGCCGCGCGACGCGCGATAGCGTTGATGAAACGATTGAGCGATACCCTCTGGTGGTTACTGGTGCCGGTTTACTGTTGGGCGCGGCTCTTGCGGCCTGCCTTCCCTCGAGCCGAACCGAGCGCCAGCTCTTCGGGGAGACAAGCGATCGGCTCAAGGATCAGGCGCGGGGAACCGTAGCCCACGCTTTGGACGAGGTTACGGCAGCGGGCGAACGGATCGTCGAAAACACTCTGGATGAAGCGCAAGAACAAGGGCTCACTCCGAGTAATGCGCAAAGGGCGCTGCGGAAGGCTGGCGGTTCGGCGCGAGCGGTTGCCGATCGCGCCAGCGGTGCAGCGTTCGACGAGGAGGCTGCCTCGCCTGGAGAGAAGGCAGCCAGCAATACCAGCAGCAAGCAAGACGATAGCTAACCACGCGGAATGGAGCGCTTCATGAGCGACGATCAAGCGAAAAGCGAGCAGACCAAGCCCAGCCGACCAAAAACCGAGGCAAGGAAGCCAGCAGGAGCCAGCGCTGCTGCGTCTCCCTCCAAACGCCTCAAGGCAAAAGCCAAGTCCAGCGAGAAAGCGGCGGCTGAGACGTCGGCCACCGTTCGTCATGAAGTCGAGGACATCACGTCCGACCTTAGCGAAAAGGCGCGGAAGACCGCATCCAACACGGCGGCGCGTCTGCGTGATGCCGTAGAGGAGCAGAAGACAGCGGGCGCCGAGCGCGCCAAGGGAATTGCGGGTGCCATCAACAGGGCCGCCGGTGAGCTCGACGACGAAATTCCGCTCGCGGCGCATTATGTGCGCAAGGCTGCCGAGGAACTCGAGCATCTCTCTGAGGAGGTGCGCGAACGCGATGCTGGAGAAATTCTGTCGATAGTGGAGGATTTTGCCCGGCGAAAGCCCACTATGGTGCTTGGGGCTACCGCGCTTGTGGGATTTGCAGCAGTCCGGTTTCTTATGACATCTGCGCCATCGCGCCGAGTATCGCCAGATTTCGGTGGGACGCCAACACGATCAGCCACGCGCCAAACGCGTGCTGACCAAGCAACTGAGGCAACGCGGACGGCGTCGGAAGCTAGTGGCCAAAGCGCGCCCGTTGCATCCGGTGATCCGGGCGGTGTGTCACCGCAAGCGCCTGGCTTTGGGTCCACAGCGTCTACTTCTGATTCCAAAGAGTCTTGAGGCCAGCGATGTCTATGTCCACGGACGATGCCTCTCTTGGCACTCTCTTCTCCGAAGCGCTGAGCCAGCTGCGGGCGCTGCTGCGCACCGAGGTGCAGTTAGCCAAGTCGGAGTTGTCCAAGAAGGCTTCAAATGCCGGGCTGGCCTTGGCCATGCTGGCCGCAGGCGCTGCCTTCGCGCTTGCCACCATTGTCATGCTCCTGTTCACCGTTGCCGCGCTGCTTGCCGATGCGGGGGTGCCCTCAGGATTAGCGGCGCTTCTCGCTACCCTGCTGGGAGCCTTGGTGACCATCGGCCTCTCCTGGGCAGGACTCCAGAGGCTGAAGGCCAAGGCGCTCATTCCAGAGCGCACGATACGTCAACTTCGTCATGATGCGGCGGCAGCGAAAGGACGATTCTGATGAGCACCACACGTTTCGAGGCAAACCAGGCGCCTGTCCGCGTCGTCGAGGAAGAGATCGTCGTCACCACTAAGGCTCCCTCCTCCGAACCCACCCCACGGAGCTTCGCCCAGAGAATCGGCGAAGCCGCACGCGACAAACCTGCATCGGCAGCGCTTATCACCATGGGGGTTGCCTGGCTCTTTACCGGCGGCGGCAAGGTGTCGCTATTCTCTGGGAACAGAAGAGAGAGACACCTCCAGGACTACCGGATCGCCGTGTTGGATCCGGATTATGCGCCAGCGCGATACCGGCACGATGCATTGGCATCGTCTGTACATGCTAGCGGCGACACCCTGCAGCGTGCCGGCACAGCCGCTGCCGACCAGGCGAGGCGGGCTGAGGCCAAGATTGGCGCCGCTTCCTCCGCCGCTGCATCGGCGGTGGATGATGGGGCCTCCGCGCTGGGTCATGGCGTTTCAGCAGCTGGCTCCGCAGCATCTGAAGCTGCCTCACACGCTTATGGCGGATTTGAAGCGGCTACTCACGCGGCGTATCGCACCTCGCGCAAAGCCGCTGTCGGAGCCCGCCGCGAGGCCGAGCATTTGCAGCAGACGCTGGGTTCGTTTTTCGAAAGCCAGCCTTTGGCTGTGGGCTTGCTCGGACTTGCCGTTGGTGCGGGGATCGCCGCCACCCTGCCGAAAACCCAGACTGAGCAGGAACTGTTGGGTGAAAGCAGCGACGCGGTGAAGGGTCAGGCTTATCAACTGGTGTCAGAACAAATGGCGAGCGCCAGGCGCGTCGCAGACCTGGCACTCGAGGAGGCGGCGCGCGAGGCTAGAGCCCAAGGGCTGTCGGAAGACACGATCGCCGATGTCGTTCGCACTTTTAGCGAGAAACTGACCGACGTCACCGCTACGGCCACCGATAGCCTCAACATGGAGATCGGGAAGGCCGGTTCGACCAAAAAAACGTAATGCTGCCTGCTCTGCCGTTTCGATGCGCGGCATTGGGCTGTGACAAGGATTGGTCCTGAACAATGGACCAATCCTTTTGTATTTAAACGGTCAGGGGTAGGCTCCTGACGACAAGCGTGCAGTACTGGTGGCGTTAATTATCGCGAACCACGCCTGCAGCAGCCGCTTCCTTGCGATTACACCACCCGCAGTGCAGGCCGTCGCTGGGCTCCTTGGGAAAGATGAACGTCCCATCCTGCTTCAGCCGGTGTGGCAACGAGGACATAGCGAAAGCGCTGGGCCAATGGGCGGAGTTGTTCAAGCGCCTCTGCTGAGACGCTCCTGCGGATTACCGGTTCGGCTTGCGCCATCAGAACACAAATTGCCCCTACCTCTATTCCAAGGTCGAAATCGGGTCCGCGTCCCGGAAACCGAACCCGTACATCGTCTAAAATCTCGATCTGGCGCATCATTCCGACCTTGGCACATCTCCATGGAAAGCTGATCGTGGTGAACGGCAGGTTAATTCCGCCGGTCACAACTTCCCCCCATGCGGAACCATGCGGATTCGGCGCCGTTGGCCAACCTCGAAACGGAACGAGGCCCATGTCGAGTGATCAAGACAAACTCACCATCGCCGAAGAGACCGCGTACGCTGAAAAGCAAGACGTAGTCACTGGGCGGGTTCGAATTACCACCCGCACTGAGACCAAAGATGAGCTGGTCGAAGCGCTGCTGGCCCGGGAAGAAGTTTCTGTAGAGCGGGTTGCAGTAGAACGCGACGTCGACGTCGTCCCAGATGTACGTACCGAAGGGGACGTCACAATTGTACCTTTGGTTGAAGAAGTGCTGGTCGTCGAGAAGCGCCTGCGGCTGCGCGAGGAGCTCCACATCCGCCGTACTGTTTCGCAAGACCCCGTAGAGGTGCCGGTCACCCTGCGCAAGCAACGGGCCGAAATACACCGCGATGGTCCAAACCAAAACAACGAAGAGGAAATTTGAGATGAGCCAGATCTATGAGAACGGCACTCGCACTCTGACGGCGTTTTTCGACACGCGCTCCGCAGCTGATGGAGCTGTAGAACGCCTCGTCAGTGCAGGCATACCACGCAGCCAAGTGCAGCTTGCCGCTGGTGCAGAGCAAGGCTCTGCAACGGTAAAGCAGGATCAGCATAAGGGCTTTTTCGAATCCCTGTCTGACTTCTTCATGCCCGAAGAGGATCGTTACACCTATGCAGAAGGTCTTAGCCGAGGCGGCTATCTCGTGGTCGTCAACGATCTTGACGATCGCTCCCATGAGATTGCTATCGACATCCTCGATGACGAAGGTTCTGTGAACCTCGATGAGCGCGAGGCCACTTGGCGCGCTGAGGGATGGGGCGGGTACGACGCCGCAGGTACCACATCCAGCGACCTCGCTGCCGGGCGCCGCGACACCACCGGAGAGGCTATTCCTGTTGTGGAAGAGCAGCTTGAGATTGGTAAGCGGGATGTCAGCCTCGGCCGGGTTCGGGTGCGTTCTTATGTTCGCGAGCAACCCGTCAGTGCCGACGTCAACCTGCACGAAGATCGCGTGACCATCGACCGGCGGCCTGTTGATCGCCCGTTGACCGGCGCAGACGATGCTTTCCGCGACCGCACGATTGAGGCCGAAGAGCATGCAGAGCGAGCAGTGGTCTCCAAGGAAGCGCGCGTGACAGAAGAAATCTCTCTTCGCCGCGAAGGCACCGATCACGTTGAAAAGGTCGGCGACACCGTACGCAAGACTGAAGTCGAGATCGAAGACGACCGCAACCTCGCGGCGAACAAGCGGCAAAACCAGCGCTAATCTGACTGTTGCCCAGATAAAAAATGGCGGCCGGAAACGGTCGCCATTTTGCTCCTGCAACTTGCATACCATCAACTTCCGTAGTGGTCTTGGAAGCGCATTCTGCCGAGATTGACAGGCGCCGCTGCGGTTCGCCAGCGGCCTGGCATCCTAGGTCCAAACCACCCACCCATCTGTGCCGGGGTCGAACCTTTGGACCGCTTGTGCCAGATTGCCTTTATGTCACTTTCCGACCTTTCCATTGCGGGTTACCGCTCGATCCGGTCCATTCGCTTCCCGCTGAGACGCTTGACCGTACTCGTAGGCAGCAATGGTGTTGGCAAGACCAATCTCTACCGGGCACTTGAACTCGTTCACGCAGCGGCCACAGGCGAACTCGCTCTGGCAATCGCGCGTGAAGGTGGTCTGGCTTCGGTAATGTGGGCGGGCTCTCGTCGCGCCACCGACCCGCCACGCCTCAGATTTGAGGTGGGCATGGACACCATCCTGCCCACCGACGCGGAAGCCGCCTACCAGCCGCGCTACGCTGTCGAGGTTGGCTTTGGCGACTCTCGCTACGAAGCGGTGTTTTCTGAGGAGCCGCAGATCAAGGCGGAAAGCCTGATCCTGCCGGGTCGGCGCAGCATCACGCTCCTAGAGCGAAAGGGCCCAGCGGCCTGGTTCCGGGATGAAAATGGGCGCATGCGTCAGCTCGAGCAACCGCTTCTCGCCAGTGAAACTGCGCTTTCCTCACTGCGCGGCACCCTGCCCGAGCTCGATGCCGTTCGGCATCTGCTCGCAAGTTGGCGCTTCTATCACGGGTTTCGAACAGATCAGGCATCGCCCCTACGCCGGCCTTCTCTCGCCGTGACCGCTCCCATGCTGGACGCAGACGGCGGCAATCTTGGCGCCGTTCTGGCCACGCTGAAGCACATCCGGGGCGACACGGTCGATCTTGCCGCCGCGATCGATCAGGCGTTCCCGGGGGCCCGCCTGGCCATTCCGCCTCCTGCTAAAGACGCGTCTTTCGCGATGACCTTCCCCGATGTGCCGCACCGGCCTTTCGGCCCATCCGAACTGTCCGATGGCACGTTGCAGTTCATCGCGCTGCTGGGCGCTCTCCTGGCCTATCGCCCGCCCCCTTTTATCGCGCTGAACGAACCCGAGGCCAGTCTTCACCCCGACCTCCTTCCGGCACTCGCGCGTGCGATCGCCCGCGCAGCAGAGCGCAGTCAGGTCTGGGTGGTGACCCATTCGACCATCCTTGCGCAGGCAATCGCTGAGGAAACCTGCATTCACCCGCGCCAGGTCATCCGCAAGGATGGGGCCACCTGGCTCGAAGGGCTCTCCGATGTCGGTATTTTCCCAGACGAATGAAAAGGATCTGCCACTAGGCGAGCAGCAGACGTGCCCGAAGCATTCAATCTGGCTTTGATTCACCGTTGGGAGAGGTAGTCTCGTCTCTATGCCTTATCCGAGGATCACATGCGGCACGAAACGGGAGAGATTGGCCGTGATGGGCGATTGGTCCTCCCGTACGCCAAGCGCACAGGCGCGGTCCCCCACCACCCAACTGCCCAAAACCGCGTAGCCGAACTCACTGCGGAACAGCGGGGCATAACCCTGCACGATATAGCCTTCCTCGCCATATGTACCAGGCGCCGAGGCGATCTCCTCGCCTCCTCGAACGATGGTGACGTTCTCGCCCTCGCGAGACAGCAGAGGCTTGCGCACAAATTCGCTCAACTCACCGGCGCGCGTGTCACCGGCAAAAAAGGCGGGCAGCAGATTGGGATGATTGGGGTGCCGTTCCCAAAGCAGCGGCAACAATCCCTTGTTGGAGAGGATGGCCTTCCACGCGGGCTCGACGAAGACATCTCCTGACGGCACGAGCTGGCGGGAGAAGGGCTCCCGCAACATGAACTCCCACGGATAGAGCTTAAAGCACTGGTCGATGACCCGGTCCCGCAGGTCGGTAAAACGGCCCTGCGCATCCACTCCGATCTGGCTGATATCGAGCAGTTCGACCCGGTGACCCGCCTGTACGGCACAGTCCATGAGGTAGACCGTGGTGCCGCGGTCCTCTTCATTGTCGAGCATGGCCGCGAAGTGAAAGATCGGGTCGTGCGGGAACTCGCCGAAAGCTTCGACCAGGCTTTCCTGCAGCAGGTTGTATTGATCGGTGTCGGCCGGCAGGGCACCCCGTTCGACTTGATCCGTCATCCAATTGAATTGGAAGTAGCCGGTCTCGAACACCGAAGTGGGGGTATCAGCGTTGTATTCGAGCAGCTTGGCGTCGCCTGTACCATCATAGGCCAGATCGAACCGGCCATAGAGATGGAGGTCACCCCGCTCCCAGGAGCGCTGCACCACGTCTCGGAGCTCGGAGGGGATTGCGAGACGATCAAGATACTGTTCGTTACCGACGATGTCGTCCACAAGGTCCATGCACATCTCGTGCAATTCCTGAGACGGCGCCTCTATCCTTGTTTCAAGCTCTTCGAGCGTGAAGGTGTAGGCAGCGTCGTCCACCCAATAGGGTTCGCCATACATTTCGTGGAAGCCGAACCCAACCTCACGTGCCTTGTCGCGCCAGTCGGGACGTGCCGGTAGGGTGGTACGCTCCATGTCAGCCGCCGAACCCAAAACTGGTCGAGCGCCCACCGAAGCCCTGGCGCGCGACCGTTCGCGTGTTGACGTTGACGGGCTGCATGGTTTGCCGGCCGGGCGCCACAACCGAGGTGTTTGCGCCACCGCCAAAAGTGGGGGTCAAAGTCTGGCCAGCCCGATTGCGGTAGATCGGAGTTGAGCCATAGCCATAGCCCTCCGCCTGTCGCTGCCGCCGATAATTGCTGTAGTCGGTCAGGTTGCCAATGGCTGACGACATTACGTAGCCGGCCAGGAACGGCATGAAGAAGCTACCACCGCCGCCTGTCGCCCCGGCCGGCGCCACGGTGCACTGGTCCACGCCATATTCGGCTTCGCAGGCGGCGAGCCCGTCGAAGCGCGGCGCTCCCTCGATGTGGGCCTGCACAGCATCCTGGTAGCCAGCCTGGCAGACCTCCTGGCTCATGCCCGCCTCGATGCATTGCTGCGCGTTGGTGAACAAGACCTCTCCGGGCGGTTCACCGGCACAGCCGGACAGCGCTAGGCTTGAGGTGGCAATGGTGCCCAGCACCAATAGGGGACGCTGACGAGCGCTCTTGAGTCGACGCATAGCCGTTCTCCTCAATAGCTCATGCAGGCAGCGTTAAGAATGCCGACGGCCAGAGCAATGCCGCCACCCCAAAGACCTGCCGCCATCTCACCATTGGTAATCTTCTCATGCAGCTTCTGCATGGAGAAATTGGCGATGAAGTAGGCGAGGATCTGCGCGATGATGCCCACCACAGCCCAGATGATATAGTCCACAATGCTGACCGAATTGGCTGCAGCCGAAGCCAGTGGCAGACTGAACCCCAGCAAGGCACCCAGAAAGGCCGTGACGGCGGCAAGATTCCCAGCGCGAATCAACTCGACCTCCCGATGGGGCGTGAGCGTGGTGTAGATTGCGGTGAAGGCCGCATAGGCGGCTAAGCCGATAGCGAAATAGCCGAGGAATGCGGGCAGGCCTGCCAAATAGTCGAGCATCAGTGAAAATTCCTAAATTGCAGACGAAGATACTGGATCAGACACGACGGACATCGGCGGGGCCCAAGCCATAGCCAAGGAGAAATTCCACCGAGCCACCAGCGCGTGCTTCATCGAGGTCGCGCTCGATATTGATCAGCAGCATCTCCCGTGTCGATCCCAATGGGCGAAAATAAAGCATGCAGGTCTGATGAATAGACCGCATGGTCTCGCCATCATCTACTTTCTCCACGAATTCGACGGGCTCGGCGCGATCAGTCCCCTCTCCCCAGAAGCGCTGAAACAGAATACCGTCAGCATCGTAATGAGGCTGTCCCAAGAGGCCATCCCGACCACGCCAGCGATTCCATTCGCTCGGACCGGCGGGAACCACGCTGTCCCACGGATTGTAGTAAGTAAGATCCTGCACCGCATCGCCGGGCCGGCCCGATGCCGATAGCACCTGCACCACGTGGTGCTGGTCATCGTAATATCGCGACAATACAGTCGCGCCATCAAGCCGCGCTTCGCCATAGGCGGAGACGATCAGAGGACCCGATTTTGGTAGGGGATGAGACGGCTCGCCGCCTATAGCTTCGGCTTCGAGCGATAGAAAGTCGAGGTCGAGTGCACCGCCGATGCCGACGGCCAATGGCCCGCGTTCGATCGGTGTCGGCCTCTCGTCTTTTGCTTTGCTGAACCAGTCGAACATATCGAGCGCCCCCTACCCAGCTGTGAACGAGGCGCAGGTCGTGCCAGGTTCCAGCGATGTGCGGTTTTTTATCATCTAGCACCATGCGGCCTATTTGTGACGGCTGATCGAGAGAGCTGCTCCCGAACCCTTGTCAGCCTCGTACAATATCTGCTCCCCTCTGGTGAAAGCGGACAGGCGCACCACATACGCGTTGCGTCGAGGGTGAATGCGAGCTGGCACTGAACTCGCCCGCGCCCGCGCTGTTGCAGCTTGATGCCTGATCGCGGTAACTGACTTGCCCAACCATGGAGGCCTTCTTTTGGAGACTTGGACCCTAACCAGCCTGACGCGCCTGTTTGCCGCCGATCCGGAGGCGCTGGGCGATGTCGACGTCAATGTTCCCCAGGGGGGCGACGTCATCTGCGTCACTCTCAAGGAGCAGGGTGAGCTCGATGTTTTCGTCACCATTAGCGGCGAGCGCGACATCCTTGCCAGCGTGCTGCTGGCGCCCTGCGATAGCATTCCCAATCGCGCAGCCTTCGAGCACATGGTGCTCAAGACCCACAAATTCGTGCCGCTCTCGAGCTTTGGCATCACCACGCGTGAAGGCGAAGAATGGTATGAACTGTTTGGTTCGCTCTCCGCTAAATCGCCGGCAGAAGCCGTGGTCGAGGAAGTTGCGATCTTGGCGGCCAATGCGGTCGACGCCGCAACTATGATCGAGGAATGGCGCAATGGGGAGATTGCAGCATGAGTGCCTGGGGTAAGATTTTCACCGCCATCCGCGGCGGCGTGAACGAAGCAGCTGAGAAGGCCGCCGATACGCAGTCGATGCGCATTCTCGACCAGGAAATCCGCGACGCCGAACAATCCCTTCGGCAGGCCCGTTCGGATCTGGCGGGCATCATGGCTTCCAACAAGGGGCTAATGCGCCGCATCGAGGAAAACCGCGCCAAGGAAGCCAAGGACAGCGAGAGCGCCCGGTCTGCCATTGCTGCGGGCCGCACCGATCTGGCGCAGGGGCTGGCGCAGCGTATTGCCACAACCCGCAGTGATCTGCAGCGCGACCAGTCCGAGCTGGAGAACCTTTTGCCACGCCAGCAGCAAATGCTGCGCATCATTCAGGAAACCGAGTCCCGGATCACGCAGATGAAGCGGGAAGTGGAGAATGTGCGCGCCAATGAAGCGCTGCTGCGCGCGCAGTCTGCGGTTGCCCACAGTCATTCGGGCGTCAGCAACCGGTTGGGCACCGCCATGGACAGCCTCGAGCGCATTAAGAAGCGCCAGGAAGAGACGTCAAACCGGATTGCTGCAGGCGCAGAACTCGCCGCCATTGAGGATGGCAGCGATCTCGACCGGCAATTGCGCGAGGCGGGGATCGGCGGCTCGCGCCATTCTGCCGACGATGTTTTGGCCGAATTGATGGCGCCTGGCGGCTCCAGCGAAACCGGCTCCCTGCCCCCACCACAAAAGCGCTTGACCTAGTGTAAGCGCGCCCGCGCACGCGGCCCCCACCGCGTGCGTCCCATCCGCAAATTTGAGGTGGACGAGCTACTCCTCCCGTCAGGATGGGACGGAGGAACCGCCCTTGAGGCTCGCGGGGCGCGTCGCCTGTTTGGCAAAGGCGACGATCTCGCGATTATAGTCGTCATGGCCTTCCAGAAAGCCCATGTGATTGCAGCCCTCGATGACCCGCAGTGATGCGCCGCACTGTTGCGCAATGGATTGGCTTGCCTCCGGTTTCGTAACAACATCCACGGCACCGGCGAGTATGTGAAGCGGCACTTCGGGCTTCGCCAAGGCTCCTGTCGCGTCCCAGCGGAACATTGCCAGGTTCCCCTTCTGCATATTCCCTGGCGGGTTCCTGGTGGTCAGAAGGGTTGTGTGCTCGAGCTGGCTTCGAGTGACGTATTTGCCAAAGGCAAGGCGATTGGTCATGTGGGCGGTTCCGTTGAGGTAGCTCATCCAGACACCCAGCCAGGCCACGGGCTGCAGATGGATGATGAGGCGCATGACGGGCTCTAGTACGGGCCGACGGAGTGCTTGGGCCAAGCCAGATAGGATCATGGTTTTGAGAGGATTGGTGTAGGTGGTGTTCACCAACACTGCCCCGGCCACCCTGCTGGAGAACAGTTCAGGCATGTCGCGCGCCAGTGTTTGGACGGTCATGCCACCAATGCTGTGACCTACCAAGACCACGCGCTGTGGCGCTTGCTGCTCGACAAGAACTGCCAGATTGCGGGCAAAACTCTCCAGGGAGATCTCACCGCTCGACTTCCCCATGCCAGGCAAGTCCCAGACAATAACTTTGAAGTCCTTCGCCAAGGCCAACTTGCTATAGTGCCAGATGGTACTGTCCATAGCCCAGCCATGGGTCAGGATAACCGGAGCCCCATCCGAGCGCCCGAGTTGTTCGACATAAAGCCGGGCGCCGTTTGCACCCCCTACCACCTGCCCAGCGCCGCGATCCGGCTTGGAGGGTTCGCCGCTGTCGGGCCCGGCGAGCAGCAGCAACATCAGCGGCCGCCCGACAAAGGCGAACGCCAACAGTAGAAGCGGCACCCAAAGCCGCCAGTCCTCCCGCACACGGACGAGGCTGCCGTCGGCCAGCAAGACGTCATCCCCCTGGTACCAAGTCCAAAGCAGGTACGCTGCTATCCCGAGCACTAGCAGGGACAAGAGGGTGGCGAGAAATCGTACAATGGAAAGCAGCGGCATCGGGAACTCCAGTCAGCGGCCGATAACCTCCTAGCCATCTTGCTGGTTCCTCGTAGGTAAAAATGGTCCCTCGGCGAACCTAACTCGCCGTACGGGTTACAACATAGGCTATAACTCCCAGAGCGACGATCGCGAGCAAGATGAGCAACGCGACCACGGGTACTGCCCCGGCAGCGGCGTTGGTGCTCTCGGGTGATGGGTTGGTGTGGGGGTCTCGGGGTTCTCGGAAGGCTTCCTGTTTATCCGCCATGGTGCCGGCTCCTTTATGGCTCGGAGGAGAGGCGTCGAACATTGGCGCCTCAGCCACGGCGACGCCCCGCGGCTATGATGAGGAACACTGCTGGCTCCAGCGAGTTGCGTCGGAATACATTCAGCCAAGAGTAAGCTGCCGTGACCCACCGCAAAGGTGCTTCGCTCGAGAAGGGCAGTCAGAAGGATGCGCCTAGCCAGCAGGCGCAAGTCATCTGGGAAAAGCTACGAACCAGTTTCTGGTTGGTTCCTACGATAATGGGGCTGCTGGGCGGGTTGCTCGCATGGCTGGGTTATTCCGGCGACTTGGTGCTGTCCCGGCAGGTTGGTGCCCCGGCGCCACCCCTGGTCTATCTCGGAACAGCAGACCACGCCCGCGACGTCATTGCTACGCTCCTGTCATCGATGATCACGATGACGAGCCTGGTTTTCTCCATCACCATGGTGGTTCTGACGCTGGCTGCCAGCCAGTCTGGGCCGCGACTGATCCGCAGTTTCATGTCGAGCCACCATACCCAGGTGGTGCTGGGTACCTTCATCATGACGACGGTCTATTGTCTGTTGGTACTCGGCAGCATCGGTTCTTACACCTCCCAAGAGCAACAAGCCTTCGCGAGCGTTAGCGGCGCCATCGCCCTGGCGCTCGCCAGCCTTGCGTTGCTGGTGATGTTTTTACATTTCCTCGCTCGTTCCATTGTCTCCGAAACGGTTATTCACCGCGTCGGCCTAGAGCTGGACCAAAGCATCAGAGATCTGGACCAGTCGAGAGGACGCAGGAAGCCGATCCGCGGGCCGCCCTTCCGGCTGAGTTCGAGCAGACAGCAAAGTTCTCGGGCCGCCCGGTCAGGGTTATGTGCAGGCGATCGACTATGACAGCCTCGTGGCCCATGCCGAAGGGGCTGACGTGATGATCGGCCTCTACTTCGCGCCGGGTGACTACGTGGTGATTGATGGCGGCGGCATTGGCGTTTACCCGGCCCACCGATGCACCGCAGAACTCGAACACCAGATCAGTCGAGCCATGTTGCTGGGTCCTCATCGCACCCGACCCAGGACATCGAGTTCTCCATCCGCCACCTTGTCGAAATAGCGGTTCGCGCGCTCTCTCCGGGCATCAATGATCCGTACACAGCGGCGGCGGTGATCAACCAGCTTTCCGCATCGCTTTCGCTTTTGATGGGTCGGGCAATGCCACCAGCGGTTCTCCATGATACCGCGGGAAAGCTGCGTGTGAGTTCGGCCCGCGCCACTTACGCGACGCTGCTTTCTGCAGGGTTCAACCAGATCCGGCAGAATGCGGCGGGCAAGCCGTTCGTAGTGATCTATCTGATCGAGGCGATCATTCGGATTGCCGATCATGTTCGTCTCGAAAGCCAGCGCTCCGCGTTGCAGGAGCAACTCAACGCCATCCTCTCTGATGCGAGGAGAGACATCCCAGACGGCTACGACATGGAAACGATCGGCGCCCGCGCCGAGGCCGCAAGCCGGTTGCTTGACCCTTCAACCGCCTCCACCTCAGGACGTAAGAGAACTTCAGCCTAGCTACGGTGACGGCGCCCAAGTGCTCTCGCTAAATAGGCGGCAGGGGCTGCTACTGCCAGCGCCCCCCAGGAGATGCGCTGGCGCGTCGCCCGGAGCACTGGGGGGCTCGCAACCTTGTCTAGGTCGAGCGGAATGACCTCGCCTACGGTGTCGGCCATCCGCGCACCCCGTTGACCTAAAGGCAGGGGCTCGCCGGTGGTGGAGTCATGAGCGGTCTGATGCTCGATCTCAGAATTCAGCTCAGCGCCGACAATGATGATGATCGCAGAAATCCACACCCAGGTGAGAAAGCCGATGAGTGCCCCCAGTGAGCCGTAGGCGGCGCTGTAATCGCTGAAATTGGTGACATACCAGGAGAAGGTCACTGAGGTGAGCCCGAGTAGCACGACCGACATAACCGCACCGGGCGTTATCCAGCGCCATTTCGCCCGCTCCCGGCTCGGGCCCCACCGGTAAAGCGCGCCGATAGCGAGCGCAATAATCAGCAACATCAAGCCATAGGCAGCAATCTGGACAATCCAAGCATACTCATCTGAGCCGGGAATGAGCTGCAGCAGTGGCGGCAGGATAACGACCGTGGCAATCACTAGCATTGCGGCGATCGCGCCGGCAAAGGTGTATATCATAGCCAACACAGTGACCCAGAAAAACGAGCGTTTTTCTGTCTCCTGATAGGCGATATTCATCGCGTCGAACATCGAACGCACACCAGCGCTGGCACTCCAAAGGGCGATTGCAAGCGAAACCAGGAGAGTGAGACTAAGGGTGCCGGTGTTTTCGGCTGCCAGACGGGTGAGCTGCTCCCTGATCAGCTCCAGCCCGCCTTCGGGGACGATCCCGGACAATAGGGAGACCTGCTCGACAACACTTCTGGTGTCGTTGAACAGACCGTAGATGGAGACGAAAGCAGTTAGCGTCGGAACGAGAGCCAGGAGAACGAAATAGGTCACCCCCGCTGCCGTGAGGATGACCCGATCTTCGTTGAAGCTACGCCACAGGCGCCAGAGCACGTCTTTCCACCCGGCCCAAGGGATTCTCTTGGGCGACCGCGCCTGACGACCGCGTCCGGTTTGGAACTGGGCGGAGTTGTTGGTACTCGTGTCCGTCACGCTCTGCCCCTAGTGCCCAAACGCAGCTGCCGCTCGGATCTAGCGGGTCTGGTCTTGAGTCGACCCGCTACCCGCGCCGCTCACCGTGGCCTGGAGCTTTTCGTGAGTCTCGCTCACCTTCTCCACCACCGTCTCGTGCAGCTCCGCGGCCTTGGCACGCCCCTCCTCGTAGAGGTGGGATGCCTCCTCCCCTAGCTTGGCCTTGATCGAATCAGAGGCCCGGCCCAGCACTTCATCTTCCTGGCGTGTGCGCGGCAGCGCCGAGGCAATTGCCGCACCCAGGGCAAAAGCGAGCGCTCCAGCAATCAGCGGCTGGTCCCGGTAGAGCTGCAGCCCGGTATCACCCAGGTGCCCCGCTTGCTCCCGCGCTATGCCCGCTTGGCGGCGCATCATGGTGCTGGCATTGACGGCGCCACTTGCTGCCATGCCGCGGCTCGAGCTTACGGTTCCGGACACGGTATCGCGCAGGTCGTGCATCTTCCGCCTTGCTAGCTGCCAAGTGTCAGCAGCCCAATGGCTCGCCTCTTCCAGCACATCGCCCGCCTCGTCGCGGAAATGGTGGATGCGATTGCCGGCAGTGTCGGTGAAGCCGCGGAATTTGTTCCCGGACTCGTCTCGGAAATCACCGATGCGACGACCGGCCTTGTCCGTGGCGGCATGGAAGCGGCGTCCCGCCTCGTCGACGAACTCGGCGAAACGGTTGCCATGCTCGTCCTCGGAATGTCCCGCCCGCTGCATACTCGTGCCCGAGACCACGATAAGCGGATAGGGAGTATCGGGGACTTCTTCAGCATGGCGATAGCCACGCTGCATATTGATGCTGCGGTCCCAGTCGCGATCAGCCTCATGGTCCTCGCCGTCCGCTTCGCCTGGCCGCAAGAAGAGCCAGCCCGCAGCAACGCCCAGGAGTAGCACCGGCAGAGGATTGGTCGTGACCTGCCGTTGGAGGCTCGCCAGCATCTCGCCACCGCCGCGGGACTGGGAAAGAAAGTCATCGAGGATTTCGCCGGGCGAAAGCTTCTGCTGGATTTGATCCAGTCGCTCGTCGATGCGGCGACGGTGGAGGTCGACCTCGCGCTGCAGCTCGGCCGAACTCTTCTGGTCATTGCCCGCCATCAAAGCTTCTCCTTCACCATATCGGCATCGCGGCTCAGCGAACTCGTCGTGCGGCTCATGTTAAGGTTGGTCTTCTTGATGGCATCGATGCCTTTGGACACCAACATCCAGGCAATCAGCGCCACGACAATGGTGACAATGCCCGCTGAGATAGAGGTTGCGATTGGCACATCGAAGCCCTGATCGACCAAAATCGAGGTGCCCAGAGCAACAATCGCGCTCAGCAGCACGCCGATGGCGCCAACGGCCAGCACTGCACCTATGCCCATGAACACCAAACCGCTCACCGCCTGCGAAGCCTTCTCGGAGGCCTCGGTCTTGGCAAGTTGGATTTCGGTGCGGAAGAGGTTGGAAATATCGGTGGCGAGCCCGCCGAGCAATTCTCCCAAGGAACGCGAGTCTGTAGTGGCCATGAGCTAACTCCCTCAACGGTGTGGCTCTCACACAATGCGGAGGAAGTGTGGCAGTTCCCAGCAGAGGCTCCGAGCCGCTCTTTGGGCCCCTCGCCGCCCGTTGGCACCGGGAACAAAAAGAGCCGCTCTGGATTGCCACGAGGCGTGGATCGCGCAGCTCTGGCCAAGCGCTAACCTGCGCTAGCCCGGATCGCGAGACCGATCCCGCGCGTTCCACGCCACACGCCCAAGCGGCTCAACAGCAAGGAATTAGCATGCCCGAAGCAAGAGAATACTTTATCTCCGGCCTGAAGAACGCCCACGCCATGGAAAACCAAGCGCTCTCGATCATGCGGCCGCAGGTAAGCCGCATCGAGAACTACCCGGAAGTCGCTGCGCGCCTTGAACAGCACATCAAGGAAACCGAAGTCCAGATCGATCGACTTGAGCGCCTGCTGGAGGGCCTCGGCGAAAGCAATTCCGGTCTCAAGGACATGGCTCTCTCCTTTAGCGGCAGCATGGCTGCGATCGGCCACAGCGCCGCTCCCGACGAAATCGTCAAGAACAGCTTTGCCAATTATGCCTTTGAGCACTTCGAAATGGCTGCCTACAAATCCCTGCTCGCCCTCAGCCCGCATGTCGGCAATGCGACAGCCACTGAACTGCTGACGCAGAGCTTGGAGGAAGAGATCGCGATGGCCGATTGGGTCGGCCGCAACATCGAGCCGGTTACCCTGCAGTATGTTGCATTGCGGGAAGCTGGAGCCACGGCAAAGAAGTAACCTTTTGCCCGCGATCGGCATTCTGGCTGGAGATGGTGGTGTGCGGCCAGGTCGGGCACCACTTCCAACAATCCCACGAACGGAGACCCGGTCATGACCATCGCCCACCGCATCTCAGCCAATCTGCTTACCCGCGACCTCGCCGCCAGCAGCGCCTTCTATCAGGCACTGTGCGGCTTTGGCGTCGTGCACCAGGAAAGCTGGTATGTGATCCTCGCTGCGGCGCCAGACAGCGCCTTCCAGCTGGGCCTTATCGATTGGGTCAGCGAGTTCGTGCCTCGGGCTGCGCGCGGCGTACCGCAAGGCTCTTTTCTGGAGGTCGTGGTAGACGACGTCGCAGCAGCTGTTGATGCGGTCCGCTCCTTCGACACGGAGATCATCGAGGCGCCAACCCAGTTTGGCGAGCAGACGCGGGCGGTGATCCGCGACCTCGATGGGCATGTCATCGACATCGCCACGCCACACACCCGCTTCATTATCCCGCCGCGCAAGTCGGTCGCCTGAACGGCCTCAGCGACCAATGCAAAAATCCCCGCCTCGTTGGCGGGGATTTCTTTTTGCGGATCAGTGGGCCTTAAGAACGACCTTGGTCCACTCGTTCTGCTTGTCGTGGAAGTTCTCGTAGCCGGTCGGCGCCTCTTCCAGAGGCAAGCGGTGGCTGATGAGGAAGGTCGTGTCGATTTCACCTTCCTGGATCTTGTGCAGCAGATCCTTGGTATAGCGCTGCATGTGCGTCTGGCCGGTGCGGATCGTCAGGCCCTTCTCCATCATCGCGCCCAAGGGCCATTTGTCGAGCATGCCACCATAAACGCCTGGGACAGAAACCCGGCCGCCCTTGCGACAGGCGAGCAGGGCCTGACGCAGTGCATGGCCGCGGTCAGCACCGGGCGAGAGCTTTTGCTTGACGACATCGAGCACGTTGTCGACCGCAAAACCGTGGGCCTCCATGCCGACAGCGTCGATTACCGCGTCAGGTCCAATGCCACCAGTCATCTCCATGAGGGCTTCGCGCACATGCGTCTCGGAGAAGTTGATCGTCTTGGCGCCAAACTTCTTGGCAAGTTCCAGACGATGGGGATGGTGATCAATGGCAATGATCTGCTCGGCGCCCATCAGTTTGGCGCTTTGGACCGCAAAGAGCCCGACAGGGCCGGCGCCCCACACCGCAACGGTATCACCAGGCTCGATCTCGGCATTTTCCGCAGCCATCCAGCCGGTGGGAAGAATGTCGGAGAGGAACAGCACCTCTTCGTCCTCCATCCCATCAGGAATGACGATGGGGCCGACGTCTGAGAACGGCACGCGTACATATTCGGCCTGCCCGCCAGCATAGCCACCGGTCATGTGCGAGTAGCCGAAGATACCGCCCATGGCATGGCCATAGAGCTTCTCGCTCGCATCCTGCTTGGCGACCGGGTTGCTGTTGTCGCAAGCCGAGAACTGAGTGTTCTTGCAGAAGAAACACTGGCCGCAGGATATCGTGAACGGCACGACCACGCGCTGACCCTTCATCAGGGTGCTCTTGGGCCCGACTTCGACCACCTCGCCCATGAATTCGTGGCCCAGTATGTCTCCTGACTTCATGCCGGGGATCACCCCGTCATAGAGGTGCAGGTCGGAGCCACAGATTGCCGTGGAGGTGACCTTGAGGATCACGTCGCGAGGATTGATGATTTCGGGATCAGGTACAGTGTCTACACGGACATCCTGTGTGCCGTGCCAAGTCAGCGCGCGCATGACGGCTCCTAGGGTTTGGTTCTATGATCTGTGGTAAGCGCCGGTGGCGATTTCACCGGTCTCCATGAGCATCTTGAAGCGCTTGAGTTCATGGCGCGCCTGGATGTTCGGCTCGGCTGCGAAGAGCTTGGCGACAACACGCCCAAGGTCTCCGGCGGGTGGTTCGTAGCCGATATCGGCCGACACCACAGTGCCGCGGTCCGCGGGCGCATCGGTGAACGTAACACGACCCTCGGTCTTGATTTGCGATCCTTCTACCGAGCGCCAGGCGATGCTCTCGCCGTCGACCACGTCGGTCACCTCGGTCTCCAGTTCGACGGTCTGCCCGGCGGGAGCACGGATGGTCCAGACGGAGCGCTTCTCCCCGGTCATCTGAATCTTTTCGACCGCCTCCATGAAGGAGGGCAGATTGGTGAAATCGCGCCAATAAGCGAAAAGTTCTGAGCGCGGCCGGTTAATCAGGACGGAGCGACCGACGATTGCGAGGTCGCCGTCTTTGTCGTCGCGGTTCGTTCTTTTTGGGGCGTCATCGGTGTTTGCCATGTTCGTCTCCGCATTCGGTCCCAGTCCAAACAGGGGAGAAGCGCCGAGGTTCCGGTGGCTGTCACTTTTGCAACCTAGATGCAGGCACTGGTGCTAAAAATCACGGAAAACACAAAGACCGAAGCCGCCAGCGCCGCGAGGTTCAGGGTATGCCCCACCCATCCGAGAAGCGCCCGTGGCGGCGCTTGCCCCCGATTACGCCCGCGGGAGTCCCAAACAAGGAAGAGAGCTGCTAGTAGCGTGGTCGCATAGACTGCAATCAGCACAACTCGGTGCAGGGTCGTGCCAAGCAGCTCGATCTCGCCCCAGCCATATTGGCAACCCAGGGCCTGAACCGCATAGAGCGCGATAAAGCCAGCCGACCAGAGGGTGAAACCAACAACTGTTGGGAGTATTCCTGGCAACCAGACCATCAGGCGCTCCCCCCCAGCATGGCAAGAGCATAGACAAAGCCCACGCCCACCAGCAGGGTCGCGGCGGCGAAGTCGGCCCAAAGTACCCCCAGGTTCAGCGTCGTGGCGCGGCGGGGCGAAAGGTAACCACCGCGGCAGCGCAGAATGCCCTGCAGCGCCAACAAGCCAGCGACACTGGCGTGCACAACCCCATAGAGGAGGATGGCGAAGCGCAGCGCCGGGTTTGCGTGACTGGTGGGGTCTGGCAGCACATACATAGCGTAGGCTAACCCCAGGATTACTAGGCCGTGCAACACCATCGAGCCGACTAGGCTCGCCATAGGTGATTTGCCATGGGCGTTGGCCCGGCGCGCCAGATGCGCCATCGCCGCTGCCGCTAGGGACGCAACCGCGGGCGCCGCGATCCACCAGGGAGTCGCCTCGGCTACCCTGCCTTCCCAGCCCGGCGCGACCACGAGGAGAAACAGGGCTCCAAAAAGGAGTGAAGCATAGAGCGTTGCATCTGCTCCAACCGCAAAGAGGTTGGCCCAACCCGTCACATTGCCATTCACTTCCGCATCAAGCGGCACGGCAACACCTCGGCCAATGTCGAGCGCACCGCCGTCTTTCGGCGCGCCAAGGGACCGCGCCCAGATGAAATACATCACCACGGTAGCGATCACCCCAACGGGAGCCAACCAATAGACCTTGAACAGCAGCGAAAGAAAGAAAACGCCGGTAGCAAGTGCGGTGTAGAGGGGGACAAAGCTACTGTTGGGGAGGATGATTACATGCTCTGGCTCGCCGCTCAGCATGTCAACGCCAAGCGTCTCCTGGCGGCCCTCTCGGGCAAAACCGAGATAGCCCTCCCCAGATGCCAATTCGCGGCCCAACTGCTCGGTATCGAGATCATCCGCCCGACCAGAAATGTGCGGAATGGAGGCGAAATTATAGGAAGGGGGCGGTAGCGGCGTTGCCCATTCCAGCGTTCGGGCGCCCCAGGGATTGATCCCTTCGCGTCGGCCGAAGCGGAACTGGAGGATGATGTCCACCAGCACCAGCGCGAAGCCGACGGTGGATAGGAACCCACCGATCGACGAAAGCAGGTTGAGCCAATCCCAGCCCCAGTTCGACGGATAGGTCGAGATGCGCCGTGGCATGCCCATGAGGCCCGTTAGGTGCATCAGGAAGAAGGTCAGATTGAACCCGATAAAGATCAGCCAGAAGGCGGGGACTGACAGCCGGTAGAGCGTCGTTCGTCCGGTAAAATGAGGCAACCAGTAGTAGAGGCCTGCCAGCATGGGGAAGACGAAACCGCCGACCAGCACATAGTGCAGATGCGCCACCACGAAGTGCGTGTCGTGAGCCTGGCTGTTGAACGGCACCATAGCGAGCATCACACCCGTCAGCCCGCCAATGACAAAAACAAAGAAGAAGCCGAGCACGTAGAGCATGGGCACGTCGAACTTCGGTCTGCCAAGCGAGAGAGTGCCGATCCAGACAAAGATCTGGATGGCTGTCGGCACTGCAACGAGAGCGCTGGCGGCCGAGAAGAATGCCAGGGCCATGTGCGGAATGCCCACGGTAAACATGTGGTGGACCCACAGGCCGAAGCTCAGAAACCCCATCGCAACAATCGCCGCGACGACCGCTCGGTAGGCGATCAACGGACGCTGCGCGAAAGTGGGGATGATGGTCGACAGCACGCCCGCTGCCGGCAGGAAGATGATGTACACCTCGGGGTGGCCGAATAGCCAGAACAGGTGCTGCCACAGCAGCGGATCGCCACCACGCTCCGGGTCAAAGAACGGCAGCTCAAAAGCGCGTTCCATTTCGAGGAGGATGGATCCGAGGATCAGCGGCGGGAAGCCGAAGATCATCATCCCGGAGGTGACAATCATGTACCAGGCGAAGATCGGCATGCGGTCGATTGACATGCCCGGAGCGCGCATCTTGAGCACGGTGACCATGATCTCGATCGCGGCGGTGATGGCCGAGATCTCGACGAAGGTGATGCCCAGGAGCCAGACGTCGGAATTGATACCTGGCGAATATACGTCGGACGAGAGCGGGGTGTACATGAACCAGCCCGCATCTGGGGCGTAGCCCAGCACCATCGCCGCGATAAGGATGGTGCCGCCGAAGATGTAGCACCAGAAGCCGTAGGCAGTGATGCGCGGGAACGCCAGATCTCGTGCCCCCAAGAGCTTGGGAAGCAGGTAAATTGCCAGTCCTTCGAACATCGGGATGGCGAACAGGAACATCATCACCGTGCCGTGCATGGTGAAGATCTGGTTGTAGAGATCGGGGCCGATGAAGGCGCTTTCCGCCGTCGCCAGTTGCGCCCGGATCAGCATGGCCAGAGTGCCGCCGATCGAGAAGAAAACCAGCGCTGCGATCATGAAGCGCTTGCCCACGATGTTGTGGTTGACGGAGGACAGGCGGCCCCATCCAGGGGGGGTGTCCCAGATTTCCGCGAGTGCCTTATGCAGGGCGACTGGGCTCATCGGCTCGCGATTCATGGATTACCCCCTACCGCTGCCGCGAAGTCCTCGGGTGCATGCGCCTGGGCCACAAAGCCCATGTCGTCATGTCCCGGACCACAATATTCCGCGCAGATACCCCGGTAGATACCAGGTTCGTCGGCGGCGATACGCAGCACGTTGACGTGGCCGGGCACGGCGTCCAGCTTGCCGCCCAATCGCGGGATCCAGAAAGCATGGATCACGTCTTCTGAAGTTATGGCGATGTCGACCGGCTCCCCCGCGGGCAGGTGCAGCACACCCGACGAGGGTGCTCCGGGCATGTCCGGATAGCTGAACTCCCAATACCATTGGGCCGCCCGGCCCTCGATCCGCATCGGTGCGGCAGCGCCCGGCTTGGGGAGGAGTTGCTCACCTAGGATAAGGGCTGCAACAAGCAATGCGGCGAGGATGGGGATGGGCATAAGCAACCCGCCCCCCACCACCCAGTGCATGGGCTTGATCCCGGACAGAGCCTTGGGCCGCAAGAGGCTAAGCGCCAGAAAGCCCATCACCATGAAAAACAGAGCGACCGAGCCCCAGAACATCACCCACCAGAGCGTTTCGATATTGGCGGCGCCGGGTCCCGCAGGATCCAGGGTCGAGAGTGGGCTGGTGCAACCAGCGACAAGCACTGGCGTTGCTGCCACGGCAGCAAACTTCAAAGCGGGGCGAAAACGATGAGCGACGACCGGAACACCGAAGACGAGATCGCGGAAGAGGAAAGCAAGCCCGAGTCGGATCGCAAGCATCCCAACCCCGCCATGCGCGCCGTGGCAGAGAAGGACGTCGGCTCGGCGGTGGCGGTCGCGGGTCACCCCATTCACGCCATGATGGTGCATTTTCCCATCGCTTTGATCATCAGTACGTTGGGCATTGACGTGCTCTACTGGTGGACGGCCGACCAGTTCTGGGTCGATGTGGGTGTTTGGTCGGCGGGAGGTGCGTTCGTTGCCGGCGTGCTGGCGGCGGTTGCCGGAACGGCTGAACTGCTGCTGGTCCCGGGCATTCGGGTGCGCGTTGCCAGCTGGAACCACGCGGTCGCCGCCATGACCCTCATAGCCGTTGCGGGGCTCAACTGGGGCCTGCGGCTCTACTTCCCCGAGCAGGTGTTGCCGCACGGGATCTTGGTCTCCCTGCTCGCCTCTGCGTTGACCGGTTTGGCTGGCTTTTATGGTGGTAAGTTGGTTTTGGATCACGGCATCGGCCTCATCATTTCCACCAAGCAGTGATGCCGCTCAGCATCTCCGCCAATGCGCCGGGTGCGAAGAAATCTTCCACCGCAGCATGGCCAGCTATGTCAGGCTTACCGAGCACCGTTGCGAGGATCGCCCCGATTATACCGATGGTTACAACGCTCACTGCAATCGCTCGCAGCCGCGGATACGACTGCTCGGGCTCAAACAAGCGCATGATCGCCAACCCGACGAGAAGGTGAATGACCACCAGCATTGCCACCAAGGCGAGCTTGATCGAAAACCACGGCACAAAGGTCGCCTGGAGGAAGATCAGCGTAATCCCAGACGCCACTGCCAAATAGGCGCCCGGAGATGCGAAGGTGATGTAGAGAAAGCGTGTGAAATTATGCAGATCGTGCAGCCGGTAGCCTTCCAGACCCCGACGTTGCAGGAACAGAAAAGGCATCACGAGGAGACCGGCAGACCAGGTTGCTATTCCCACTACATGGACGATCTTGAGCAGGACTACGATCACGTCTGCCTTGCCTCACTGGGCTGCAGCATGGCGAGCAGGCGCAACAGCGCCGCCATGAGGTAGGGCACGCTCGCAGGCACCCACATGATGAGGCCGGCGAGTTGCTGATCTGCCAGAGGATCGAAGCCGAACGCCAAGGTGGTTGCGAGGTGCGGCACATACAGGGCCTGCGGCGAGAAGACCAGCAGTGCACCCAAAAATCCCATCTGAATGGTCGCGCCGAGCAAAGCCACAATAGCCGAGCCCGTGCCGGCAGCGAGGATGGCGCTCCACAGCAATGCTGCGGTACCCAAGAGCGAGAGTTGCATAGCCCAGTAGACAAGAGTGTCGGAGAGGGCGAGGGAATAGGCATCGGGCGCATGCCAGAGCCAAAAGACGACCGTGTGCAGGAGCAGAAGCGGCGTCGTCAGGGTTGCGACGTGCTTGGCCTGCCGGCGAAAGGCGAGCGCCAGCAGCGGCGCCGCGACTGCCACGAGCAGCACGTGATGCACCACACGCGCAGAGAAAAGCGCAACAGTAAGGGCGCAAAGTGGGCTCACAAAGGCGACGACCAGGGTGAAGATAGCGCCAGCAAAGCTCCAGCGCTCGATCGGTGACGCATCGCGTCGCAAGAGCACAAAACCGGCGATACATCCGGCGATAGCAAAAAGCAGCACCGGATCGAAATTCCAGCGCATCCAAAAGTTCTCCGGCAACGGCGCAGGGCCGCAATAGCTCAGAACGGCTGATGTGGCATCCATAGGAACCTCCTTCTCCTGCTGCTCGCGTCGTACAATAGGAGAGACTAGACGACCGGGTGACCGGTTTGAAGGTCAGGAGACAAATCCACCCGCCGAGCGCGATAAGCCAAATACGGCCGACAAGAAGCGGTATGCAAAAAGGCACCATTTCCGGGAGATATCATGAGGAGCCAATGGCCCCCACCGGGTGACTTCTCCGCCATTAAATCGCTCCCGGTAGACTTGTCCACGAAGCGGAACGGGCGAGAGCCACGACAGTTCCGCCACACAAAAGCCTGCGACATGAACGACATCTGAACGCTCAATTTGCCGATCTGTTCGACTGTGAGAGACACAAGACCTCCCACCTAATGCTAATCTCGCTTCGCTTTGCGAAAGAGGGAACAGAATGCACACCGGATCATGTCTCTGCGGAGCTGTGCGCTTTGAGGTGACAGGGGACCTGCCGGAGGCTTCGGCGTGTCACTGCACTATGTGCCGCAAGCACACCGGGCACCTCGAGGCAGGCGTTGATCTGCCCCGCTCGCAGGTCACAATGGTGCAGCAGGATACGCTGGTTTGGTATCAATCGTCAGCCAAGGTCCGGCGCGGCTTCTGCTCGGTATGTGGATCGTCGCTGTTTTTCGACCCGGTTGAGCGTGATTGGATCGGGATCATGATGGGCGCTTTCGACGGACCCACCAATACCAAGATCGGCCTCCACATTTTCGTTGCCGACAAGGGCGACTATTACGAGATCGGCGACGGGGTTCCGCAGAACGCACAATAGGACGGGAAACAAAAAGGGCGCCCACGGCGCCCCTAATTCACTGCAAAAATGAGATGTCAGCGCTTCTTCTTGTCCATCTGGTGATAGGCGCGACGCGAGTGGAACTCGCAATAGGGGCCAGACTCCAGCGAGTGTTGACCGCAGAAATAGAAATCCTTGGTGAGTGGATCGCCGATCGGCCACTTGCAGGTTTGTTCGCTCAGCTGCAGCAGGTTAAGGCGCTTATCCTCGGGGATGAAGAGCTCGGCCGCGGCGGGAGCCACGTACATCTCGGTTTCCATCTCCGGGGCGATGGCAAGGGCAGTTGCCCCCATGGTCTGCGGGCGCGGCATGGCGCTGCGCATCTTGGCAGCCGCGCTGATGCCGCTCGACACGGTCGCTGCCGGGCTGGCGGCACGGCGTGGCGCCGGACGGGCCGCCGGCCGGGCACGTGGCGCCGTGTTGGTAGGCTTGGCTCGCGCCGAGAGCTTGAGACGGTGTACCTTGCCGATTACGGCATTACGGGTGACGCCCTCGCCCAGTTCGCCTGCGATTTGGCTGGCCGAAAGACCTTCCATCCAGAGCTTCTTCAAAAGTTCGACGCGCTCGTCAGTCCAGCCCGCCGATTGTGCTCCTGAAACCATCGTCAAAACAGAATCCTTCATTGCGCTGCCAAATGGCCTGGCAGCCACTAACCCTAGACGTCGTATGCTAAGATGGGTCCGCCACACGATATGTCGTGTTTCCCAACGACTTGGAGATTACGACATCGGTGGAATCGGGATCAAGAGTCGCTGCCGCTTTTCCCCGAAAAAGCAGTGGTTAAAACTTCGCTAATAATCAGCGAGTCAAATCAGGCACTTGGCAGCGACCAGATTGACTTCCGAGGCGAAACTCGCTCAAATCCCGCCTGAAACGCGCTGCCGAACCGGCGCGTTTTTGATTTGTGTGGCACGTTTGCCACGCCCGCAGCCGGCACACGCCATTTCTGGAAGGATATTTGATCATGTCTGCGCTCTACGGCACCTATGCCCGGTCCGATCTCGCCTTTGAGCGGGGCGAGGGCATGCGCCTGTACGACCAGCATGGCCGAGATTACCTCGACTTTCACTCCGGCATCGCGGTCAATGCGCTGGGCCATGGCGATCCCCATATCGTCGCCGCGCTAAAAAGCGCTGCCGAAAAAGTTTGGCATACCTCAAATGTCTTCACCATTCCCGAGCAGGAACGGCTGGGTCAACGGCTGGTGGACGCCACCTTTGCCGACGCCGTGTTCTTCACCAATTCGGGTGCCGAGGCGCTGGAGTGCGCTATAAAGACGGCGCGTCACTATTTTTGGGCCAAGGGCGAGCAGGACCGCTACGAAATCATTGCCTTCACCGGCAGTTTCCATGGCCGGACCATGGGAACGATCGCCGCCGGCGGCAATCCAAGCTATCTCGAAGGCTTCGGCCCTGCCCTGCCCGGCTTCAAGCACGCGGCACCGGGCGATCTGGAGGCCGTCAAAGCACAAATCACGGCACAAACCTGCGCCATCCTGATCGAGACTGTGCAAGGCGAAGGCGGCGTCACTGCGATGACGAGCGAGTTCATGCAAGGGCTGCGCGCGCTCTGCGACGAGCATGGCCTGTTGCTGGTGCTCGATGAAGTGCAGTGCGGCTATGGCCGGACCGGCAAGTTCTTCGCATTTGAATGGTCCGGCATTACGCCCGACATTGTGGCTGTCGCCAAGGCTATCGGCGGCGGCTTTCCGCTCGGGGCCTGCCTTGCCAAGGGCGAAGTTGCTGCCTCTATGGTGCCGGGCACCCATGGCTCAACCTATGGCGGCAATCCGCTGGCGACGAGCGTCGGCAACGCCGTGCTCGATCGTATCCTCGCGCCGGGGTTCCTGGACCAGGCCAATCAGATGGGCCAAAAGCTCACCTGGCACCTGCAGCAATTGGCGCAGAAATATCCCGACCAGGTGGTCGAACTACGGGGCAAGGGTCTGCTAGCGGGCATCAAGATCACTCCGCCGGTACGCGATTTCGTTGCGCGGCTGCGGGACGACCACCGCCTGCTAGCCATTGGCGCGGGCGATAACGTGCTGCGTCTCCTGCCGCCCCTGATCGTTACCGAAGCCGATATCGAAGAGGCGATGGGCAAGATTGGTGCCGCCTTCGACGCCATCGAAGCCGAGAACGCTGCGGCCGCGCAATGATCGAGACGACCTTCTATCATTTCGGACGCCGCCGATGCGGCGTTCTCCATCCGGCCTGAGCGCAGGAAACCTGCCGCTGCCCTGCAGCGAACCTCCAGCAAGCGTCATAAAGGAGACCGGCCATGACGACCGGCAACCCCAGACATTTTCTCAATATAGATGACTTCACCTATCCCGAACTGCGCGGCATGCTCGATGCCGCCGTCTCGCTGAAGGAACGTCTCAAAGAGGGCGACCGCCCGCAGCCGCTTAAGGACAAAGTCCTGGCGATGATCTTCGAACGGCAGTCAACGCGGACCCGCGTGTCTTTTGACGTGGGAATGCGTCAGCTCGGGGGCGAGACAATCATGCTCTCGGGCCAGGAGATGCAGCTCAGCCGCGAAGAGACACTGGCGGACACCGCAAAGGTTATGAGCCGCTATGTCGATGCGATCATGATCCGCATCCTCTCCCATGCCGACCTGGTCGAGTTGGCCGAGGCGGCGACCGTCCCGGTTATAAACGGGCTCACACGTCGGGCCCACCCCTGCCAGGTTATGGCTGACCTCATGACCTTCGAGGAACATCGCGGCTCCATCAAGGGGGCCAAGGTGGCCTGGGTGGGTGACAGCAACAATGTGCTGCATTCCTGGGTAAATGCCGCCGAACTTTTCGAATGCGAGCTGACCGTTGCCGTGCCCGATGAGTACTGGCCCGAAAAGGACCTGATGCTGGACATCCAAAAGGCCGGCGACTGGGTCAAGCTGATAGAGGATCCACGCGAGGCAGTGGAAGGGGCTGATCTGGTTATCACCGACACCTGGGTCTCTATGGGCGACACCGACGCGGCCGAGCGCCGCCGGGTCTTGAAACCCTATCAGGTGAACACCAATTTGATGGCACTGGCGGACAAGAACGCCCTCTTCATGCATTGCCTGCCCGCCCATCGCGGTGACGAGGTGACCGACGAGGTGATCGATGGTCCCCAGTCGGTGGTGTTTGACGAGGCGGAAAACCGCCTGCATGCCCAAAAAGCAGTCCTGTGCTGGGCCCTCGGAGCTGAGCTCAACTAGCCCCGAGATTGACGGGATCGATGAGTAGACCTCATGCTGGGTGCTGTCGGACGTGGCGTTGACCACTTCCGGCGGGTTCCCGATGTGGCCTGCTCATGTTTCCGTCTGGGCTGAGCCGACCTGAAAGCCTGACGAATATGGACACGCCTGCCATGACTGAGAACCTGATGAATGCCCTGGGACTGGACCGCCCCGAAAGCGGCGACGATGCAGTCGTGCCGTTCACCCTGGATAAGCTCGACACCCGTGGCCGCACAGTGCGGCTCGGCGAGGCGCTAGACCAGATCCTCAGCCGCCACAACTATCCCGCGCCGGTCGCCCGGCTCCTGGGTGAGGCCGTTGTTCTGGCGTCCCTGATCGGTTCCTCGTTGAAATTCGATGGCCGCTTCATCATGCAGACCCAGACCGACGGCCCGGTGAACCTCATCGTGGTCGACTTCGACGCGCCCGATGGGCTGCGCGGCTATGCCCGCTTTGACCAGGATGCGCTGGTGAAGGCTGCCGAAGAGGGCAAGACGCGGCCGGGCGAGTTGCTGGGAAAGGGACATTTGGCGATGACCATCGACCAGGGACCGCATATGGAGCGCTATCAGGGCATCGTTGCCCTCGAGGGCGATACGCTCGAACAGGTAGCGCATACCTATTTCATGCAGTCCGAGCAGATCCCCACCATGGTGCGGATGGCTGTGGCCGAATTTACCCAAAAGGGCGATCACCGGCCGCACTGGCGGGCTGGCGGCGTGCTGATCCAGCACCTTCCCGAGCACGGCATTTCCCATATGCCGGACCTGCCCGGCGATGGCGATTTCGATAACCCCGAAACGGCCGACCCTGATTTTCAGGAAGCCGATGGCTGGACCGAGGCCAAGACCCTGCTGGCTACGCTCGACGACCTCGAACTGGCGGACCCAGAGCTTTCTTCCGAACGGCTCCTGTTCCGGCTCTATCATGAGACTGGTGTGCGCGTGTTTTCTCCCATTGCGGTGGAGGAGCGCTGCACCTGCTCGGCCGATCGGATCGAGGACATGCTGGCCAACAGCTTTTCGGCCGAGGAGCGCGAAGACATGGCAGTGGATGGACAAATCGAAGTAGTGTGCGAGTTCTGTTCTTCGGCCTATCATTTCAATCCGCATCAGTTCGAAGCCAAGCACTAAGCAAGACGGCCGCCTCCGGGCGGTCGTTTCCTTTTCGCTTAACCACTTGGCGCCAGACAATTTTCATGGCTAACTCGCACCGATGCTGATCGGAGCGATGGCTTTCCATGTCGGATGCCCTTGGCCTGCTGCGGGCGATCCTGCGGGACAAAAGCCTGAGTGAAGGGGACGCAAGGGAGCTACTCGCCCAGGCGCTGGAGCGGGAGATCGACCCCCTGCTCTATTGCGCTGCCGAACTGGGCCTGGGGCCGCGTCTCATCATGGAGCGCGCCGCCGCCTGGGCCGGCATGGCGTACTATCCTAAAATTCCCGACGGTCTGCCGGGGCGTAGCGACTTGCCAATCCTGGAGGCGCTACGCGCAGTCCAGAGTTGTCGAATGCAGCTGTTTGATCGGCATGTCAGCTTTGCCGCGCCGGACTTTTTTGGCGTGTTGCGGCTGCGACGGGCGGTGCTGCACAAGCCTTCGCTGCGCAACCGCATCTGCCTCGTGCCAGGGCCAGCGCTCCGCGACTACCTGGCGCTGTCGGCCGCCGAGAATTTGATCGATGAAGCGCGGCAAAGGCTGGCGCGGCGCTGGCCCTACGCCTCGGCGCAACTCGAGCTCACCAAACCGGTGCGTTATGGCTTCCTGGTTGCGGTGGTGCTGCTGACCACACTTATCCTCGTCGCGCCCTACGTCGCCCAAATCTGGCTTCTGCCGCTGGTGCTGATGCTCCTTGTCGCGCCCGCATCAATCCGGCTGGCGGCAGTGTTCGAACCGCTGCCTCCGCCACCCAAACTCACACGTCCGGCCGATGTCGAGTTGCCGATCTATTCGGTGCTGATCCCGCTCCGCAACGAGGCGGCAATGGTGCCGCAATTGTTCCGCGCCATGCGCGCTCTCGATTATCCGGCATTATGTAGGAAACGCATGTAGCTGAATCCACGCCACAAAGGGCGGGCGCAGTGGACTGGACGTACAGGAAAGATTCTTTTGAAAGACGTGTTGACTCCTGAGACGTCGTGCGGATACCGTCACGTCCAAGGAGATACCCGATGTCTATCGTCCCGCAGGAATCCATCCACGCTATGTTGCATCGTCGCCTTTCCGAACTGGAAAGCGCGATCGAGCTTGCGCGGGCGGCCCTAAAGGAGATGGAAGACGAGCGCGACTTGGCCTCCAAGATCATCCGCGAGAACCGTCTGCAGAAGTCGGGGCCCACCCAACAGGAAGGGACGAGGCAGCAGGAAGGAGACAGCGGATCCGCGGCGAACGGTGCAACTGACGGCCGAGGGGCCGGAGGAATGACCATCAAGCAGATGGCTTTGGCCGTGCTGGCAGATCATCCTGACGGTCTAAGCAACAGCGGCATCTTTGAGGCTATCAGGTCCAGGTTCGGCCAGGAAATTCAGCCTAAAAGCCTATCCCCGCAGTTGGGGCGGCTGGCCGATAGGGACAATAAAATCGTCAAGGAGAATGGCGTCTGGAAATTGGCAGAAAAAAACGCCGGGTAAAACCCAGCGTTTTTTCAATGCCCAACAGTCAGCGAACGTAGCTCAACTGGTAGAGCATTTAGGTTGCCCACCTAAAAGGTTGCGGGTCCGAGCCCCGTCGTTCGCTCCATTTCTCCCGGAACAAGGTGGCGTTGTCAAGTCAGCTTGTTCCGGGAGATTCCCAACGGTGCACCGGCGTCGTCAAAAATCATCCGCACACCAGCTTTTTCAAGGGCTTGCTGCATCGCGACCAGGTTATTCGGGATCGGCGAGCGGCGTCGCTTCTCGAAGTCCCGCACCGTGCTCAACGATACATTTGCGGCCTCGGCCAACTGCTGCTGGGTCCAGTCCAGCCAGCCGCGGGCAGCTCGGCTTTGCTCAGGGGTGATCTGTGACATCTGACAACTATATTAACCAACGTCAACGAATAGCACTGGCATTGGGCGAATCGACGCTTATCTCCAACCCCAACGATAACCGTTGGACTGGAAATGGGCCAGCACTTCCTGCTCTCTGCTGCAGCGCGGACGCTATCCGTGGCGAAGGTCGCCAGGATGGGCGAGGAGGAGGCATGGAACCTGTTCCGGGCGATCCGCTGGTCCGAGACGGACGGTGAACCTTACTGTCCTGATTGCGGTTCCTTGGCCACCTATCGCCACAAGTCCAGGAAGATCTTTAGTTGCCAGGCCTGCGGCCGACAGTTCAGCGTGACCAGCGGCACGATCTTCGCCAGCCGGAAGATGGCCATCCGCGACCTCCTCGTGGCGATCGCCATCTTCGTCAATGGTGTCAAAGGTCATAGCGCCCTGCAACTGTCCCGCGATCTCGATTGCCAATACAAGACTGCCTTTGTCCTGGCCCACAAGCTGCGCGAGGCCTTGGGCGCCGAAACCAAGGAGCGGCAGGCTACTGGAACGGTGGAAATCGACGGCGCCTATTTCGGCGGCTACGTGAAGCCCTCCAACTATGTCGAGAACCGCCGCGACCGACGCCTAGCCCGCAACCAGACCGGCAAGCGCCAGGTGGTGGCCGTCATGCGGGAACGTGGAGGAAGGACACTTCCTTTCGTGGTGCCCAAGGAGTCCCTATCGGTCCCGATCATGGAGAAGCGGATCAGGCTGGACAGCATCATCCATGCCGACGAGGCTTATGGCTGGGATCCGTTGCACCTCTTCTACGAGGTCAAGCGTATCAATCACCAAGAGGCCTATTCGCATGACGGTGCTTCGACCAACCAGGCCGAGAGCTTTTTCTCGCGCATTCGGCGGGCCGAGATCGGCATGCACCACCACATCGCCGGCCCATATCTGGAGTCCTATGCCCTGGAGATGGCCTGGCGCGAGGACACCCGGCAGATCAATAACGGCGAGCAGTTCCTGCTGATGATCCTCGCCAGCCTCTCCCACCCTGTCTCCAGGGTCTGGAAGGGCTACTGGGAGCGTCGGAAAGTATCGTCGCCGGGTCAGGAAGCGCCAGCCTAACATCATCCACCTTGAATTTTTCGATTATTTCAGTTATTTCAGATGAAGCGAAAAACAGAGGAGCTGATCATGAGCACTTCGCAGGTCAAGTTCGACAGTTTCGACGAGCCTACGCGCAACCAGGCGATGGCGGCGTTAAAGGTGTTGAACGCCAACGACGGACATGACGTCAAGCTGCCCGTGGGCAGTAGTTTGGCCCAGATACTTCGCCGGTTCGTGCAAGTGGCGCTGGATGCCGGTGGCGTTGCCTATGGCCCGCTCTCGTCCGATCTGTCGCCGGAACAGGCGGGGAAGATCCTGGGCATCTCCCGACCTCTCGTCGTCCAACGCATGGAGGATGGTCGCCTACCGTTCCACTATGTAGGGGCGCATCGCCGTTGCTCCTTGAAGGATGTTCTCGAGCTGAAAGCCGTCGAGGAAAAGCAGAACCAGATCATGCACCAACTCTACGATGAACTCGATGCCCTTGAACCCGACCACAAGCCGTGAGCGCATAACGGTCCTGGCCGATGCCAACGTTCTCTATTCCAACGACCAGCGGAACATCCTGATGACCTTCGGCGTCGAAGGGGTGATCCGTCTGCGCTGGACGGACGAAATCGAGGACGAGTGGGTAAAGAATCTCGTCCGGAACAATCCTGGGGTTCTTCGGGAAAACATCGAGCGCACCTGCCGGCTCATGCGCAATGCGATATCGGACTATGACGTTTCAGGGTACGCAACCCTAACGGCGGCAACTGGCGACACGGACGCCAAAGACAGGCTGCCGCGGCCATAGCTTGCAAACCATCTACATTGATCACTTGGAACATTAAGGACTTCGACAAGCGGACTTTGTCGAATGAAGGAGTCAGTGTCGAAACACCTGACCATCTCCTCTGCCGTGTGTTCGATGGCAATCCCGCCTTAGTTCATGCTGCCGCCGAGAAGGCCTACGGGTTTGTGAGGAAGAATGGTGGGAAACCCAGTTGGCCGGATTATCTCGATATTCTTGCAACAAGGGGAGCGCCGTCGTCGCTGAGGGAATTTGCGAAAAGGTTGCGCACATTCATTCCCGAAGATGTGCCTGAGCAGATATCCACCAGCGAGATGGATATCGATTTAGTCGAAGTGGAAGAAGTCGTCGAGCCGCCCGCCGGTGGCCCCAAAGGAGGTAAGTGACCTCATTCGTGATCCTGGCCCGCCAAGGCACCTTGATGGTGGCGTTGTCCTGTATGATCGGCAAGCTTCCACACTACCACGTTCGACACCTTGCCGATCCGCTGGATACGACCGCCTCGCTTCTCCTGCAGTCTCAGTGCCTGAACGACGCGGAACGCGACTGACGTCTTCAGATGTCGGTCGGGATTGGGAAATTCCTTCCTGTCGATGATCCAGTCAGACAGCTGGCGTGTATCCAGCGGACCAGCCTGCAGCGCCTCTGTGCAGTAACTCACGATCTCTCGGCGCTTGAAGAGCTGCGCCATGTTGTAATGCGTCGGGAATTCTTCTCCGGCCCGTGGAGGCTGGAACATGTGCATCGTCGCCAGGACGTGCGACAGGGCGGCCTTCGTCTGCTCCAACTCGCGTTCTAGACGTACGATATGGCTCCTCAGATCGTCAGCCTTCGTATTCAGCGTATTGATGACCTGTAGTTCGGGCATTGGGGACTCCTGACCGTGACGCCGGAATGCTGCCATGCTCGAGAGGACACCTGAATATCAGACTACATGCGTTTCCTACATAATGCCGCACATTTGCCGGTGCCGTCGCCTACGTTGAGTTTACCACCCGCGATCTGCTGCCCAAGCAATAAGCTGGCACGCCGCCAAGCCTTACCGAAACGTCATGTTGTGGGGCTTGCACGCGTGACGCGGGAGGTCCATGTCGAGGAGCAGTGAACCTCCTCGGGATCGACCATGACCACCCCGCCACCCGCCCGACGCCGCGCCCTCATGCTGGTCAATCCCAACGCCCGGCGGGGGACCGAGGCGCTTGAGGGGGTAGTCGAGCGCCTGCGCAACGGTGGGGTGGATGCGGTCATCGAACGCTTCGCCACGCCCGACGAGGTCTCTGCCGACATCGCCCGCCGCCGCCATGAGGCCGATCTGGTGATCGTTTGCGGCGGCGACGGCACCATCAATTCGGCCGCTAAGGGCGTGCTCGAAACCGGCTTGCCCATCGGGATCATGCCCATGGGCACCGCCAACGATCTGGCGCGAACTCTGGGCATCCCCGATGATCTCGGTCGCGCCGCGGATGTCGTCATCGCCGGGCATACCAGCCGCATCGATCTGGGCGAGGTCAATGGCCACCCCTTCTTCAACGTCGCCAGCATGGGCGTCGGTGCCGATCTCGCCCGCGGTCTCACGCCCGAGGTGAAACGCCGTTGGGGCAAGCTGGGCTATAGCCTTGCCGCGCTCAAGGTGATGCTCAAGGCGCGCCCCTTCACTGCCGAAATCTTCAGCGATGCCGGTCGGGTGACGGTCAAGACCTTGCAGATCGCCGTGGGCAATGGCGTCCACTATGGCGGCGGCTCGGTCATCCACTCCGATGCCACCATCGAGGATGGGCACCTCGATCTCTATAGCCTCGAGCTCAAGAATGTCTGGAAGTTCGTCCTCATGCTCGGCGCTTTCCGTCGCGGTGAGCATGGCCTCTGGGATGAGGTCCGCACCAACAAAAGCACCGAGTTCGACATCCGCACTCGCCAACCCAAGCCTATCAACACCGACGGGGATATCGTCACCCACACCCCCGCACACTTCGTCATTCGCCCCAAGGCCATCGAAGTCTTCGCGCCTGTCGGGAAGTAATCTCTACCCTTCCTCACGCGTCCGTGAAAAACCGTCTTGGCAAAGCCGCGTCAACTCTTTACAAAACCTCTACCGCTTCAGATCGAACCAAGGGGAGGCGTTGTATGGCAGCATTCATCGAGCTTCCCGCAGGCAACCCTCGCGGTTGACCACCTGCCTTAGGCAGCACGCCATTTAGGCCTGCCGCCCAGCGGTTTCCCTCCACGACCATCTCGATCTTGCGGGATCATTTACTCTCCCGCTCCGGTTGTGGCTTTTTCAATCTCTCCTTTTCGAGGGCCGGTTTGCCGGAGAACGGCACCGGGCTGACATATGAGTCGCAAGAAGCTCGATTTCCGCGCCGACGCGTTCCGCGATGTGCTCGGGTTCACGTTCCGCCATTGGCGCCAGCAACGCTGGCTCGTCGTCCTCATTGCCATCCTGGTGATGGGCGCCACTATTGCCGAAGTGCTGACGCCGCTCTTTGCCGGACAATTGGTTGACGCCATCGCCAGTGGTGGTTCGGCCGACGACACCGTCCGGGGCAGTGCCGTTACGGCGTTAAGCGTCATCATCTTGTTGGGCATCACCTCGGTGGTGCTGCGGCAGTTCACCTTTCTGGGGATCATCCGGCTGACCCTGGTGATGATGAGCCGCATCGCCGGCAACTCCTTTCACCGCGTGCAGCGGTTCTCCACCGATTGGCATGCCAACAGCTTCGCCGGCTCCACCGTCCGCAAGATCACCCGCGGCATGTGGGCGCTCGACCTGCTCAACGACACGCTGCTGGTGGCACTCTTGCCCAGCTTCGTCATGCTGGTGGGGGCAACGCTCCTGCTCGGCTGGCAGTGGCCGGTCATGGGTCTGGTGGTGGGTCTGGGTTCCATCATCTACATCGCTGTCACCGTTGCGGTCTCCATGGGCTTTGTCGCCCCGGCCGCGACGCTCGCCAATGCTTGGGACACCAAGCTGGGTGGAGCGCTGGCCGATGCGGTGAGCTGCAATTCCGTCGTCAAGGCTTTCGGTGCCGAGTCGCGCGAGGAAGACCGGCTTACCCGTGTCGTCGACAAGTGGCGCCACCGCACGCGCCGGCTTTGGCGTCGCGGCACGCTCAATGGCGGCCTGCAAGGTCTGATGATGATCATGATGCAGGCCGGCATCCTGGGAACGGGATTGATCCTCTGGCAGCAGGGCGCCGCCAGCGCGGGTGACATTACCTTCGTGCTGTCGATGTTCTTTGTCCTGCAGGGCCATCTGCGCGATGTTGGCATGCACATCCGCAACCTCCAGCGCTCGGTCAACGACATGGAGGAATTGGTGGGGCTCGAAAGCCAGTCCCTGGGTGTCGACGATCAACCCGGTGCCAGGCCGATCCGCATCACGCAAGGCGAGATCGCCTTCGACCACGTCACCTTCCGCTATGGCGCGCACCAGACGCCGCTTTATCGGGATTTCTCGGTGCGGATCGCGCCTGGCGAGCGGGTTGGCTTGGTAGGCCATTCGGGGTCGGGTAAGACCACTTTCGTGAAGCTGATCCAGCGGCTCTATGACGTCACCGATGGGCGTATCCTTATCGATGGGCAGAACATCGCGGAGGTGCAACAGGCCGCTTTGCGCAGCCAGATCGCCATTGTCCAGCAGGAGCCGATCCTGTTTCATCGAACGCTGGCCGAGAACATCGCCTATGCTCGTCCATCCGCCTCCCGCGCCGAGATCGAGGAAGCCGCTTTTCAGGCCAACGCCCACGACTTCATCCTTGGTCTGCCCAAGGGCTACGAGACCCTGGTGGGTGAGCGCGGCGTGAAGCTCTCGGGTGGCGAACGCCAGCGGGTTGCGATCGCCCGCGCATTCCTCGCCAACGCACCAATCCTCATCCTGGATGAGGCGACCTCCAGCCTCGACAGCGAGAGCGAGGTGCAGATTCAGGAGGCGATGGAGCGGCTGATGGTCGGCCGCACTACCCTGGTCGTCGCGCATCGGCTCTCGACGGTTCGTGCCCTCGATCGCCTGCTGGTTTTCGACAAGGGCAAGATTGTCGAGGAGGGCGATCATGCCGCGCTGATCACCCTCAAGGGTGGCATTTATCGCCGCCTCTTCGAACGTCAGGCGCTGGAGCTGACCAAGGGGCTCGTCGCTTGAGATAAAAGTTGACCTCCCCCTCACGAGGGGGAGGTCGTTGAAGGCATCAACCCTCGATCATCTCGCGGATGCGACTCGCCAGCGTTTCCATGGGGAAAGGTTTGGTGATCATTTGCATGCCCGGCTCGAGGAAACCCGATGCCAAGGTCGCGTTCTCGGCATAGCCGGTCATGAACAGGATCCTGAGCTCGGGGCGCTGCTGCCGCGCCGCATCCGCTACCTGCCTTCCGTTGAGACCGGGCAAGCCGATATCGGTGATCAACAGGTCGATCTTGCGCTTGGATTGGAGGATGGCGAGCCCGGAAGGCCCTTCGCTGGCTTCGATGGCCGTGTAGCCAAGTTCGGTCAGCACCTCGACCACGAGGTCGCGCACCACGGACTCGTCCTCGATCACCAGCACGGTTTCCCCGGCATGCGACTGGTGCTCCTCGGTCAGGAGCGGCAGGTCCTCGGCATCCTCGCCTTCGCCATAAAAGCGCGGCAGATAGAGCTTTACGGTCGTGCCGGTGCCGACCTCGCTATAGATCTTGGCATAGCCCTCGGACTGGCGCGCAAAGCCATAGATCATCGACAGCCCCAGACCAGTGCCCTGGCCGATTGGCTTGGTGGTGAAGAACGGCTCGAACGCCTTGGCAATTGTATCGGCCGACATGCCGGTGCCCGTATCAGTGACGCAGATGCACACATACTGCCCCGGCTTTACCTCACGATCCCGCGCCGCATAGGCATTGTCGAGATGGGCATTGCAGGTCTCGATGGTGAGCTTGCCACCCATCGGCATGGCGTCCCGCGCATTGATGGCGAGGTTGAGAATGGCGCTCTCGAGTTGGTGCGGGTCGCAGCGTGTGGTCCAGAGCCCACCCGCCAACACCATTTCGAGCTCGATATTCTCCCCCATGGTGCGGCGCAGCAAATCTTCCATCTGGCTGACGAGATGGTTAGATTTCACCGGCCTTGGATCCAGCGGCTGCCGGCGCGAAAAGGCCAGGAGCCGGTGCGTCAATGCAGCGGCGCGATTGGCCGTCGTCGTGGCGGCGCTGAGGAAACGGTCGACCTCGCCGGTGCGGCCCTGCGCAATCCGGCGCTGCGCAATGTCGAGCGAGCCGACGATACCCTGCAGCAAATTATTGAAATCGTGCGCAATGCCGCCCGTCAGCTGCCCCACCGCTTCCATCTTCTGCGCCTGGCGCAAGGCCTCTTCGGTCTGTCTCAAGGCTTCGCGCGCGTCTTTTTCATCGGTGACATCGCGCGCCACGGCATGGATGTGCTCTTCATAGGGCACGGCAGTCCAGCTCAGCGTGCGATAGCTGCCGTCGCGGTGGCGATAGCGGTTCTCGAAGGCGAGGGTGGTCTGCCCCTGGCCGAGCTTTCCCACCTCTGCAGCGGTGCTGGCGATGTCTTCAGGGTGGATGAACTCTGCGATGGATCGCCCCACCATCTCGTGCTCGTCCCAGTTCAGCAGGCGCTTGGCGGTCGGATTAACCGAGGTGATGATGCCCTCGTAATCGGCCACCAGCATCAGCTCCTGCGAGATGCGCCACAGCCGGTCGTGGTCGCGGGTGCGGGCCTGCACATTGGCGTGGAGTTCCCGATTGGCGTCTTCGAGCGCCGACCGCGAGCGCGATAGTTCCTCGCGTGCAGCCACCATGTCGTTGATGTCGGCGTTGAGCCCGAGCCAGCTGACCTGGCCGTCGACTTCGCTGACGATGGGCTGGGCCCGGATCAGGAACCAGCGGTAGCTGCCGTCTCGGCGGCGCAAACGCGCCTCGATCTCATAGAGGTCTCCCCGCTGTCGTGCATTATTCCAGGTGGCGAGGAGGGCATCCCGGTCTTCGGGATGGATGATCTCGATCCACCCATCCGGCAGTGCTTCATCCAAGGCTTGCCCCGAAAATTCAGACCAGCGCTCGTTGATATAGCTCAGCGTGCCATCCTGATTGCCGAACCATACAATCGCCGGCGACAACTCGGTCAGTTTGCGAAAGCGGTCCTCGCTCTGTCGCAGTGCATCTTCCGTACGCTTGCGGTCGGAAATGTCTTGCACGACTGCATAAAAACCATCGACCTCCCCCTCCTCATTGCGGTGTGGGATGTGGAGGATGGTCGTATGCACCGCTCCTTCGGGACGGGGCATGTCGATGTCGTAGTGCACCGTTTCCCCGGCCAGTGCGCGCTCGACATATGGACGGCGCGCCGAAAACACTTCCTCCCCCATGACGTCGACCAGCCTCGCCCCGAGCAATTGCTCGCGCGGGCGGTTGAACCAGGTTTCATAAGGCTTGTTGACGAACCGGAAGCGCTGCTCGGCGTCGACATAGGAGAGCAGGATAGGCACGGCATCGGTGATGTCCCGCAGTCGTTCCTCGGAGGCGCGGAGCGCATCGCGGACGGCGCGTTGCTGGGTAATATCGCGGTAGAAGAGGGCCAGCCCGTCGGTGGCGGGATAGGCACGAATTTCGAACCAAGCCATGCGCCCGTCCGGCCATTCATAGCAATGCTCTAGGCTGGCCGGCTGCTGGCTCGCAAAGGCTTGCTTATAGGCGCGGCCAAGTTCGGTCTCTTCTGATCCAGGCCACACTTCCCAGTGCGAGCGTCCGAGAACCTCACCGCGCGAGCGGCCATCGCTGCGCAGCCCTTCCGGGTTGATTTCAACGATCCTGAAGTCCGCATCCAGCAGCAGGAAAGCCTCGCCCATGCTTTCCAGAACGTCGGCTATGCGCTGCTCAGCCGATTTCTGCGCAGCCTGGGCGCGGGCACGCTCCACCGCCGACCAGGTACGCTCGGCCACGTCCTGCACCAGTTTGACTTGTTCGTCGCTCCAGTTGCGCGGCCGATGATCATGCACATAAAGCGCCGCAATCATGCGCTCGTTCTTGATCAGGCTCGCCGTGATGGCTGTCGCCATCTCGATCGCACTGAAGGCGGCGATGATCTCCGGCGTCGCGGTGCGGGGGTCGGTCGTGACGTCTCGAACCACCAGGGCGTCGCCGCGCTTGAGCGCAGCATGAACTTCAGGGCCGAACCCGGCAAGGTCATGCGTGCCATTGTGGTGGCCGACGCTGCCATTGGTCCAGTTGTTGGCGGTGGTGAAATAGCGCTCGCTCTCTTCCACCTCGCCATAGCCGACCCGGCTCACCTGCAGGTACTCTCCCAGCGCCCGCTGCGCCGTGGCTATGATGTCGGCGGGGTCGCTGAGTTCGCGCAGCTGCGCTTCAAGGTCCAAATGGAACTGATGCGTCCGTGCCGCCAGCACTGTTTCGGTGGTTTCCGTTGCCGCGCAGATCATGCCGACGATCTCGGAACCATCGTAGATGGGCGTGTAGGAAAAGCTGAACCAGGCTTCCTCCAGATAGCCCTTGCGCTGCATGGGGATCAGCAGGTTCTCGTACCAGCTTCCCTCTCCGGCCAGCGTGCGCTCCACGATGGGTCCGATCTGTTCCCAGATGTCGCTCCACACGTGGGGAAAGGGACGCCCCATGGCGGCGGGATGCTTCTTGCCCAGAATGGGAGCATAGGCATCGTTGTAGAGAAAGGTGAGATGCGGTCCCCACGCAATGAACATGGGCTGCCGGGCCGCTAGAATAAGATGGAGATAGCTCTGGAGCGTTATCGGCCAATCGGCAGGGTCGCCCAGATCATGGGTCGCCCAGTCTATGCTGTACAGAAGCGCCTTTGCCCCTGCACCCGCGGCGGCCAATGGCCCGCCGGCCGATCCGTCGATGGATTCTGACACCTAGTTCGCTACCCTTTATTTCGTCGGCTACCCGCCTGCTGCGATGTACTGATAGAGGTCTGTCGCAGCAAGTTCTTCTCCCGGTCCGGTGGAACTATGTGGCCGCGCTTTTGTTCCTGCGGGACGAAACTGGACGCAGGGCAGATGGGGACAGAATGCGAGCATCCTTAATGATCCTGGCAGCCGCCATTGGTGCCGGCGCTTTCGCACTGGTTCGTACGCAGCAGCAGCGCAGCCAGACAAAGTCGCCGCGTCACCATACAGCGATTGCCCACGATGATCCGGCCGCCGAGGTGCGAGCAAACGTCTATGGCACCGTCCGCAATGCCGGGCCCGCAAGCATGCAGGATGGCGAGGACCTCGATTGGGATAAGGTCGATGAAGCCTCCGACGAGTCGTTCCCAGCCAGCGATCCGCCGTCCTATTCTCCCAGCCGTGTGTAGCCGTTCGTTAAAGCTTTAGCGATCCACGCAAGCCTTCATTGACCGGTCAGGCGTAGGCTAAGTGCCGAGTGACAGGGGATGCGAATGCGAGCACCGTCAGAGCGTCGAGCGGCTGCACGGCGGAGAGTTGATCTTTCAGCGACCGCCGTCTTCGACGAGGGCTGCGCCCGCGTTTCCGCTCACGTCCGCAACGTGTCCGAGAGCGGCGCCAAGGTCGACATATCCCCCGATCACAAGCTCCCCGAGACGTTCTACATGCTGATGCCACAGCACCAGCTGCAACCCTGCCGAGTAGTATGGCGTCGCGATGGCGCCCTCGGCCTGGCTTTCCTCCCTTAGCGCCACGTCAACTTTTTTCGTTGCGCTCGATTTCGTGATCGAAACGACGGGAACGAGCTCCTTAACAGCGAGTTAATCGTGAACAGGTTTGCCCCTGTGACCTCCAAAGACTTTTGCCCCGGTCGATGCACACGGCCGGGGCTTTTCTTTGCCCGCTCTTCGTTGCCGAATGCCGACCAGTGCGTCCGCTGAGTTCTGCTAGGCCCCGTCACTGCTCGATACTACCTTTGCACCAGTTGGCGCGGTTCGTTGAGAAATCCGTCGCCCTTTCGGGACAATGCCTCATGATCGACGCCAGTGTGCAAACCGACATCCGCTCGCAGCCCCTGCTGCCGCTGACCACCACGCTGGGCCCGGTGCGTTTGGCGGTGACCGACCGCGTCCGCGCCCTCTCCATCTGGCAGGATGTCGTGGGTTTGGAGCTTTTAAATGAGCGAGGAGGCGAGCTGGTCCTGGGCGCTGGTGGCAAGCCGCTGATCGTGCTCGAGACGGGTGCGACGCGTCCGGTGGTGCCGGGCAGCATCGGCCTCTATCACCTGGCGATCCATGTGCCGCATCGCGCCGATCTGGCGCAGATGGCCGTACGGGCCCTCCAGCGCAATGTACGCATTGCGCCGACCGATCATCTGGTTTCCGAAGCAATCTATCTCTGGGATTTCGATGGCAATGGCATCGAGATCACCTTCGAAACGCCCTGGCGCGGCACGCTCGGCGACCCCGACAAGGGCTTCTACGCCATCACGGCCGGTGGGCAGCCCCATTCCGGCCGCGATCCCATCGACCTTGATGGCCTGCTTGCCGAACTCGGTCCCCAGCCCGTGCTCGCGGCCCACATGCCGGCGGGCACGCGCATCGGTCACGTGCATCTGCATGTCACCGACCTTGCCGGCGCCATGACCTTTTATCGGGACGTGGTCGGCTTTGCGGGATTCCTTTTGATCCACTCCTTCGGCATGGGCGATGTGGGGCTCGACTACATGCCGCACACCATTGCCTTCAACATCTGGTCGGGTACCTCAGCGAGCCTGCCACCTGCTGGTTCTGCCGGATTGCGCTGGTTTACGTTGGTCTTGCCCGACGCCGAGGGCCTAGCGGCCGTGCGCCAACGCCTCTCAGGCGCCGGTGCGCCCCTAAGTGAGGTCACGGGTGGCTTCGAAACCGAGGACCCGTTCGGCAACCGGCTGCGCCTCCTGCTCGCCTGAAGCATCGACCAGCGCCGGCTTTATGGGTTAGCGTGCTTGCAGGCGAAAGGACAATGACATGCACAGTGCCGAGGACGTCATCCATTTCTGGTTCCAACAGCACGGGCCGGACGATTGGTTTGCCGGCAAGCCCGAGTTCGACGCCAAGATCGCCGAGCGTTTCGCCGAAACCCACACCCATGTCGCCAAGGGCGAAGCCTGGGAATGGCGGCGTACGCCGGCGGGTCGCCTTGCGGAAATCATCGTCCTAGACCAATTCTCGCGGCAGCTGTTCCGCCAGTCACCACGCGCCTTCGCGCAGGACGGCATGGCCCTGGTGTTGGCGCAGGAGGCGATTGCCGACGACGCCGACCACCATGTCGATGCCGCCTGGCGCGGCTTTTTCTATCTACCCTATATGCATGCCGAGTCCCTCGTAATCCAGCGTGAGGGCGTGCGCCTCTACCAGGGCCTGGGGGATGCCGAGCAGCTCGACTATATGCTCAAGCACCTCCACGCCATCGAGCGCTTCGGCCGCTTCCCCTTCCGCAATGCGGCACTCGGACGGCAGTCGACTGCCGAAGAGGAGGCCTATATGGCCGACGCGGGCGATCGGGCCTTCTGATCGCAACCATGACCTTTCCTTTCCCGTTGAACCGGAAAGGAGACTACAGCATGGAAACCATCGCCGGACCGAGCCTTTGGCTCATTCTCTTAACTGTTGGCGTTGTCGTGCTCGGATTGGCAGCCGTTTTCGGCATCATGCGCAACCGCAAGCTCACCCGCGGTGAACATGCCGCCAGGGATGCCGGAACGGTCAGGGAATATAAGGTCGAGGACCGCGACCCCGAGCGGCCTAGGTAAGCAGCTTAGGCTCAATCAACGCGCCCTTGTGCTCGATGACGATGCCGGCGACGCGATGTCCCGCCTCCGCAGCCTCGACGAGCGACTTGCCGGCGAGCCGCGCCGAGAGGTAGCCTCCATTGAAGCTGTCGCCCGCCCCCGTCGCATCGACCACGCTGCGGGCTGGCGTCGGCGCGACCCGCACCCGGTCCGTCGCAGTAGCGATCAGCGCTTCGCCCGGGCCATCTTTGACCACCACTTCCTCGACACCCAGTTCCAGATACCGATCGGCCGTATTGTCGATCGAGCGATCGCCGAACAGGGGCGCCTCGTCGGTATGGGTGGGCAGCACGATGTCGCAAAGACTGGCTGCGGCCGTAAGGACCGAGGCCATAACCCGCGGACTGCTCCACAGGGCCGGCCGCAAATTGGTGTCGAACGCGATCCGGGCGCCATTGTCGCGCGCTTTGACGATGGACCCGAGCAGCCGGCCACGGGCCCGCGGCGCCAGGATTGCCAGCGTAATCCCCGAGAAATACACCATCGCCGCGCCTTCCACGGCTGCATGAAGGGCGTTCTTGTCCTCGGCAAGCAGCTTGGCCGCGGAAGTGTCGCGCCAATAGGTGAAGTGCCGGTCGCCACCCTCTTGATGGATCATGTAGAGGCCGGGCCGCCGCTCGGGCACGGTGCGGATATGACGCGTACCGATGCGGTTGGCTTCGAGAAAGGCGCGGATATCGCCGGAATAGCGATCTTGGCCCAACCCGGTGAAATAGTCGACGGACCAATCCTCGCCCAGCAGGGCACGCATATACCAGGCGGTGTTGAGCGTATCGCCAGCGTAGCCCAACCGGTAGAGGCGGTCTTCGCCCCCACTCATCTCGATCATGCATTCCCCGATGCTGACGAAACGCTGTGCCACTCTGGTTGCCCCCGCTTGCTTGCCGAAGGCTTATGCCGGTAAAGCCAAGCCACTCGCAAGCCCTCTGCTGCATCTTCCATACAAGTTCAGGAGGCATTATGGTGCCCCCGATTTGCTCGGAGACTTTCTGCCCATGATGCGCCTCAGCGCCACCATCCTCGCCCAGCCCCATTCAGGTCTTGCCCTTCCTGCCTATGATCGCAGCAAGATCACCCCCGGCATCGTCCATCTGGGCATCGGCGCTTTCCATCGCGCGCACATGGCTGTTTACGTCGACGACCTCCTGGGAGAGCACTCCGACTGGGCTATTGTCGGGGCCAGCCTCCGCCGCCCCGACACCAAGGAGGCCCTTGCGCCACAGGAAGGGCTCTATACGGTCGCCGTCCGCGATGCTGCCGGCACCCACCCCCGCATCATCGGCTCCATCCTCGATGTGCTCGATGCCAATACTGAGCGCGAGGACCTGCTGGCCCTTCTGGCCGACCCTCAGATCCGCATCGTCTCGCTGACGGTCACTGAAAAGGGCTACTGCCATGACCCCGCAACCGGCGAGCTTGACGAAAATCATCCCGACATCGTCCACGACCTCGCCAACCCGAGTGCGCCCAGTTCGGCACCCGGCATGCTGGTCGAAGCCCTCACGCGCCGGCGCAACAACGGAATTGCCCCCTTCGCGGTGATGAGTTGTGACAATTTGCCGTCCAACGGTGCAACAGTCCGTCGCATCGTTTCGCGGTTTGCGCTGCTGCGCGAGGAGGCTCTGGGCGCCTGGGTTGCCGAGGAAGTGGCCTTTCCCGGCACCATGGTGGACCGCATCGTCCCCTCCACGACCGACGCCGACCGCGCCGCTGTTGCCGAGCTCATCGGGGCCGAAGACGCCTGGCCGATCATGACCGAGCCCTTCACCCAATGGGTGATCGAGGACAATTTTCCCCAGGGCCGCCCGCCTTTCGAGACAGTCGGCGCCCAGCTGGTCAACGATGTCGAGCCGTTCGAACGCATGAAGCTGCGCATGCTCAATGGCAGCCATTCGAGCATGGCATATCTCGGCTATCTCGCTGGTTACGAATACATTTCTGACGTTATGGGCGACGACAACTACGTCAAGCTCATCCATGGCCTGATGACCGAAGAGGTCATGCCTACCCTCCACATGGAAGGGGTGGACCTGGGCTCCTATCGGGACCAGCTGCTTGACCGCTTCCGCAATCCGGCCCTCCAGCACCGCACCTGGCAGATCGCCATGGATGGCAGCCAGAAGCTGCCGCAGCGCCTGCTCGGCACCATTCGCGACCGGCTCGCGGCCAATCAGCCCATCGACCGGCTGGGCCTCGGCGTCGCCGCCTGGATGCGCTATGTGACCGGCGTTGACGAAAAGGGCGAGAACATCGACGTGCGCGATCCGCTCGCTATGCGCATGCTCGCCATTGCGGCCGACGCCGGTGACGACCCCAAGGCTCTATTCACCGGGCTCGTGGCACTGACGGAGATCTTCGGCAGCGATTTGGCCGACAACGAAGTCTTCGCGTCCACCGTCACCCGCCATCTCGAGAGTCTATTTGACCAGGGCGCCGCCGAGACGGTGGCGCAGCTTGTGAGCTAGCCGAACCGCTCGCTACGGCGCGCCTGCCGCGCCGTCTGCAAACATGTTGCGATCCGGCCGGACCAGAAGTTGACGCCGGTCGGATCGAGGATTTCGTCGTGCCTGATCTCGATCATGGTGGCCTCGAGCCCGCGTCCATCGCCATGCCGTTCCAGGGTGAGCGTGATGCCCTGCAATGCGGCGTACGGCAGGTTCCAGCCCACATTCATGGCGGGGTCCTCCGCCTGGAGGGCATCGAAGAAGGCTTGCGTGAAGCGGATGTCTACTCCGTGGATGACGCCAATTGGCCATGGACGCGCCACGCCGTGGTAAACCGGCGTGAAGGAGTGCATACACACAAGAATGGTCTCCTGCCCCGCATGCCTTCGTGCCTCCAGCAGCGTTTCGATAGACGCATGGTAAGGCCGGTGGAAGTGATCGATCCGGAACTGCCGTTCTTCGGCCGAGATGTTCTCGTTACCCGGAATGCGGGTTGCCTCCGACAGGGTCCAGATCAGGTCCGGCGCTTCCAGGGAGCGGTTGGGATCGACGATCAGCCGAGAAAAGGTCGACTGCACCAGCGGCGCGTCCAGCATTTCCGAGAGGTGACGACTGACGGCGAGGGCCCCGGGATCCCAGGCGATGTGACTGAGCCGTTGGCTCGGAGTCAGGCCGAGATCGCCATATTGCGCCGGGAGGTGGTTGGAGGCGTGGTCGCACACAATGACGAAAGGGGAGGGCCCCCGTGCGTTCGAGACCAGCACCGATTTTTCTGCCAGCACGTCGAGTGAATTCCAGAGCGAGAAGGGTGACGAGGGCTTGCTAGTCCCCTGTCATGTTGAGTGTCAACGCTGCTCCGCCGCTATTGTTCACCGGGCCTAAGCTGGGTGAAGCCGCTAGCACTGAGCACGATGTTGCGGTCGATATGCCCCACCGCTTCTTCGTCCTTGCCAGCATAGTCCAGACGCGACAGGACACTGCGAATGAGATTGAGCCGGGCGCGTTTCTTATCGTTGGACCTGATGATCGTCCAGGGTGCATGCGGGCAGTCGGCCCGGCGCAGCATCTCGTCGCGCGCTTCAGAATAGGCGTCCCACTTGGACAGTGCCTCGAGGTCGATCGGCGACAGCTTCCACTGCTTGAGCGGATCGTGGCGGCGATCGTGGAAGCGCTGGAGCTGCATCTCGCGCCCGATCGACAGCCAGAACTTGAATAGATGAATGCCGTCTTTGGTAATCCGCTTCTCGAACTCGGGCGCCTCTTCGAGAAAGTGGTCGACCTCCTCGGGAGTGGCAAAGCCCATAACCCGCTCGACGCCAGCCCGATTATACCAGGAGCGGTCAAACAGCACCGTTTCCCCTGCTGCCGGCATCCAGTCGACATAACGCTGGAAGTACCACTGCGTTCGCTCCCGATCGTTGGGCTTGGGCAGAGCGGCGATGGTGGTGTAGCGTGGGTTTAGGTTTTCGAGATAGCGCTTGATGGTTCCGCCTTTGCCGGCGGCATCGCGTCCCTCGAAGACAATCATGATGCGTTCGCCGCTTTGCGCCAGATGCGCCTGAAGCCGCACAAGCTGCACCTGCAGAGCATACATCTCCGCCTCATAGGTCTTCTTGTCGAGCTTGTCCGCGTAGGGGTAGCCGCCCGAAGTCAGTGCCTCGTCCTTGATGAAGGCTGGCAGCTCGGGGTTCTCGATGTCGAATTGCTCGAAAGGGTCACTCACGCCTGTTGCTCCGTTGTCATATTTACCGTGCTATACGATTAGCCTCGTCCGCAAGGGGCGCGGCACCACCCCGATCTGCAAAGTGAACATGGACGAGCCCAGTTCAAGCCAGCCATCCCATCGCCTGTCGACGCTAGCCGCCCGCATGGTCGCGCAGGCGGGGCTGGTTGCCGGGCTGGGCGGCATCTTCTTCGCTTTGGCGCTGTTTGGAGATCTCAGCGTAGGCGGCGCCGTTGTCGGCTTCATCGCTTCGGCCGCAGCAATCGCCGTCATTCCCTCTGGCATCGTCACCATCACCCGCACCATCGAACGGCAGCGCGAACAGCAGCCGCAGCAGCCTGCCATTACCGATTTCGCCGATGCGCTCACCGAACCCTGCATGATCCTTGATCGTCGTGCCGTTGTCGTTCACGCCAATGCCGCAGCCGTGCGCCAGTTCCCAGCCGTGACGCGTGCCATCCCCATAACGCTCTTTCTGCGCAATCCCGAACTGCTGCAGGCGATCGAAGCCGTTGTCCGCAACGGCGAAACGCGCTCGGTGGAACTTCATGAAACGGTACCCTCCGAAACCTGGGACAAGGTCATGGTGGCGCCGCTCCGCCGGGCAGGCGTGGAGTGGCTCAACGACGACAACCGCCAACTGGTCATCACGGTGCAAAGCCTAACCGAACTCAAGCGGGTCGATGCGCTGCGGACCGACTTCATCGCCAATGCCAGCCATGAGCTGCGCACCCCGCTGGCTTCCCTCTTGGGCTTCATCGATACGCTGCTGGGGCCGGCCGCCAAGGACGCAGTCGCCCGTGAGAAATTCCTTGGCATCATGCGGGGCCAGGCGGAGCGGATGAGCAAGCTCATCGATGATCTCCTATCGCTGTCGCGCATCGAGATGCATCAGCACGTCAGACCCACAGCCACCATTGACCTAGCAGGCCTGCTGCGCGAAGTCCGGGAGGGCCTTTCGATCCAGGCCAAGGCCTCGGACGTGGAAATCCGACTGACTCTGTTCGAGGGCCCCACCACCACGACCGGTGATCGGGGGCAGCTCTATGAAGTCTTTGAGAACCTGCTCGAAAACGCCATCAAATACGGCGGAGAGGGCAAGCCTGTCGAAATCAGCCTGGAACCCGCCGGTAAGCCCGGCTTTCAGCATCAGGTGACGGTGATCGATCATGGGCCCGGCGTCGAGCCGGAGCATGTACCGCGCCTCACCGAACGCTTCTACCGCATCGACGCAGATGCCAGCCGCAAGAAAAAGGGCACCGGGCTGGGCCTCGCCATCGTCAAGCACATCGTTCAGCGCCACCGCGGGCAGCTAACCATCAAGAGCAAGCCCGGCGAGGGCCTGCGCGTCGAAGTCTTACTGCCTTGAGGAAGCCTCCGCGGGTGCAGGCGCCCGGCCTTTCAGCCACCAGCTTCTGGCAGAACCGCCGTCTCCGGGCCTCACCGGCTCGTGCGGCGACTTGAACCAGTGGAACGGCCGCACCACCAATTCATGCAGCGCGCGTATTGTCGCTAGCGACATCAGAAGCCAGTAAACCGGCAGCAGCATCTGCTGCGCGACCAGGTGGAGGCGCTTGCGGCGGGCGAGCCCGGCGCTCGTTATGGCGAGCGCACTGCCATAGCCGATCATCAGCACCGCCACAAAGAACGCCGACCAGAGGTCGGGGCTGATCAGCGCCTGTCCTGTCACCAGCCGCGCCAGCACCACCATCGCCAAGCCGGTGTGGAGGATGGGCGCCAGGATCATGCCCAGCACCATCACTTCGAAGCAAACCATGGCGGGTAGGCCCATCTCGGCCAGCAGCTTCCCCGGATCGCGATTGTGCACGATAAAGGTTTGCATCCAGCCCTTCATCCAGCGCGTCCGCTGCCCGATCCAGGGTAGGAGCCGGAACGGTGCCGTTTCGTGGGTGGTGGAGTCCAGCAAGTCCACCAGCATGCGACGCCGCGCCATGCGCATGCCCAGATCGGCATCCTCGGTGACGTTGAAGGCGTCCCAGCCGCCCAGCTCCCGCAGTGTCGCCAGGCGGAAATGGTTGGAGGTGCCGCCCAGCGGCATCGGCATACGCCAGTGAGCCAGTGCCGGCAACAGCACGCCGAAGAGCCCGGCATATTCTCCGGCGAAGAGCGCCGTTAGCCAGTTCTGACGGCCATTGTCGATCTCCAGCCGGGCTTGGAGGCATTCCAGATCCGGCGCGTCACGGAAGCGCGCGGCTGCTTTCCACAACTGGTCAGGATCGGGAATATCCTCGGCGTCATACACCACCACAAACTCGCCGCGACAGAGCGGCAAGACATAGTCGAGCGCCTTGGGCTTGGTGCGCGGCATGGCGTCGGGCACCGCCACCAGCGAGAAGCGGATATCGTCCGGCTCGGCCGCTGCCGCTACCAGGGTCTCCGGCGACGTCGCTTCCACCACGAATTTGATGTCGAGCTTGTCGGCGGGATAATCGCGGCATTATGTAGGAAACGCATGTAGTCTGATATTCAGGTGTCCTCTCGAGCATGGCAGCATTCCGGCGTCACGGTCAGGAGTCCCCAATGCCCGAACTACAGGTCATCAATACGCTGAATACGAAGGCTGACGATCTGAGGAGCCATATCGTACGTCTAGAACGCGAGTTGGAGCAGACGAAGGCCGCCCTGTCGCACGTCCTGGCGACGATGCACATGTTCCAGCCTCCACGGGCCGGAGAAGAATTCCCGACGCATTACAACATGGCGCAGCTCTTCAAGCGCCGAGAGATCGTGAGTTACTGCACAGAGGCGCTGCAGGCTGGTCCGCTGGATACACGCCAGCTGTCTGACTGGATCATCGACAGGAAGGAATTTCCCAATCCCGACCGACATCTGAAGACGTCAGTCGCGTTCCGCGTCGTTCAGGCACTGAGACTGCAGGAGAAGCGAGGCGGTCGTATCCAGCGGATCGGCAAGGTGTCGAACGTGGTAGTGTGGAAGCTTGCCGATCATACAGGACAACGCCACCATCAAGGTGCCTTGGCGGGCCAGGATCACGAATGAGGTCACTTACCTCCTTTGGGGCCACCGGCGGGCGGCTCGACGACTTCTTCCACTTCGACTAAATCGATATCCATCTCGCTGGTGGATATCTGCTCAGGCACATCTTCGGGAATGAATGTGCGCAACCTTTTCGCAAATTCCCTCAGCGACGACGGCGCTCCCCTTGTTGCAAGAATATCGAGATAATCCGGCCAACTGGGTTTCCCACCATTCTTCCTCACAAACCCGTAGGCCTTCTCGGCGGCAGCATGAACTAAGGCGGGATTGCCATCGAACACACGGCAGAGGAGATGGTCAGGTGTTTCGACACTGACTCCTTCATTCGACAAAGTCCGCTTGTCGAAGTCCTTAATGTTCCAAGTGATCAATGTAGATGGTTTGCAAGCTATGGCCGCGGCAGCCTGTCTTTGGCGTCCGTGTCGCCAGTTGCCGCCGTTAGGGTTGCGTACCCTGAAACGTCATAGTCCGATATCGCATTGCGCATGAGCCGGCAGGTGCGCTCGATGTTTTCCCGAAGAACCCCAGGATTGTTCCGGACGAGATTCTTTACCCACTCGTCCTCGATTTCGTCCGTCCAGCGCAGACGGATCACCCCTTCGACGCCGAAGGTCATCAGGATGTTCCGCTGGTCGTTGGAATAGAGAACGTTGGCATCGGCCAGGACCGTTATGCGCTCACGGCTTGTGGTCGGGTTCAAGGGCATCGAGTTCATCGTAGAGTTGGTGCATGATCTGGTTCTGCTTTTCCTCGACGGCTTTCAGCTCGAGAACATCCTTCAAGGAGCAACGGCGATGCGCCCCTACATAGTGGAACGGTAGGCGACCATCCTCCATGCGTTGGACGACGAGAGGTCGGGAGATGCCCAGGATCTTCCCCGCCTGTTCCGGCGACAGATCGGACGAGAGCGGGCCATAGGCAACGCCACCGGCATCCAGCGCCACTTGCACGAACCGGCGAAGTATCTGGGCCAAACTACTGCCCACGGGCAGCTTGACGTCATGTCCGTCGTTGGCGTTCAACACCTTTAACGCCGCCATCGCCTGGTTGCGCGTAGGCTCGTCGAAACTGTCGAACTTGACCTGCGAAGTGCTCATGATCAGCTCCTCTGTTTTTCGCTTCATCTGAAATAACTGAAATAATCGAAAAATTCAAGGTGGATGATGTTAGGCTGGCGCTTCCTGACCCGGCGACGATACTTTCCGACGCTCCCAGTAGCCCTTCCAGACCCTGGAGACAGGGTGGGAGAGGCTGGCGAGGATCATCAGCAGGAACTGCTCGCCGTTATTGATCTGCCGGGTGTCCTCGCGCCAGGCCATCTCCAGGGCATAGGACTCCAGATATGGGCCGGCGATGTGGTGGTGCATGCCGATCTCGGCCCGCCGAATGCGCGAGAAAAAGCTCTCGGCCTGGTTGGTCGAAGCACCGTCATGCGAATAGGCCTCTTGGTGATTGATACGCTTGACCTCGTAGAAGAGGTGCAACGGATCCCAGCCATAAGCCTCGTCGGCATGGATGATGCTGTCCAGCCTGATCCGCTTCTCCATGATCGGGACCGATAGGGACTCCTTGGGCACCACGAAAGGAAGTGTCCTTCCTCCACGTTCCCGCATGACGGCCACCACCTGGCGCTTGCCGGTCTGGTTGCGGGCTAGGCGTCGGTCGCGGCGGTTCTCGACATAGTTGGAGGGCTTCACGTAGCCGCCGAAATAGGCGCCGTCGATTTCCACCGTTCCAGTAGCCTGCCGCTCCTTGGTTTCGGCGCCCAAGGCCTCGCGCAGCTTGTGGGCCAGGACAAAGGCAGTCTTGTATTGGCAATCGAGATCGCGGGACAGTTGCAGGGCGCTATGACCTTTGACACCATTGACGAAGATGGCGATCGCCACGAGGAGGTCGCGGATGGCCATCTTCCGGCTGGCGAAGATCGTGCCGCTGGTCACGCTGAACTGTCGGCCGCAGGCCTGGCAACTAAAGATCTTCCTGGACTTGTGGCGATAGGTGGCCAAGGAACCGCAATCAGGACAGTAAGGTTCACCGTCCGTCTCGGACCAGCGGATCGCCCGGAACAGGTTCCATGCCTCCTCCTCGCCCATCCTGGCGACCTTCGCCACGGATAGCGTCCGCGCTGCAGCAGAGAGCAGGAAGTGCTGGCCCATTTCCAGTCCAACGGTTATCGTTGGGGTTGGAGATAAGCGTCGATTCGCCCAATGCCAGTGCTATTCGTTGACGTTGGTTAATATAGTTGTCAGATGTCACAGATCACCCCTGAGCAAAGCCGAGCTGCCCGCGGCTGGCTGGACTGGACCCAGCAGCAGTTGGCCGAGGCCGCAAATGTATCGTTGAGCACGGTGCGGGACTTCGAGAAGCGACGCCGCTCGCCGATCCCGAATAACCTGGTCGCGATGCAGCAAGCCCTTGAAAAAGCTGGTGTGCGGATGATTTTTGACGACGCCGGTGCACCGTTGGGAATCTCCCGGAACAAGCTGACTTGACAACGCCACCTTGTTCCGGGAGAAATGGAGCGAACGACGGGGCTCGGACCCGCAACCTTTTAGGTGGGCAACCTAAATGCTCTACCAGTTGAGCTACGTTCGCTGACTGTTGGGCATTGAAAAAACGCTGGGTTTTACCCGGCGTTTTTTTCTGCCAATTTCCAGACGCCATTCTCCTTGACGATTTTATTGTCCCTATCGGCCAGCCGCCCCAACTGCGGGGATAGGCTTTTAGGCTGAATTTCCTGGCCGAACCTGGACCTGATAGCCTCAAAGATGCCGCTGTTGCTTAGACCGTCAGGATGATCTGCCAGCACGGCCAAAGCCATCTGCTTGATGGTCATTCCTCCGGCCCCTCGGCCGTCAGTTGCACCGTTCGCCGCGGATCCGCTGTCTCCTTCCTGCTGCCTCGTCCCTTCCTGTTGGGTGGGCCCCGACTTCTGCAGACGGTTCTCGCGGATGATCTTGGAGGCCAAGTCGCGCTCGTCTTCCATCTCCTTTAGGGCCGCCCGCGCAAGCTCGATCGCGCTTTCCAGTTCGGAAAGGCGACGATGCAACATAGCGTGGATGGATTCCTGCGGGACGATAGACATCGGGTATCTCCTTGGACGTGACGGTATCCGCACGACGTCTCAGGAGTCAACACGTCTTTCAAAAGAATCTTTCCTGTACGTCCAGTCCACTGCGCCCGCCCTTTGTGGCGTGGATTCAGCTACATGCGTTTCCTACATAATGCCGCAAATGTGCCGAAAATGCCAAAAAGGGCGAGAAGGACGAGGTGAAGATTGGCCATGGGAGCCTCCCGATTGATGTCGAGGACGAAAGTGCTCCACACGAGCCCTTCTCGCCTTGATCGAGATCAAACCTTGGGCGGTTTTGCCCCGCTGGCATCGCGCCGCGCAGGGCGCTAGGGTCGGCTCAGCGAATCCGAAAACAAGAGGCTAATGCCCAATGACGATCGACCTTAAAAAGTTGGACAAGCTCGCCGAAGTCGCCATCAAGGTCGGCCTGCAGCTGCAGGACGGACAGGATCTGGTGATGACCGCGCCGATGACAGCGGCGCCGCTGGTCCGCCGCATCACCGAGCACGCCTATAAGGCAGGTGCCGGGCTGGTCACGACCATCTATTCGGACGAGGAAGCCACGCTCGCCCGCTACAAACATGCCAACGACAAGAGCTTCGACAGGGCGGCCAGCTGGCTCTATGCGGGCATGGCGGAGGCGTTCAAGAACAATGCCGCGCGGCTCGCCATTGCGGGCGACAACCCAATGATGCTGGCCGGCCAGGACCCCGACAAGGTCAGCCGGGCCATGCGCGCCAATTCAGCCGCCTATAAACCTGCCCTGCAGCTCATCACCGGGTTCGACATCAACTGGAACATCGTTTCCTATCCAAGCCCCGCCTGGGCCAAGCTGATGTTCCCTGATGACAGCGAAGAGGTGGCCGTGGGCAAGCTCGCCGACGCCATCTTCAAGGCCTCCCGCGTCGACAATGACGATCCGGTAGGCGCCTGGAAGGCGCACAATGCCGAGCTCAAGAAGCGCTGGACCTGGCTCAACGAGAAGCAGTTCGCATCGCTGCACTATACCGGACCGGGCACGGATCTCACCATTGGACTTGCCGACGGGCATCGCTGGAAGGGTGGCGCCTCGGAAGCCAAGAACGGCATCACCTGCAATCCTAACATTCCGACCGAGGAAGTGTTCACCACGCCGCATCGCCTGCGCGTAGAGGGCCATGTCAGCGGCACCAAGCCGCTCAGCCACAATGGCGCGCTGATCCGGGACATGTATGCCCGGTTTGAGGGCGGCAGACTGGTGGAGTTCAAGTCATCGGAAGGGCAGGACATCTTCAACAAGGTGCTCGACACCGATGAAGGCGCGCGACACCTGGGTGAAGTGGCGCTGGTGCCCCATTCCTCGCCGATCTCAGCCTCGGGGCTGCTGTTCTACAACACGCTTTACGACGAAAACGCCGCTAGCCACATCGCCATGGGTCAGTGCTATGCGGACTGTTTCGAGGGTGGCAAGGACCTGACGCCCGACCAGATCTATGCGCAGGGCGGCAACCGCAGCTTGATCCATATCGACTGGATGATCGGCTCGGACAATATCGATATCGATGGCGTCCATGCCGATGGCTCGCGTGAGCCGGTGATGCGTGCCGGCGAGTGGGCGAACTGATCCCTAGACGAACGCAAGAGGCCCCCCACCCTACCCTCTCCTTGAGGGGGGGTGAACGGGGTACCACCGAAATTCGACAGAGTGGAGCGACACCTCCCCCTCTCAGGGGGAGGCTGGGTAGGGGTCTCCCGCCTAGTGCTTGAACTGGTAGTCGCGGATTGTTTCCGGCTTCATCTGGATCGAAAAACCCGGCAGCCTGGGCGGCATGTAGGCTGCGTCTTCGATGACGCAAGGGTAGATAAAGTGCTCGTGCAGGTGATCGACATATTCGATCACCCGGCCCTCTTTCGTTCCTGACACCACAAGATAGTCGATCATCGAGAGGTGCTGCACATATTCGCATAGCCCCACCCCGCCGGCATGAGGCCAGACGGGCAGGTTGAACTTAGCGGCCATCAGGAGCACCGAAAGCACCTCGTTGAGTCCGCCGATGCGGCAGGCATCGATCTGGACGATGTCGATGGCGCCTTCGGTGATGAACTGCTTGAAGAGGATGCGGTTCTGGCACATTTCGCCGGTCGCCACCTTGATGGGGTGGATGGCGTTGCGGATGGTGCGGTGGCCCAGAACATCGTCGGGGCTGGTCGGCTCCTCGATGAAGAAGGGATTGAAGCGGCTGAGCGCCTTGACCCAATCGACGGCCTCATCCACTTCCCAGACCTGGTTGGCGTCGATCATCAGATAACGCTCCGGCCCCATGATAGCGCGGACGATTTCGAGGCGGCGGATGTCGTCGTCGAGGTCGCGGCCCACCTTCATCTTGATGTGGTCAAAGCCCGCTTCGACCGCCTCGGTGGCGAGCCGCGTCAGCTTTTCATTGCTGTAGCCCAGCCAGCCGGCCGAGGTGGTGTAGCACTGGTAGCCTTCCCGCTCGAGGGTAGCGATGCGCTCCGCCTTGCCCTCCTGGGCGCGGGTGAAGATGGCGAGCGCCTCGTCGGGCGTTAAGGCGTCGGTGAGATAACGGAAATCGATGATGGAAACGAGTTGCTCGGGTGTCATGTCGGCGACATAGCGCCAGACCGGCTTGCCGGCCTCCTTGGCGAGCAGGTCCCAGGCGGCGTTGACCACAGCGCCGGTCGCCAGATGCATGGCCCCCTTGTCCGGGCCGATCCAGCGCAGCTGGCTGTCGCCGGTCATGTGGCGCCAGAACCGGCCGGGGTCTTCGGCAATCCAGGCGGTATCGAGCCCAACGATGCGACCGCGCAGGGCTTCGATTGCGGCGACCACGACCTCGTTGCCGCGGCCGATGGTGAAAGTGAGGCCATGGCCTTCATGCTCTCCATCGGTCCGAAGGATGACATAGGCGGCCGAGTAATCCGGATCGGGGTTCATGGCGTCCGAACCATCAAGCGTCTGGGAGGTCGGAAAGCGCAGATCGAAAGTGGCGATATCGGTGATGGTCGTCATGAAAGCCCCGGGCGTGAAAAAGCCGGGCTGAACACGTCGTCCAGCCCGGCTCGTGGTTGTTAGTCGTAGAGAACGGCCGCGATCTCGGGGTCGTTCATGTTGGAAGCGTCGTAGTAGTAGAAGCCCGTGTCGATGACTTCGGGCAATTCTTCGCCGTTGAGCGCGCCGACGGCGGCCTTGACGGTCTCGTAGCCGATGCCGACCGGGTTCTGGGTAATGGCGCCGGCCATCAGACCGGACTCGACCATGCCCTTCTGAGCGGCGCCGGAGTCAAAGCCGATCACCACGACCTCGCTGCCCAGTTCCTGCTTGCCATTGGCAACGCCGATGGCCGAGCCTTCATTGGCACCGAAGATGCCGTCGAGCTCGGGATTGGCGAGTAGGATCGACTTGGTGATCTCGGTCGACTGCAACTGGTCGCCGCCGCCGTACTGGACCGTCACCACTTCGATGTTGGGATAGGCTTCTTCGATGCGGTTGACGAAGCCCTCGACGCGGTCGATGCCGGTGCGGCTGGTCTGGTCGTGCGCGACGACGGCGACCTGGCCTTCTTCGCCGATGAGCTCTGCCATCTTGTCGGCGGCGAGCGCTGCAGCGGCGACGTTGTCGGTGGTGGCGGTGCTGAGCGGAATGTCGCTCTCGACCCCGGAGTCAAAAGCGATGATCGGGATGCCGGCATCGTCAGCCTGCTGCAGCAGCGGGGTTGCGGCCTGCGAATCAAGCGCGGCAAAGCCGATGGCATCGGGCTGGCGCGAGAGTGCTGCGGCCAGCATGTCCATCTGGCGATCGACCTGCGACTCGCTCTCGGGGCCTTCGAAGGTGACGGTGACGCCGAGTTCTTCGGCAGCCTGATCGGCACCGGCCTTCACAGCCTGCCAGAACTGGTGCTGGAAACCCTTGGAGATGAGGGCGATGTCGTAGTTCTCCTGCGCAGAGACGGCGGTGCCGCCGGCGGTGAGGAGTGCGAGGGCGCTGATGGCGCCGAGCAGGGTACGTCTGGTAAGCATGGGGTCCTCCCTAGTGTGTAGGTCTTCGTATGGGCGGGGCTTGTTGCCCTCTTGTTGGCGCCGGTGAGGCGCAGTTTCGGTCGGCGCCTATAATGAGCGGCGCCGCAGGATATCGGCATAGACGGCCAGGATGATGATGGAGCCGGTCACCACCGTCTGCCATTCCTGAGCCACCGAAAGGATGCGCAGGCCATTAGCCAGCACGGAGATGATGAGCGCACCGATCAGCGTGCCCAGAATGGTGCCGCGACCGCCCGACAGCGAGGTGCCGCCGATAACCACGGCTGCGATGGCGTCGAGTTCATAACCCTGGCCCAGCGCCGGCTGTGCGGAGTTGAGGCGGCTGGCGATCAGGAGACCCGCCACGCCGACGATGCTGCCCGAGAGCGCATAGACGCCGATCTTCCAGCGGTCGACGTTGACACCAGACAGCCGGACAGCCTCTTCATTGCTGCCGAGCGCAAAGGTATAGCGGCCCAGCGCAGTCTTGCCGAGAATGAAGGCGGCGAGCAGCGCAACGGCAAAAAGGATCAGCACACCATTGGGCACCGGTACAGCCGGGATGATGGTGCCAACGATGGAGCCCTGCGCGATCTGGGTGAAGCCTGGGGTGTCGTTGAAATAGATGGGGCGGGTGCCCGAGATGACCAGCGACAGCCCTTTGAGGATCAGCATCATGCCCAGGGTGGCAATGAAGGGCGGCACCTTGAGTTTAGCAACGATACTGCCCGAGATCAGACCGCTGGTGGTCCCCGCAAGAATGGAGGCGAGGATGCCCAGCGGCAGCGGCAGACCCAGATAGGTCAACACCACGCCCGTGATCACCGCACAGAAGGTCATGAGCGTGCCGACCGAGAGATCGATGCCGCCGGTGATGATGACGAGCGTTGCGGCGATAGCCAGCACACCATTGACCGAGGTGGCCTGCAGGATTGCCAGCACGTTCTGCGTTTGCATGAAATTGGGAGACGCCAGGCTGAACACCAGGATCAGCGCGATCAAGCCGGAAAAGGCGAGGAGCTTATGGAAAGCACCCGAGACCTGGATGCCGTTGGGCTTGCCCGCGGGCGCTGCTGTGTCGGTCATGCCGTCCTCCGTTCCGTTTGCGTGGGCGCCATGGCACTTTCTCGCTGAGTGGCGAGCCGCATGATTTCTTGCTGGCTGGCGCCGCCCGGCAGAAAACCGGTGAGCCGGCCCTCACACATCACCGCGATGCGGTGGCTAAGGCGCAGCACCTCGGGGAGTTCAGAGGAGATCACGATGATCGCCTTCCCATCGGCCGCCAGATTGTTGAGCAGTTTGTAGATTTCAGACTTGGCGCCAACATCGATGCCGCGGGTCGGTTCATCGAAGATCAGGATGTCGCAGTCGCGCAGCAGCCATTTGGCAATGACGACCTTCTGCTGGTTGCCGCCCGACAGCAGCCGGGCTTCCTGCACGTCGCTCGGTGTCTTGATCGATAGCTGGCTGATATATTTCTTAGCCGTGTCACGCATGGCGCCGTCATCGATCAGGCCACCGGCGCGCATGAACTGGTTGAGGCTGGCCAGCGCGATATTGTTGCGGACATCAAGCCCGGTCGCGAGACCAAAGTGCTTCCGATCCTCGGAGAGATAGCCGATGCCGGCGGCGACTGCATCCTGCGGCGAGGAAATGCCGACCCGCTGCCCATGGACCCAGATCTCGCCTCCTTCACGGCGGTCGGCGCCAAAGATCGCGCGCGCTACCTCGGTCCGGCCAGCCCCCATGAGGCCAGCAAACCCGAGAATTTCCCCTTGGCGCACTGAAAAGCTGACATCGCGTATTTCGCGGCCACGACGGAGATTACGTACTTCGAGCGCGACGGGTGCATCAGCGAGATTGGGTATTTCGAGCCGCTCGGTGGTGAGGGTGCGACCAACCATCATGGAAATGATGGTCTCGATCGGGGTATCTGCCGCCGGCGCGGTGCCGACATATTCGCCATCCCGCATGACGGTGACGCGGTCCGAGATACGTTTGATCTCGTCCATCTTGTGGCTGATATAGACGATGCCAACGCCCTCTGCCTTGAGGCGGTTGATGATGGTGAAGAGCTCGGCGATTTCGGCATCATTGAGCGCCGCTGTCGGCTCATCCATGATGAGTACGCGGCTCTTGTAGGAAAGTGCCTTGGCGATCTCCACCATCTGCTGCTTGGCAATGGTGAGCGTCTCGACCTTGACCCGCGGATCGAGCTTCAGGTTCATGGAATCGAAGATTGCCTGCGTCTGGCGATTGAGCGCGCCTTCATCAAGGAGGAACCCACGGCGCGGCTCGCGACCGATAAAGATGTTCTGCGCCGCCGTCAGGTCGCGCATCAGCGCGAGTTCCTGGTGGATGATGCCGATGCCCATGTCCTGGGCCTCGCGCGGCGAGGTGATGTCCACTGGCTTGCCATCGAGGCGGACTACGCCGCCATCCTTGCCGTAGACGCCCGACAGGATCTTCATCAGCGTCGACTTGCCGGCGCCGTTCTCGCCCATCAGCGCATGGACCTCGCCCGGCAGCAGTTCGAAGCGCACCCTGCTTAGCGCCTTGACGCCGGGGAAGCTCTTGTCGATGTCGATCATTTCGACGAGCGGTGTCATGGGGTGCCTCAGATCGTCACGCCGCCATCGACCAGCATGGTCTGGCCGGAGACAAAGCGGGATTCGTCCGATAGGAGGAACACCACCATGGGCGCGATGTCCTCGACCGTGGCGAGGCGCCCCATCGGTTGGCGGGCGACGAAGTCCTTCTCGGCCTGCACCGGATCAGGTGAAGCGGCGATGCGGCCGCGCAGCGATGGCGTGTCCACTGTGCCCGGGCAGACGGCGTTTACCCGCAGCCCCTGTTTGACGAAATCGGCTGCCATGGCCTTAGTGAAACCAATCACCGCCGCCTTGGTGGTGCCGTAGAGCAGGCGGTTGGGAAAGCCCTTTATTGATCCTGCCATGGAGGCCATGTTGACCACACTGGCGCCGCCGGTCGCCTCAGCGCGTTCGAGCAGGCCCGGCAGCAGCGACTTGGTCACGCGGAACATGGAGCGGACGTTGAGATCAAAGCTGAAGTCCCAATCGGCATCGGTGACGTCGCGAATGGTCCCATTGTGCACGAAACCAACGCAATTGAAGATGCCGTCGAACGGGACTTGGCTGGCGGCGAAACTCTCCACCGCAGCTGCGTCAGTAACGTCGAGTTGCACCGTCGTGATGTTCGGGTTTTCCCCGGCGAGGCTAGCGAGGGTATCCCGATTGACGTCCGTTGCGACGACTTCGGCGCCTTCCGCGGCACAGGCCAAAGCACTGGCGCGACCGATGCCTTGACCAGCAGCCGAAACAAAGACGCGCTTACCCGAAAGCCGCATATTTCCTCCCATCGCAGTCTTGGCGCTGCGCATATACGAACAGTCTATTCACAAATGAACTAGGCTGTCCACGCCTAACATGTCAGTATGCGCCAAACCGGACTGACCGGAGGTCGGCAGATTGCGGCAGGGGAGCAGCGGATCGAATGATCGGTGACGAGGTGGAGCGCTATCGCGCCCCGGCGCTGGACAAGGGTCTGGATATTCTCGAACTGCTCGCGGGCAGTGATAACGGGCTCAGCCAGGCCGAAATTGCCAAGGCGCTCGACCGCTCGCCCAACGAGATCTACCGCATGCTCGACCGGCTAGTCCGGCGGGATTATGTGCGCCGCACCCCAGAGGATCGCTACGAAATCACCCTCAAGCTGTTCGAGCTGGCGCATCGCAAGCCGCCACTGCACCGGCTGATCAGCCAGGCGACACCGGTGATGCGGACCTTCGCTCTCAAAAGCGAACAGGCGGTTCACCTCGTGGTGCAGGACCGCAATATCCTTGTCGTCGTGGCCCAGGTGGATGGGCCGGGCTACTGGAACGTTTCGATCCGGGTGGGCTCCCGTATCAGTCTCGTCAACACCGGCTCCGGCCATGTTTTCCTTGCCTTCGCCACGCCGGAAGAGCGGCTGCTAATGCTAGAGGAGCAGGATTTCGGTAGCCCTGAGACGATGCCGCGGGAGCTCGAAAGCCGACTGGGCGCGGTTCGCGCGCAGGGCTATGAGGCCATGCCAAGCGCCCAGGTGCCGGGCGTCTCCAACCTCTCGGTGCCGATCCTGGGCCCACTCGGGACGGTGATCGCCGTTCTGACCTGCCCGTTTACCCAGCGCCTCGACACGGAAGCCGCACCCGATTTCCAGACTTCGCTGGAATTGCTGCGCCAAGCAGGGCACGAGATTTCACAGCGGGCACCCGCAGCCGTCGAGGAGAGAACATGAAAATCATCGATACTCACCTCCACCTCATCTATCGGGGTCGCTTCTCCTATCCTTGGATTGCCGGGAAGCCGCTCGACCGCGACTGGACTGCCGAGCAGTACTGGGCGGAAGCCACCAGTCTGGGCATCGAAGCGGCGCTGCATATGGAGGTAGACGTCGCCGAAAAGGACATGCAGGCGGAAACCGAGTTCGTGCTGGAGCTGCCGCAGGTCGTGGGGGCGATTGCCGCGTGCCGGCCGGAGAGTGCTGATTTTCCTCGGCATCTGGAGCGGGTCGCGGCGATGCCGAGCGTAAAAGGATTGCGCCGCATTCTGCATGAGGTACCCGATGAGGTCAGCCAGCCAGAGCTGTTCGCGGAGAACATCCGCCGCTTGGCCGAGCATGATCTCAGCTTTGATCTCTGCCTTCGGGCCGATCAACTGCACCTGGGACCAGCGCTCGCCAAGAAGGCCCCCGAGGTGCGGTTTATCCTTGATCATTGCGGCAATCCCGATGTCGCCCACGATAGGCTGGACCCTTGGCGGGAGGACATCAAGTGCTTGGCAGAGCTCCCCAATGTGAGCGTCAAGATGTCGGGGATCGTCACCAATGCGCGGGCCGATTGGACGGTGGAGACCATCCGCCCCTATGTCGAACATCTGATCGAAAGCTTTGGCTGGGACCGAGTGGTGTGGGGTTCGGACCATCCGGTGGTAACCCTTAATGGGTCGCTGACGCGGTGGGTGGATGCCTCACTTGAGCTGGTGAGAGGGGCCAGTGCGGACGAGCAGGCGCAGCTCTTTCATCGTAATGCAACAAGGATTTACCGGATCTGAGCGCGGTTCCGTCAGCGAAGATGAAGGGATTCTGAACGCATTTTGCGCTGTGCACGGCGCGTTTTGTCGCCTTGCTGCGGACAACCTGCCGGTCCAGACTGTCTCTCAACAAGAACGAAACAAGAGTCCGGGAAGAGACAATGGCCACCATCAGTGCCGACCGCATCGCCGTATCCACCTGGTCGCTCCACCGCCTCCTGGGCACCACCTATCCGCACGATCTGACCACTCTGGACGTGGGACCGGAGGATGCGACCTACGGGGAGGGCGAGGAATCGCTGCTGGGCCTGCCTTCGGTGCTGGCCAATCACGGCTACCATCGGCTGGAAATCGTCTCCTTCCACCTGCGCAGCCGCGACCCGGTCTATTTGGGAGAACTCCGCGACCAGCTCCGGGTCGCCAATGTGCGACTGCAGACCTTTCTCGTTGATGCCGGCGATATCAGCCATCCCGAGCATGGGGCGCGCGACACGGCCTGGGTCGCCAGCTGGCTGGAAGTCGCCCGGGAACTGGGGGCCGAGAATGCGCGCATCATCGCCGGCAAGCAGAAGCCGACGCGCGATGCACTGGATCGCTCGGTCAAGGCGCTGACGGCGCTGAGCGACGCTAATGCAGGCTCCTCGATGCGGCTGGTTACCGAGAACTGGTTCGACCTCCTAGCCGAACCGGCCCATGTACACTTCCTGCTCGACAAGCTCGACGGCCGGATCGGCCTTCTCGGCGATTTCGGCAATTGGAGCGGCCCCAACAAATATCCTGACCTGCAGTCGATCTTCGGGCGGGCGGAGCTCTGCCACGCCAAGGCACAGTTCATCGACGGGCAGCTCGATGCGGGAGATTACGGCCGCTGCGTCAGGCTTGCCGAAGCGACGGGCTATAGCGGCCCCTATACGCTGATCTTCGACAGCGAAAGCCATGGCGAATGGCATGGCCTTGGCATGGAGCGGGACTTCATCACGTCGCTCGAGCTCGATAGCGCGTCGTAGCAGGCCAGATGATCACGCGCTGGCCGAGAATATCAACCGTACCTACGGTTTAGCTGCGCCCGCCGTTAGTGTTAACAAAGTGTTTCGATTTCCTCTGGTGCTCAGTGGGGTATCTTCTCCGTGAGCCAAGGAGGTGGACCATGGACTGGCAGATCATTGCGATGGCAGCGCTCAGCCTAAGCGCTTTGCTTGGGTTCTTTGCCCTTGGGCCAGAGCCGCGCCAGCCGGCCAAGGCGCCGAGCCGTAGGAGAGATAGCGCGGCTATAGCACCGCATCGCGCCGCACCGGCGACTGCTGCCTCGCAGGGCTTGCCGGCAGACCCGGAGATCTCCGCCCGCTTTGCCCGCGCGCTCCAAGCGCTGCAGTAGGATCTGGCAGCCCCCTTCCTTACCCTCACCGCGAGAGGGAGGGTAAGGAGAATATGGTGCCAGGTGGGAGCCTACTGCTTGTCGTCGAGCGGCTGGAGATTAGCGAAGAGGCTGGGCAGGAGTTCGGTCACCGTTGGGTGGATGAACATGGTGTTGGTGAGCGTGGTGTAGGGCAGATCGCCCGTCATCAGCAGCAACATGGATTGCACTACCTCGTCGGCCTGGATGCCCAGGAGCGAGGCCCCGAGGATGCGCTTGGTGTCGGCGTCGACCAGCACCTTCATCAGGCCCTCGGTTTCGCCGCGCTCACGAGCGCGCGCCACCTTGCTCATGGGCATAGTGGCTGAGAGCACCTGCCTGCCCGACTGGCGCGCCTCGGCCTCGTTCATGCCGATGCGGCCGAGCGGTGGGTCGATATAGAGGGCGTAGACCGGGACCCGGCCGCCGATGGAGCGGCTACCGCCCTCGATCACATTGTCGGCGACAGTCTCGAAGTCGTTGTAGGAGGTATGGGTGAAGGCGCCGCGGCCGTTGACGTCCCCCATGGCCCAGATGCCATCGATCTTGGTACGAAGATGATCATCGACGGGGATATAGCCGTGTTTGTCGGGCTCGAGGCCGGCGGCAGCCAGATTGAGTTCGGCCGTGTTGGGCTTGCGACCCAACGCGATCAACAGGTGTGAACCCTCCACCGAAGCTCTCCGCTCCCCCGTCTTGAGCGACAGCAGCTGGCCATTTCCGGCGCGAGCGACCGCTTCAACCGTCGTGTTGAAGAGGAAGCTAACACCCTCGGCTTCGCAGATCTTGCGCACGGCCGCCGAAATGTCCTCATCCTCCCGGCTGGCGGGGCGTGAGCCGCGGTCGATGACGGTAACCTTGGAGCCGAAGCGGGCATACATCTGCGCAAATTCCAGCCCCACATAGCTGGCGCCGATGATGATCAGATGGCTTGGTAAGACATCAAGCTCGAGAATGGAGCTGTTGGTGAGGTAGGATACCCGATCGAGGCCTGGCCAGTCGGGGATCATCGGGCTGGCGCCGGTATTGATGAAAATCTGGGGTGCGGTGAGCGTGCGGCCATTCACCGTCACTTCGGTGGGCGAGACGAAGCTGCCAGAGCCCTTGATGTATTCGAGCGTCTCAAGTCCGCCGATCCACTCGTGGAGGCTCTTGACCGAAGCGCCGACCACCTTGTCCTTGCGCGCCATCACCGCCTTCATGTCGACGGTGACCGTTCCCTTGATGCCGACGCCGTAGTCACCGGCACGCCGCGCCATCCAAGCCGCGCGGGCGCTGGCCACCAGCGTCTTGGTGGGCGTGCAGCCATCATTGACGCAGGTACCGCCAAGATGCTCGCGCTCGATCAGCGCGACCTTCTTGTTGGCGCTCGCCAGCTTGGCTCCAAGAAACGGGCCGGATTGGCCCGCACCGATGATGATGGCGTCGACGTGTTCGCTCATGAGGTTCTTGTTCCGCAACGCAGCGATCCTACGCCTTGCCGGCGCCAGGACGCCAGTGGGTCCTGTGCTTACGCATGACCTTGCGCGATAGGCGTCTGGTGCGGCATGCGGTTCCAGGCGTCGAGCGCGGCGATCTTGTAGGCTTCGGCAAGGGTGGGATAGTTGAAGGCGTTCTCGACGAAATAATCGAGCGTGCCGCCGAGGTTGAGCACCGCCTGGCCGATATGGACCAGTTCGGTCGCCCCTTCGCCAACGATATGGACGCCGAGGAGCTTTCGCGTCTCAAGCGAGAAGATCATCTTCATCATGCCCGACTGCAGCCCCATGATGTGGCCGCGCGACGTCTCCCGGAAGCGGGCGACGCCGCTCTCATAGGGAACTCCCTGCTCGCGCACTTCGGCTTCGGTCAGCCCGACCGTAGAAATTTCGGGCACTGCATAGATGCCATAGGGGAAGAACTCGGGTGCCGGCGGCATGGCGGCGCCGCAGGCGTGGAGGGCGGCGATGCGCCCCTGCTCCATGGAGGTGGAGGCTAGCGAGGGCCAGCCGATGACGTCACCGGTGGCATAGATGTTGCGGATTTCGGTCTGAAAGGTCAGCGGATCGACCTTGAGCCGGCCGCGGGCGTCGGGCACCACGCCACAGCAATCGAGACCCAGATCGGCCGTGGCCCCGACCCGGCCAGCGGCATAGAGCAGCATGTCGGAGCGCAACTGGCGGCCATCGGCAAGGATGGCATTGGGGTGGCCATCTTCGTCGAGTTCGACCTTGTCGACGCGGGCGCCCAGGCGCAACGTGACACCGCGCTGGCGCAGTTCCGAAATGAATTCCTCGATGATCTCGCGATCAATGAAATCGAGGATGGTTTCGCGCGGCTCGACGATGGTAACGGGCACATCGAGCGCCGAATAAATGGTGGCATATTCAATGCCGATAACGCCAGCACCTACCACAGTGAGGCTGCGCGGCACTCGCGGCTCCTCGGCAACGCTGTCGCTGTCGAGCACGGAATGGCTGTTGAAGGGGATATGAGGCGGCCGATAGGGCGCGGTGCCCACGGCAATCACGGCATGGTCGAAGCCGAAGGTGTGCTCTTCGCCCTCATGATCGGTGACGCAGATGCGCTTGGCGTCGAGAAACCGCGCCTTGCCGCCGAAGGTCTTGACGCCATTGCGGGCGAATTGGTGCTCGAGCACCTCGATTTCATAATCCAGCGTCTTTTTGAGGCGGACGCCGAGATCCTTGCCCTGGATGTCCTTCTTGACCCGGTAGGAGAGCCCATAAAAGCCCCGCTCGCGCCAGCCGGAGAGGTTGAGCACCGTCTCGCGCAGCGTTTTGGAGGGAATGGTGCCGGTATGCACGGACACGCCACCCAAGCGCAGGCGGTTCTCCACCACGAGCACCGACTTGCCGAGCTTGGCTGCCTGCACGGCGGCGCGACGTCCGGCAGGGCCACTGCCGATGACCACCATTTCATAGTGCTGCACGGATGCTACTCCTGTTTGAGGAAGATCAAGGGGGCCAGCGCGCGGCAAAGGCGGGTCTGGTGAGATAATGAGGGAGCAGGCCGCCGGTTCAATCGCCCAGGAACACGTCCTCGGTGGGCTCAAGTCCATAGAAGCGACAGACCACGTCCCAGCCTTCCTCAGCACTATCGACCACGGTGAAGAGCTCGGGGTCATCAGGAGCAATGGTGCCGGCATCGGCCAGCGCCTGAAAATCGATGACCTTGCCCCAGAAATCAGCGCCGAACAGCAACACCGGCACCCGGTCCATGCGGCCGGTCTGGATCAGCGTCAGCGCTTCGAAGAACTCGTCCAGCGTGCCGAAGCCGCCCGGGAAGACGGCAATGGCCTTGGCGCGCATCAGGAAGTGGATCTTGCGGGTGGCGAAATAGTGGAAATTAAACGAGAGGTCGGGGGTGACGAAGCTGTTGGGGGCCTGCTCGTGCGGCAGCACGATATTGAGCCCGATAGACGGTGCGCACACATCGGCGGCACCGCGATTGCCCGCCTCCATGACACCGGGACCACCGCCGGTGGTGACGACGAACTCCTTGTAGTCGAGCATCTTGGCTGTCTCGGAGGCAAGGCGCGCGAAGCGGCGGGCCTCCTCGTAGTAGCGGGCGGAATTTTCGAGATTGGCTTTCTGCGTCTCGTTCTTGGCCGCCCAGGCCGGCTTTCCCGGCTCGGGAATGCGGGCACCACCAAACAGCACCACGGTGGAATTGATGCCGCGCTCGCGCAGGTGGAATTCGGGCTTGAGATATTCGAGTTGGAAGCGGACGCCGCGAATATCCTCGGAAGTGAGGAAATCATCGTCGGCAAAGGCCAGCTTATAGGTGGGGGATTCGGTCTGCGGGGTCTGCGGGGCGCGCTTGGAGGCGGCAATATCTTCAACGGACGTACGCAGGGATGTCGGGCGGCGTCTGGCCACGGGGCACTCTCACTTGTATGGGAGGCCGTACGGGGACGGCCACAATTCGGCGCTCTTGGAAAGGGCATAAACAGCCGCACCTCTGGGGGCAAGGGCGGGCATGGCAATTCGGTTCACCAGCGTCGAGGCGGAGATCGACCGGGCCGCGCATCGCGTGCTCGCGCGACTGCCGCGCGGACGGGTCGCCGACGGCGTGGTGGAGTTCATCGTCTTCGGGCTTAAGCAGGCCTGGGCATGCCTATTTGGCGGGTTGATGCTAGCCATGATCCTCCTGACGCGCCTCTGGTGGCCCGAGCTGGGCCTCAACCGCTACGACTTCTGGTTCCTCGCGGCGCTGGCGATCCAACTGGGCATGATTGCGTTCCGGCTGGAGACGTTGGAAGAGGCGCGGGTCATCCTCATCTTCCATCTGGTCGGGACGGGCATGGAAGTGTTCAAGACCGCCGTTGGTTCCTGGGTCTATCCCGAAGCAGCGCTGCTGCGCATCGGTGGCGTGCCGCTATTTTCCGGGTTCATGTATGCCTGTGTCGGCAGCTACATGGCGCGCACGCAGCGCATTTTCGACGTCACCTTCTCGCGTTACCCCCCGGTGTGGATGACGGCGATCCTTGCGGTCGCGGTCTACATCAACTTCTTCAGCCACCACTATATCTACGACTTCCGCTGGGTGCTGTTCGGCGCAACTGCCCTGCTCTATTGGCGCACCACCATGCATTATCGAGTGTTCCGCTTCAGGCATCGCATGCCGATCCTGCTGGCGTTTCTTCTTGTGGCGGTCTTTATCTGGATTGCGGAGAACATCGGCACCTGGTCGCGGGCCTGGATCTATCCGGGCCAGGAAGACAGTTGGTCGTTGGTTAGCTGGAGCAAGCTGGGCTCCTGGTACCTCTTGATGTTGATCTCGGTTGTGCTGGTGACGCTGGTGCATCCACCGCGCGAGCACCGCTTGTTATAACGATGTTGTAACGAACAACGTCCGGGGCTAGATTGTCACCATGGAAACGGCAGTCAAAAAAATCGGCAATTCAGCCGGCGTGGTCATTCCCAAGCCCATGCTGCAGGAGATTGGCGCGGGCGCAGGCGACAAGGTCGATTTGAGCGTAGTCGACGGCAAAATCGTCATCGAACCGTTGCGCAAGTCTGTTCGGGAAGGCTGGGCGGAAGACGCTGCGCGTCTGGCTGCGCTGGGCGATGATGAACTGGTTTGGCCCGAGTTCGCGAATGACGCGGATGAGGACTGGACTTGGTAGCTCGCGGGGAGGTCTGGCTGACCAAGCTTGACCCGACCGTTGGGGCCGAGATCCAAAAGACCCGTCCGGTAGTCGTTGTCTCTCCCGACGACATCAATCGACACCTGCGGCTGGCGACCGTGGCTCCTTTGACTTCGGGCAGCAGGCTTACGCGCTTTCGGGTCGCTACCGCGTTCCAGGGTAAGGACGGGCTGCTGTTGCTGGACCAGTTGCGCTCGGTGGACCACGCTAAATTTGTGCGGCGCCTCGGCACCATTGATCCCCAAACCTTGCATCACGCGCTCGCGGTATTGCGCGACCTCTTCGCAGAGTGAGGCCTTGCGTTCGGGCCCATAAATTCGCATATAGCCCCTCGGGAGGTTGGCGCGGACGTGTTCCTCGCCAACCGGGTCAGGTCCGGAAGGAAGCAGCCCCAACGAGATCCTCACGGGTCGTTGCCAGCCTCCTACCACGCCCTATGATGATCGGATGATCACAGGCAGATTCCCGATAAACCAGAGGATGGAAGGGCAGGATGGCTGACGCTGCGACCTCGCCCTATTTGGTGCTCGCCCGCAAATACCGCCCGCGCGATTTCACGACGCTGGTCGGACAGGATGCGATGGTGCAGACGCTGGACAATGCGTTCAAGCAGAACCGCATCCACCATGCCTTTATCCTGACCGGGGTGCGCGGCGTGGGCAAGACCACCACCGCGCGCATTCTGGCGCGGGCCTTCAACTATGAAGACGCCGCTGGCCGCCGGCCGACCCTCGATCTCAGCGTGGAAGGCGAGCATTGCCGCGCCATCATCGAGGGGCGCCATGTCGACGTGGTCGAGATGGACGCCGCGTCCAATACCGGCATTGGCGACATCCGCGAGATCATCGACTCGGTGAAGTATGGACCGGTGTCGGCGCCCTACAAGGTCTACGTGATCGACGAGGTGCATATGCTCTCGACGGCGGCCTTCAACGGACTGCTGAAGACGCTCGAAGAGCCGCCGCCCTATGTGAAGTTCATCTTTGCCACCACCGAGATCCGCAAGGTGCCGGTGACAATCCTGTCGCGCTGCATGCGGTTCGATCTGCGACGCATCACGCCCGAGGTGATGACGGCTTATCTCGAATCCATCCTCAATCAGGAAGGCATCGGCTTCGAGCCCGAGGCGCTGGCGATGATCGTTCGGGCGGGCGAAGGCTCGGCGCGGGACAATCTCTCCCTCCTCGACCAGGCGATTGCGCACGGCAATGGCATGGTGACCGCTGCAACGGTCAAGGCGATGCTGGGCCTGGGTGACCGGGCCCGGGTGATCGATCTCTTTGAGGACGTGATGGGCGGGCGCATCGCGGATGGGCTGACCACGCTGAAGGCGCTCTACGACATGGGCGCCGATCCACAGACGCTGCTCGCCGATCTCGCCGAATTCACGCATCTGGTGACGCGCATCAAGGTGGTGCCGGCGGCGGCCGATGATCTGTCGCTGACGCCCGACGAGCGGACGCGCGGCGCCGATCTTGCCGGCAAGCTAGCCATGCGCGCCCTGACACGCGCCTGGCAGATCCTCTTCAAGGGCCATGAGGAAGTCGCCCGCGCCAGCAATGCGCTGCAGGCGGCAGAGATGACGCTGATCCGGCTGGCCTATGCTGCCGACCTCCCCAGCCCCGACGAATTGATCGCCAAGCTCTCCAACCAGCCGGCTCCCGCGCCGGCGCTGCCCCCATCAGCCCAGCCCAGCCGCTCTTTGCCCAGCGGCAATGGCGGAGCCAGCGGGGGCGGCGGTGGCAATGCCTTGCGGATCGAATCGTCGCAGCCGGAGCCGGTGAACGCCGTTGCGCCGCAACCTGATGCACCACAGGCCCAGGCGGCGCTGGCGACCGTTTCGAGCTACAAGGAATTGATTGCGTTGGCCACGGCCAAGCGCGACGTTCTGGTAAAGCTGGCGCTTGAAGGCTCGATGCGGCCGGTCTCGTTCGAGCAGGGCCGTATCGAGGTGGTCCTCACCGAGGGCGTGGACCCCGGCATAATCGGCACTCTCTCAGCGCGCCTCCAGGCCTGGACCGGACAGCGCTGGCTGGTCACCGTTTCGACCAAGGCGCCCGAGGGGCTGACCTTGCGGCAAGAAAAAGAACAGCGGCAGCAGGCGGCAACCGCCGCCGCGCATGACGACCCGCTGGTGAAGGCCATTCTGGAAACCTGGCCGGGCGCCAAGGTTGTCAATGTCACCGTGCGGGACGACCCCGCCACACCCGAAACCGAGCTACCCCCGCCACCACCCGAGGAGGACGACGAATGAAAGACATCATGGGCATGATGAAGGCCGCCAACGAGATGAAAGACAAGATGGAGGCCATGCAGGCCGAGCTTGCCGAGCTCGTGGTGGAAGGCCGCTCCGGTGGCGGCATGGTGACCGTGTCGCTGAGCGGCAAGGGCGACATGAAGGGCCTCAAGATCGACCCCAGCCTGTTCAAGGATGACGATGTCGAGGTGCTCGAGGACCTGATCATCGCCGCGCATAACGACGCCAAATCGCGCAGCGAGGAGGAAATGCAGAAGAAGATGGCCGAAGTGACCTCCGGCCTGCCCATTCCGCCGGGCATGAAGTTCCCGTTCTAGGACTGACCCGCACGGGAGGGCTCCGCCACTAAAATACCGATGAGTTCCTGAGATGCCATCCGGCGGACCCGAGATTGAACAGCTGATTCAGCTAATGGCCCGCCTGCCGGGCCTGGGGCCGCGCTCGGCCCGCCGTGCCGTGCTGCAGCTGATCAAGAAAAAGGATCAGCTGATGATCCCGTTGTCGGCGGCGCTCGACCGGGCCGTGGCCGCGGTGCGCACCTGCGAGGTGTGCGGCAATGTCGATACGATCAGCCCCTGCTCGATCTGCTCGGACCCGCGCCGAGGCGAGAGCGGCATGCTGATCGTGGTGGAAGACGTGGCCGATCTCTGGGCGCTGGAACGTGCCGGAGTCGGCGCCGTAAAATACCATGTGCTGGGGGGCGTGTTATCGCCGCTCGATGGCGTGGGCCCGGACGATCTCAGCATCGATGCCCTAGTCGGGCGCGCTGGCGCGTTCAAGGAAATCGTCTTGGCGATCAACGCCACGGTGGAAGGGCAGACCACGGCGCACTTTGTCACCGACCGGCTGGGCGGGATGGAGCTCAAGGTCACCCGCTTGGCGCATGGCGTACCGGTAGGGGGCGAGCTGGATTATCTCGACGAGGGAACGCTGAGCCAGGCGTTGCGCGCGCGAACGGTTATTTAGGCGCTTCGATCATGCTTGGCGAGCCCCCTTACTTACCCTCCCCCCCGAGGGGGAGGGTGGATGATGACTTGCTAGCCTAGATTACTGCACGCCCTTTTCGGGGCGGAAGTCGTCGCCTTCGTCCCATTCGGCGACGTCAAGCGGGCCGAGATCATCGTTCTCCCCTTCGCCTTCGTTCTCGTCGCCCTCAATGGCGTGACGGGTGTCCTCGTCGTCGGGCGAGAGGGCGTCCAGCCGTTCGTTGGGGTCCACGTTCAGGGTCGGGGCGAGCTCGCCATAGGTCTCGGTCTCGTCCGAATTGGCGATCATGGCGCTGAGCTCATCGATGGCACGGTCGATTTCAGACAGAGCCGCGGCGGGATCCTGACCGCCCCAGTCACCGCTTTCCCGCATGGCTGCGTCGTCGCGCAACTCCCGCAGCTTGGCCAAGCGTGCATGGGCGGAGCGATCGTCGCCGTAAAGCAGGTCCTCGATCTCGTCGAGCGTATAGGTTTCCTGCAGATTGGTGCCATCAGCAGCGTCGAAGGTGGTATCGCGCGTGACCAGCGGATCATGCGTATCGCGGTGTTGAGCCATTTGGGTCTCCGGCTTCCTTTGTTGTCTTGAGCACCTAACGCCCCGCCCCTGCTCTGGTTCGCCGCGCGGAACGAACGTGATCGCCCATCGCTTATCCCGGCCAAAGCAAGGAGGTCGGCATGGGCGGATTTCGTAAAGGCTCGAAGGTCAGCTGGAACTGGGCGGGCAGCAAGGCGCACGGCAAAATCGTTGAACGCTTCACCAGCCGGGTCACCCGCACCATCAAGGGCACCGAAGTGGTGCGAGAGGCCAGCCAAAAGGAGCCCGCCTATCTGATCGAGCAGGCTCATGGCGACAAGGTGCTCAAGAGCCGAAGCGAACTCAGCCGCGACTAGGGATCCTGCCGGTGCTGACTGGCACCAACCACAGGCACCAGCCAAGGCTCACGCCGCTTGATCCAGCCTTCGCGGGTGGGCAGGAACGCGGCCGGTACCTCATCGAGCGAGCCGAGCACGATCTCTGCATGATCCTCACTGAGATGAAAGACCGGGCTGCCGCAGATCGAGCAAAAGCTACGGCCCTCCCAGGTGGAGAATTCGCCAGTCTGCGTAAAGCGGTCTAGTGGCCAGTCGGCGTAATAGAGGAAGGTCGATCCGGTCTCACGCCGACAATCGGCGCAGTGGCAGAGCCCAGTTGTCTGCGGCTCGCCACGCACCTCGTAGCGCACCGCACCGCACCGGCAACCACCTTGATGAATTTCTTCCATCGCCATTCTCCTTGGGGCGAGAAACGACAGCAGCAGAGTGCGGTTCCGGCGGCGCAGTTGACCCAGGGGCGAGAAAATACCATATCGTGGGCAATCCTAATCCCGCTGGAATTTTCTCATGGCCGTTCGCCCAATTCTCGTCATTCCCGATGCAAGGCTGCGCGCCGTTGCCGACCCCGTGCAAGGCGTCGATGACGAGATCAAGACGCTGGCCCAGGACATGCTCGACACTATGTATGATGCGCCCGGCATTGGGCTGGCCGCGCCGCAGATCGGCGTGATGAAGCGCGTAGTGGTGATGGATCTGGCCGGCGAGGACGAAAAGCCTGAGCCGATGGTGCTGATCAATCCCGAGATCACCAAGTTCGGCGACGAGATGCAGGTGACCGAGGAGGGGTGCCTGTCCATCCCTGAGCTATTCTACGAGGTCGAGCGCCCCAATGCGGTGACAGTGAAATATACCGACCTCGATGGCAATGAGGTGGAGAAGGCGGCCGAGGGCAAGCTGGCGGTGTGCATCCAGCATGAGCTCGATCACCTCGATGGCGTGCTCTATATCGACTATCTCAGCCGCCTCAAGCGCGACCGGGTGCTCAAGAAATTCGAAAAGGCCGCCAAGCGCGCCGCTGGCTAGCTCGTCATCACTACCCTTCTTCCCTTGTGGGAGAAAGTGGCTCGCGCAGCGAGACGGATGGGGGGTCCGCATTTGCTGCATCGCCCCTCACCCGCCTTCGGGCACCCTCTCCCGCCCAGGGAAGAGGGCAGGATTGGAAGTGACTGCAAATGCGCGTCGTCTTCATGGGTACGCCCGAATTTTCCGTCCCCACCCTGACCGAGATCGTCTCGTCCGGCCATGAGGTCGTCGCCTGCTATACTCGGGCGCCCAAGCCGGCGGGACGCGGCCAGGCCGAGCGCAAGTCGCCGGTGCACGAAGCTGCCGAAGGGTTCGGCATCCCCGTTTTCACCCCGCGATCGCTCAAGGGCGAGGCCGAGCAAATCATCTTTGCCAGCCACGATGCCGATGTTGCCGTGGTGGTGGCCTATGGCCTCTTGCTGCCCAAGCCGATCCTCGAAGCGCCGCAGCTGGGGTGCCTCAATCTGCATGGTTCGCTCCTGCCACGCTGGCGGGGGGCCGCGCCGATCCAGCGCGCGGTGATGGCGGGCGATGCGCAGACCGGCGTCATGGTCATGCAGATGGAGGAAGGGCTCGACACCGGCCCGGTTGCTGTGGGTGAGGTGATCCCCATCGGACCGGAGATGACCGCCGGCGAGTTGCACGACCAGATGATGCGGGTGGGTGCCGATCTCATAGGCCGGGCACTGGCGGCATTGGAACGAGGCAGTCTTGATTTCACACCCCAGCCCGATGACGGCGCTGTCTACGCCAGGAAGATCGAAAAAGCGGAAAGCCGCATCGATTGGTCGCGCACGGCCGCCGAGGTGCACAACCATATTCGTGGGCTCTCCCCCTTTCCCGGCGCGTGGTTCGAGATCGAGCTCGGGGGCAAACCGGTGCGGGTCAAGGCGCTACGCTCGAGCCTCGCCGAAGGTAGCGGAATGCCCGGTGCGCTCCTGCGCGATCTCACCATTGCCTGCGGCAATGGCGCCGTGCGGCTGACGCAGGTGCAGCGCGAGGGCAAGTCTGCCATGGATGCGGCAACCTTCCTGCGTGGCGCGGGGCCCCTGCCCAGCGTCGTCAGCTAGATGCCGCGCTACAAGCTCACCCTTGAATATGACGGAACTCCGTTCTGCGGCTGGCAGCGGCAGGCCGATCGCCTGAGCGTGCAGGAGGCGCTGGAAATCGCCATTGAAGCCATGAGCGGCGAGGCGGTGACCACGCAGGCCGCCGGTCGCACCGATGCCGGTGTCCACGCGCTAGGGCAGGTGGTGCATTTCGAACTGTCCAAGGAATGGGACCCGTTCCGCATCCGCGAGGCCCTCAACTATCATCTGCGACCACAGCTGGTGGCAGTGACCGCGGCCGAGGCTGTAGGGGAGGAGTTCGAAGCGCGGTTTTCGGCCGTAGCGCGGCATTACGAGTACCGCATCCTGACGCGCCGGGCGCCGCCAGTGATCGAACGCAACCATGTCTGGCATGTGCCCAAAAAGCTCGATGCAGATGCAATGGATTATGCGGCGAGCCTGATCCTGGGCCGGCATGATTTCACCACCTTTCGCTCGTCCGAGTGCCAGGCCAATTCGCCCGAGCGAACGCTTGATGCTTTTGCGGTGCGGGCCGAGCCCGAGCACATCATCGTCACGGCCAGCGCGCGCAGTTTCCTCCACCATCAAGTGCGCTCCATGGTGGGATCGCTGAAGCTGGTGGGCGAAGGCAAGTGGAAGCCCCGCGACTTTCGCGCGGCTCTGGACGCTCGCGACCGGCGTCGTTGCGGTCCGATGGCGCCTTCGACGGGGCTATATCTGACGCAGGTGGACTATTAGGCGACGGCTGGCGGCCCGAGCAGGACCGCCACGATGCCCAGCGCCAGAAAGACGCCTACGGCCTGCGATACAAAGAGCAGCGCGATTTGCAGCGGGCTCAGCGTGACAATAAAGCGTCCCACATTGATGAAGGTCGTGATCGCCATCACCATGACCACCACCAGAATGACAATGCCCGCCGGCCCTAATAGAGTCGAGAGCAGCAGCAGAATGGCAGAGACGAAGGTCACCCAGTTCGACGCCACCAGATAAGGGACGAAACCGTCCTGCCGCCCCATCTGGCGCAGCACGATCCAGGCCATGGCGAGTTGCGCGACGAACAGGACGGCGTTGACGATGATCGACTGCGTCGCCGCGCCAGGAGGCAAAGGGACGCCGATAAGCAGAGGCCCGAAGCCGGCGAGGCCAACGGCAAAGACCACCCCGATCAGGCTGCCAACAAGGCCGCGCTGGCTGAAATCGAAATAGGAAGGCGCGTCGCGCTTGCCCACGAGCAGGGCAACGACCCCTCGCGCTGCCGTCGACATTTCCTCAAAGAAGCTGGCATTGGGCGTGGGCAAGGCAGGTCTCGGATCAGCTCGGCGCCGGAAGTGCGCTCGAGAGCATGTAGAGCCCAAGGCGCATGGCGACAAGCAGGACTACGGTTAAAACTGCAAAGGCGGCCGCCACGCCGACGCTCCAGCCGCGCGCTAATCGGGTAAGGCGGAACAGAAAATAGCCGAGGGCGAGCCAGGACAGCATCACCACCGGACCGAACATGGCGAGGAACCCCTCGACCAGGAGGAAGGCGGTGAGTGCGTAGACGCCGGGCACCAGAACCGGCAGGAGCGGCTCGTCGCGCTTAAGCATAGAGCGGGTGAGTTGGAGCGCGAAGAACAGCGCCGCGATTGGGATTGCCAGCACCAGCATGGCCATGATGACGCCTGGGAGGCTCGGCATGCCGATGCTCATGGAGGCGAAGCCAACAGCCAGAAAGGCGGCAAAGGCGAAGATGGCGAGTGCGGTGGTGAGGCCTGCTGCCGTGAGGGAGAAGTAGGCGCGCCAACCCTCCTCGCCACGCAGGATCAGCAGCCACCCGCGGGCAGCGCTGGCGAGTGCTGCCCAAAGCTTCATGGCCGAGCTCCACCGAAGAAGCTCATGATAAAGGTGCGATAGATATCGGTGAGCCCGTGCAGATCATCGAGGGCGATGTGCTCGTCGGCCTTGTGCATGGAAGGGCCGACCAAGCCGCATTCCACCACCGGCCCATATTGAGCGATGAAGCGGGCGTCCGAGGTGCCGCCGCCCGTCGAGGTCTGGGGCTTGCTGCCGGTGACCTGGGCAATGGCGCTTGTTAGCGTCGCCACATCATCGCTCAGCGGCGAGAGAAAGGAACGGGAGGGCGCGCCGGAGCGGGCGTAGGTGATCCTGGTACCCGCAGGATCGACACTGGCGATGCGTTCCGCGATCCACTCCTCCAGCGCCTCGGGCGTCCACAGATCGTTGTAGCGGATATTGAACCGCAGCGTGCCGCTGGCGGGGATCACATTGCCGGTGGGATTGCCGACATCGATGGAGGTGACTTCGAGATTGGTCGCCGGGAAATGCTCGGTGCCCTGATCGATCGAGGAGGTCAGCGCGGTGACGACGGCTGCGAGCGTCGGCAGCGGGTTATTGGCCCGCTCGGGATAGGCAACGTGGCCTTGCGTGCCAGTGACTTTGATCGTGCCCGACAGGGAGCCTCGGCGGCCGATCTTGATGCTGTCGCCCAGCACGCTGGCAGAGCTGGGTTCGCCGACAATAGCGAAATCGAAATGGTGTTGATGCTCCTGCGCCCACGCCATGAGCTTGTCGGTGCCATTGATCGCATCGGCTTCCTCGTCATTGGTGATGGCAAGGAGAATGGTGCCGGCGTCCGCGGGGATATCAGCCGCGGCGGCGACAAAGGCGGCAATGCCCGATTTCATGTCGGCGGCGCCGCGCCCGTAGAGCTTGCCATCGTCCTCGCGTGGGGTGAATGGATCGCCGGTCCAGTTCGCCAGATCACCCGGCGGCACCACATCGGTATGCCCGGCAAACAGGAGACGGCGGCCGCCCGAGCCGCGGACGGCAAAGATGTTGTCGACCGGATAGGACTTGTCGCCTTCAAAGCGCAGGCGATGGACGGTGAAGCCCAGCGTCTCGAGCTCCGTCCCGAGCAGGCTGAGCACGCCGGCCTCCTCGGGCGTGACCGAGGGACAGGCAATCAGGCGCTTGAGGAGGGCGACGGGATCGATGGTCAATCGCGGAGCAGTTCGTTAATGCCGGTCTTGGAGCGGGTCTGCGCATCCACCGTCTTGACGATCACGGCGCAGTAAAGATTTGGGCCGGGCTGGCCATTGGGCAGCGGCTTGCCGGGAAGGCTGCCTGAAACCACCACGGAGTACGGTGGGACCTTGCCGATGTGAACTTCGCCAGTGTTGCGGTCGACGATCTTGGTCGAAGCGCCAATGAAGACACCCATGGAGATAACCGAGCCCTCGCCCACCACCACGCCTTCGACGACCTCGGAACGAGCGCCGATAAAACAATTGTCCTCGATGATCACCGGCCCGGCCTGCAACGGCTCGAGCACGCCGCCAATGCCAACGCCACCAGAGATATGGACGTTCTTGCCGATCTGCGCGCAGGAGCCGACGGTCGCCCAAGTGTCCACCATCACGCCGTCATCCACATAGGCGCCGACATTGACGAAACTCGGCATGAGGACAACGTTGCGGCCGATATGGGCCGGCCGCCGCACCACGGCCCCGGGGACGGCGCGGAAGCCGGCCTCGCGGAACCGGTTCTCGCCCCAGCCCACGAACTTGGTGGGCACCTTGTCCCAGAAGGAGGAGCCGCCCGGCGCGCCTTCGATCAGCTTGTTGTCGTTGAGGCGGAAGCTCAGCAAAACGGCCTTTTTGAGCCATTGGTTGACCTGCCAGGCGCCGTCACGCTTTTCGGCCACGCGCAGGGCGCCACTGTCGAGCAGGTTCAGCGCCTCGGCCACCGCCTCGCGCACCGCGCCCTGCGTGCCCGAACTCACCTCGGCGCGAGCCTCCCAAGCGGCGTCAATGGTCTGGGCGAGATCGGCGTGGGACATGAGAGGTTCCAGTGTTCGTGGGTGTCGGGGCGGACCATAGTCAGGCGCAATTGGCTGTCAATCGCGCCCGCACCGGGCCCGACTAGTGGTTCTCGGTCTTGGGGTAGACGCCCAGGATGCGGAAATAGTCGGTGAAGAAGCCAAGTTCCTCGAACGCTAGCTGGACGCTGCGGTCTTCGGGATGCCCCTCGATATCGGCATAGAACTGAGTGGCGGTGAAGGCGCCGCCCACCATGTAGCTTTCGAGCTTGGTCATGTTGACCCCATTGGTCGCAAACCCGCCCATGGCTTTATAAAGCGCGGCAGGCACGTTGCGCACGCGGAAGACAAAGGTCGTCTTGACCTTGCCCGTTGCCGACGATGCTTCAACCTTGTCGCGCGAGAGCACGAGGAAACGGGTCGTGTTGTGCTCGGCGTCTTCGATATTGGAGGCGAGCACATCCAGATTGTAGATTTCCGCGGCAAAGCGGGAGGCGATGGCGGCGACGCTCCGATCACCGGCTTCCGAGACCTGGCGCGCCGACCCGGCGGTATCCACACCATTAATTGTGCGCAGGCCGCGCTCGGCGATAAAGCGACGGCATTGGCCGAGCGCCACGGAAAGCGACTGCACCGCGCGAATGTCCTCGAGGCGCGTTCCCGGCAACCCCAGCAGGTTCATCTCGACGCGCAGATAGGTCTCGCCAATAATAAAGAGACCGCTTTCGGGCAGCAGATGATGGATATCGGTGATCCGGCCGTAGAGTGAATTTTCCACCGGCACCACCGCTAGATCTGCCCGACCTGTCTGCACCGCAGCAATGGTCTCCTCGAAGGTGACGCAGCCGACCGCCTCTTCGTCGGGAAACAAATTGTGGGCGGCCGCGTGGCTGAAGGCGCCGGGCTCGCCCTGAAAGGCGATCTTCTTGGTCATGGTGCTGTCCTGCGGTTGGCGGGCAAAGGCTTTTGAACCGGGGGGAAAGCGGAGTCAATTCGCCGGGCCCACGGTTGCCCGGCGGGGCACAGGCGCGCAATCGTCGCACTTGAAGTTTGCCCTGTTGCGCGCCCCGGACCTTTGCGACTATGTTCCGCGCGCGTTTGCCCCCCGCGTTGAGGCGATTTCCTTCGGGACCATCGCAGTGTTAGGGGCTCGCGTATCGTCCAAGGGGATGGACCGGCAGAGAGACCAAATGGATTCGTTCGAGCTAAACAAGATCATGGGCGCCGTGCTGGGCACGCTGTTGTTCGTCATGGGCGCCGGCTTTGTCGCTGAAGCCATCTACCATCCCATCGAGAACCGTGGGCCTGGCTACAATCTGCCTGAGCCCGAGGCGATTACCGGTGACGGCGGCGTCGCCGAAGTCGCCGAGGAAGTACCGCTTGGCCTGCTGCTCGCCAGCGCCGACGTCGACGCCGGCGCAGCAGCCGTGCGCAAGTGCCAGTCTTGTCACACTTTTGGCGAGGGCGAGCCGCACAAGCAGGGGCCAAACCTCTATGGAGTGGTTGGCCGCTTGGAGGGTTCGGCTGAAGGCTATTCCTATTCAGAGGCGCTTCTGGCCCACAACGCCGCCGGCGATATCTGGAGCTATGAGAACCTCAACGCCTTCCTGATCCGCCCGACCGATTATGCGCCCGGTACCAAGATGAACTTCGCCGGTATCCGTACCCCCGAAGAGCGCGCCGACATCCTGGCCTATCTCCAGACACTCGCGACCGATCCGGTACCGTTCCCCGATCCCGAAGTGGCTGCCGCTACGCCGGCGGACGGTGCGGAAGACGCAGACGCTATCCCGACCGAAAGCGATGAACTGCAAGTGGTCGACCCGGCCGACCCGACCAACCCTGCAATCACGGCGCCCGAAAACGTGACGGTTCCCGTGTCGCCCGAGGGTGGTTTGGATACGCCGACCGAAACCCGCACGGAGACACCGGTCGTGGGCACGCCTACTACGAGCGGCACCCCGGCCGTCACCGAACTCCCAGGAAACGACGTCAACCGCCCTGAAAACGCGGTGGCGCCGATGGAGCCGGTCAATCCGGCTACCCCTCCCGCGGCTCAGTAAATAGAGCAATGCCTATCCAGGCCGCACCCCACCGGGTGCGGCTTTTTCTTTGAGGGGGACCCCTGACCATGCTTTTGCTGCACCTCTCCGATGTCGATGAAGCAAGCTGGGCGGACAAGCTCGCGGCGGCGCTGGCGCCCTATCCCGTCGTGCGTCGGGGCGACGCGTTCGATCCGGCAGAGGTGCACTATGTCTTTGTGTGGAAGCCCAAGCCCGAAGCCTTCGATGGGCTGACAGGGCTCAAGGCTATCCTGTCGCTGGGCGCGGGCGTCGATGCCCTCCTCAAGCACCCCAAGTTGCCGGACGTACCGATGGTACGGTTCGTCGATACTGATCTCAGTCAGCGCATGAGCGACTATGTGGTGGCGCAGGTGACCATGCATCACCGCCTCTACACCCGTTTCCGTGCCGATCAGAAGGCACGCCGATGGAGCCAGCTTTATCCGCCAGCCGCCTCGGAAACCAGCGTGGGCATAATGGGCATGGGCGTGCTTGGCCAGGATGCCGCCAAGCGCCTCTTACCCTTGGGATTTACCCTGCGCAGCTGGAGCCGCACACCCAAGTCGCTCGAAGGCGTGGAGGGCTTTGCGGGAGACGCCCAGTTCGACGCCTTTCTGCGTGGCACCGACATATTGGTGAACTTGCTGCCGCTGACGCCCGAAACCACGGGCGTTCTCAACTACGAGACCTTCGGCAAGCTCCGCCGGAAGCTCGATGGTGGGCCGGTGATCGTCAATGCGGCACGAGGCGGTCACCAGAAGGAAGCCGATATCGTTCGCGCGCTGGAGGATGGCACGCTGGGAGCGGCCAGTCTCGACGTGTTCGAAACCGAGCCACTGCCCCAGGACAGCCCGCTCTGGGACATCGAGAACTGCTATATCACGCCACATATTGCCGCCATCTCCGACGAGAAGAGCGGGGTGTCCTACTATGCTGGCATCATCCGCGACCATGAAGCGGGCAAGCCGCTGCCCAATGTGGTGGATCGCCAGCGCGGCTACTAACTACGCCGCAGGATAGCGCTGCTTGAGGACGCCGTAGACGGCGCGGATGCCCTGATCGGTACCGCCTTGCGAGCGGGCGAGCCGCGCTTCGGGCGCCCAGCCGAAAATGTCGAGGTGCACCCAGGCGGCGGCATTATCAACAAAGCGCCGGAGGAACAGCGCGGCCGTGACCGAGCCGGCAAAGCCGCCCGTACCGGCATTGTTCACATCGGCGACCTTGGAACTCATCATCGCGTCATAGGGCGACCAGAGCGGCATCTGCCAGAGCGGATCATCGCTGGCGGTCCCCGCCGCCATTAGGGCGCGGGCGAGTTCATCGTCGGTGGAATAAAGCGGCGGCAGTTCGGGGCCGAGCGCCACGCGGGCGGCGCCGGTGAGCGTCGCCATGTCGAGCAGCAATGCGGGGCTTTCCTCGTCGGCCAGCGCCAAGGCGTCGGCGAGAATGAGCCGGCCTTCAGCGTCGGTATTGCCGATCTCCACCGTCAGGCCTTTGCGGGATGTGAGCACGTCGCTCGGGCGGAAGGAGGTGCCCGAGATGGCGTTCTCCACCACCGGGATCAGCACCCGCAGCCGCAGCCGCAGCTTGGCCGAGACGATGGCGTGGGCGAGGCCTAGCACATTGGCGGCGCCCCCCATGTCCTTTTTCATCAGCAGCATGCCCGAGGCCGGCTTGATATCGAGGCCACCGGTGTCGAAGGTCACGCCCTTGCCCACCAGCGTCACCTTAGGATCGTCGGGATTGCCCCAGGTGAGATCAAGCAGGCGCGGCGCTTGCGCACTGGCCCTGCCCACGGCGTGGATCATCGGAAAGCCCGCGGCAAGGAGGTCGTCGCCCACAATCGCGCGGCACTCCATGCCACGATCTGCCGCGAAGCTGCGGATTGTTTGGTCGAGAGCATCGGGGCCGAGATCGTTGGCCGGGGTGTTGATGAGGTCGCGCGCCAAGGCGGCGCCGCTCACGAGGCGATCGACTTCGTCCGCGTCGGCCCCGGCGGGCAAATCGAGCACTGGCGCGGGCTTGCCCGCGCGATAACGGTCGAACCGGTAGGCGCCGAGGCGGAAGCCGAGCGCTGCCAGCGTTGGATCGCCAGATGCGCCTTGGAAGTGGAATTGCCCGGGACCAATGACGGCGCCGGCCTGCGCCGCAACCAGTGGCGGACGGTCTGCCACCGGACCGGTGCCAAATAGGTGCCCGGCCAATCCGCCCTGCGGATCAGGCAGGGCGAGGAGGCGCCCGCGCTGCCCCGTAAAGCCATTGGCATCGGCCCAGGCGCGATGCGCGGCGGAAAGGTTGGCTGCGGCAAGCGCGCCCTCTTCCACGAAGATGATGGGCAGGGAGGTGGCGCTGGACATGAAGAGCTCCGCTTTTGATCGTCTCCTTCTAGCGAGCACAAGAGAGGGGAGCAACCTTGGCGAACCCAGCCTTAACCGCCCGTTAGGGTTAATGATTTATTGAGAGAAGCAACTGGGCTGACCGCCCGAGGAGTTGCCAGAGTGATCGCGCCCGTCCCCTTTGCCAAGTCAATGCGCGCGCTGCTGTTCGCGAGCGTCGCGGCAGTGGCAATGACTGCCTGCGCCAGCAATCGCACCAGCATCCCCTCCCCTGATTATTCCGGAATGCCGATGGCAGAGAGCCATCAGAACCTCGCCGAACTGGGTGCACGCTACAAGCAGCACCCCAAGGACAAAGCCGCCATCATCCACTATGCGGCAGCTTTGCGTGCTGTGGGCCAAAGCAGCCAGGCGGTGGCGGTGCTCGAAGCCGGCATGGCCTACCACCCCACGGACGCCGAAGTGCGGGTCGCCTATGCCAAAGCTTTGACCGCGGCGGGTCGGCTGGAGCAGTCGCTCCAGGTGATCGACAATACCATCCGCTCCGACATACCCGACTGGAATGCGCTCCTGGTCAAAGGCGCGACGCTAGACCAGATGGGCCGCAATCAGGAAGCCCGGATGCTCTACCAGCAAGCATTGACCATTGCCCCCGGCGAAGCCTCGATCGCCGCCAATCTCGGCCTCTCCTACGCGATGAGCAATGATCTCGCACAAGCCGAGCAACACCTGCGTCAGGCAGTGCAGATGCGCGGTGCCAATAGCCGCCATCGGCAGAATCTGGCACTGGTCGTGGGGCTGCAAGGGCGCTTCGAGGAGTGCCGGGCGCTCTATGCCGCCGAACTGCCGCCCGAGCAGGTTGAAAACAACATGAACTATGTACGGGCTTTGCTGACCCAGCAGAATCGCTGGGAGGTGATCGCGCAGGGCTAGGAGCAGGCATGCGATCTTCACGCTTTGTTAAAGCGATGGGATAAGCCTGGGCGGCATGAAGATCGGCAGGAAACCGCTCACTCCATACCAGCAGATGCAGGTCGCCAGCCATAAGCGCAAGCAGGCGGCCCAAAAGGCCATGGACAATTCGCAGATGACGCGAAACGTCTTGGCGTCCACCTTCAACGACAAACTCAACGGACAGGTGAAGCTGGTCGAGCAGATCCTGCGCTCACGCTCAGGCATCAACAAGAAGGTCTAGGCGCCGTTAGCCGCCCAGGCCCGGCGTGGCGAAGACCTTGATCATGGCCGGCGCCATGATGACGATGAAGAGCACCGGCAGGAAGAACAGGATCAGCGGCACGGTCAGCTTGGGCGGCAGCGATGCCGCCTTCTTTTCGGCGTCCATCATGCGCATCTCGCGACCTTCTTCAGCCATGACTCGCAGCGCCTGCCCGACAGAGGTGCCGTAGCGATCGGCCTGGATCAGCGCCGTCATCACCGATTTGACGCCATCAAGGCCCGTCCGGCGCCCGAGATTTTCGTAAGCTCGGCCACGATCTTCGAGGAAGGACAATTCGGCCGTGGTGAGGGTCAGTTCTTCGGCTAGCTCGGCGCTCTGCTGTCCGATCTCTTTGCCGACACGTTTGAAGGCGTGCTCCATGGACATGCCCGCCTCGACGCAGAGCAGCAGCAGATCGAGACAATCGGGCCAGGCGCGCTTGATCGAGACCTGCCGTTTGGTCGTGGTGTTCTTGAGCAGCAGCACGGGAACATAAGAGCCGACCAGGCCTGCACCGATGGCGTAGACGAGATTGAGATAGAGTGGCCGGTCACCGGGCACGAGGAAGACGAGGTAGGCGACGGCAGCTACCAGAATGGCAATCGGAGTCACGAAGCGCTGGAAGAGAAAAGTCGTTAGGTGGCCCTGCCCGCGATAGCCCGCCATAGCGAGTTTTTCGACCGTGGCGTCGTCCATGAACGCCTTCTTGAGGTCCAGCCGCTCCACCACCCGCTTTACATAGGCCTTGGGCTCGGCCGTGCGCCGAACCGACCGTCCGTCAACAGCTGCCGCGGAGCCCCGTAGGCGAGCCATCTCCTCGGCCCGCATCTTCTCACGTTCGAGAGCCACCCGCTTGATGCGGTCCCGCATCTCGGACTTGACGATGAAGCTCGAGCCGAAGGTGAAGACCACCGCGCCCGCCGAGATCGCAGCTAGAACCGCGATCAGGAAGTCGCGCTGGGTGAGAAGCTCGACAATGTTCATGCCCGGGCGCCTCTCATCATCAGTAGTCGAACTTGACCATGCGGTTCATGACGAACACGCCCATAGCTAGCATGCAGACGCCAACCCCGAGCCAAATATTGCCCAGGCTGGTGGCGAAAAGCGGCTGAAGGTAGCTCGGGCTGACGAGGCTCACCAGAGTGGCGACGACAAAGGGCAGCGAGCCGATGATGCCAGCGGAAGCCTTGGCCTCTGATGAAAGCGCCTTGACCTTCTGCTTCATCTTCTTGCGGTTGCGCAGCACGCGCGCCAAATTGCCCAGTGCCTCGGACAGATTGCCACCCGCCTGCTGCTGGACCGAGATCACGACCACAAAGAAGTTCACCTCCGGCAGGGGAACCCGATCGAGCAGAACCTGCACGGCCTCGGTCATCGACATGCCGAAAGCCTGCTGGTCGAGCACCCGGCCGAACTCTGACTTTACCGGCTCTTTGGCGTCCTTGGCCACGACGCGAATGGAGTCGTTGAGGGGGAGGCCGGTCTTGACGCCGCGCACGATGGCTTCCACAGCATTGGGCAGTTCGTCCAGGAAACGATCCTGGTAGATGCGGCGCTTGCGGCTGACATACATGCGCGGCAACAGGTAGGCTGCCGCGACGGCGAAGATGGCGGCGAAGTAGAACGGGACCTGCACCACCACCAGAACGACGAACGCTACCGCACCAAAGATCACGCTGTTGCGAATAAAGGTTGCCCGCGACACGGTCATCCCGGCCTGAAACAGCAATTGGGAGAGGTTGACGCGCTTCTTGGCGTTGAGGGCATCGCTTTGCTGCTTGAGAGCTTGCTGCACGCTCTTGCGGCGCTGGTCACGCGTTCGCGCTGCGTCATTCTCCAGTCGGTTCACCCGGACGTTGCCCTGCAGGGCCTTACGGCGCTTGGCCGCCCGGCCGCTGCCGCCCAGCGCCGAAGGCACCAGCGCAAAGCCGACAGCACCGACTGTCACCATGGCCAGGAGAGCAACAAGGATCAGTGTCATGGTCGCTATGCCCCCAGGAGCTCGCGCTGCTCGGTGTTGGACTTCTCCAGCGCCTCGACCAGGTTTAGCTCTTCGTTGAAGTAGCGCGCCCGTTCGGCGAATTGCGGCTTGGTAATGCCCGTCGAGCGATGGCGACCGAGCAGCATGCCGTTCTGGTCCTCACCCATGATGTCGTAGAGGAAAATGTCCTGCGTCACGATCACGTCCCCTTCCATGCCGAGCACCTCGGTGATGTGGGTGATGCGGCGCGAGCCATCCCGCAGACGCGCAGCCTGCACGATTACGTCGATCGAGGAGACGATCATCTCGCGGATGGTGCGGCTGGGCAGCGCGTAGCCGCCCATAGTGATCATGGATTCGAGACGGCTCAGCGCTTCGCGCGGCGAGTTGGCGTGGAGCGTGCCCATCGAGCCATCGTGACCGGTGTTCATGGCCTGGAGGAGGTCGAAAGCCTCCGGGCCACGCACTTCGCCCACGATGATCCGTTCTGGGCGCATGCGCAGGCAGTTCTTGATGAGATCGCGCATGGTGATCTCGCCTTCGCCCTCGAGATTGGGGGGGCGGGTTTCGAGGCGCACCACATGCGGCTGCTGCAGTTGCAGTTCAGCGGAGTCTTCGCAGGTGATGACCCGCTCGTCCTTTTCGATGAATGCTGTGAGACAATTGAGCAGTGTCGTCTTGCCCGAGCCCGTACCCCCAGAGATCAGCACATTGGCGCGCACGCGACCAAGGATGCGCAGCACTTCGGCGCCTTCGGGCGAAATCGAGTTGTATTTGACGAGCTGCTGGAGGGTGAGCTTGTCCTTCTTGAACTTACGGATGGTGAGCGCCGCGCCATCAATGGCCAAAGGCGGCGCAATCACGTTCACGCGCGAGCCGTCGGGCAGGCGCGCGTCACAGATGGGGGAACTCTCGTCGACGCGGCGGCCGACCTGGCTGACGATGCGCTGGCAGACATTCATCAGATGCGCGTCATCACGGAAGCGCACATTGGTGAGGCGCACCTTGCCGCCCACTTCGATGTAGCACTTCTGCGACCCGTTCACCATGATGTCGGCGATGTCGTCGCGCGCCAGTAAGGGCTCGAGCGGCCCATAGCCCAGCACGTCATTGCAGATGTCCTCGAGCAGGTCTTCCTGCTCGGAAATGGACATGATGATGGACTTGAGCGCGATGATCTCGGCGACGATGTCGCGGATTTCCTCGCGCGCGGCGTCCTGCTCCATGGTGGCGAGCTGGCTGAGATCGATGGAGTCGATCAGCGCGTTGAAGATCGCCGACTTGGTCTGGAAATATTGCTTGTCGCGCTGTGCGTCGGCGGGGGAACGGACGTCCACCACCTCCTCGCTCGGACGCATACGTGCCGCCATTGCATCGGTGTCGCTGCTGCGGCGGGCGACAGGCGCCGGCTCCGCACGCGGTGGCGGAGCGCTCGCAATCGGTCGCGACATCTCGCCGATGCCGGGGGTGTTGCCACCAAAAGTTGTGCGCTTGCCAAACATAGTCGTCCTATCGTCCTAGCGCGCCTAAGCCCGCTTCCGGAAAAGGGAGGGAAGCATTGCCAGACCGGAGGTCCGCTCCCCCGCCGCTGCGGCGTGGCGGCCCGTGACCATCATGCCAATCGAGCGATAAACCTCGTTGATCTTGTGGTTGGCGGCGATCTCGGCAATCATCTGGCCGTTATTGGCAGCAGTCCCAAACAGCGCCCCATCGAAGGGGATTTGCCCAACCAACTGACAATCCACCGAACTGGCAAATTCGCCGGCCGTTATCTCCGGTCGCTTGGGCAGCCCGAGCTTGTTGAGCACCAGACGCGGGGCGGTTTCGGTGGGCCGCAGCGCTTTTATGGTGTCAGCTAGGTTCTTGGCGTTGCGCAGATTGGCGAGGTCGGGTTCGGCGACAATAACAACCTCGTCGATGGTGGCGAGGGTGTGCCGCACCCAGGCGTTCCAGGCATGGGGGATGTCCAGGATCACCGCCGGCACCGAGTTCTGGCACATTTCCAGCACCTGCTCGAAGTCGCGCTCTTCGAAGTCGAACGTGTTGTCCAGCGTGACCGGAGCGGTGAGCAGGCTGATGTGACTGGCAGCCTTGCTCATCAGGCGGTCCAGCATGGTCTGGTCGACCTTCTGATTGGCCAGCATGGCATCGGCCAGACCGTGAGGCGGATCTTGATTGAAGTTGAGGCCCACCGTACCGAAGGCCAGGTCCATGTCGAGGATCAGGGTATCCTGCCGCAGGGCGGTGGCGATCGCCCAAGCCACGTTGTGGGCGACAGTCGACCCGCCTGCGCCCCCTTTGGCCGAAACAAACCCGATGGTGCGCCCGATAGGAGCTGAGTTTTCCGACGCAAAGAGGTCGGTCAGGGTCGATACGATCTGCTGGGCGGTCGCCGGCAACACGATGTACTCGGAAATACCCGCGCGGATCAGCTCGCGGTAGAGCAGCACATCGTTGACATGGCCGAGCACCACGACGCGCGTGGTGGCGTCACACACTTCCGCCAACCGCTCTAGCGCACCAGGGATCTCCTGGGGTGGCAGCGAGGTTTCGACAATGATGAGGTTGGGTGTGGGATTGGCCTTATACGTTTCGACCGCGCCGTCGACGCCACCATTGTGGGTGGTTAGGGCCACCTTGGACATGCGCCGGTCGTGGATTGCGCTCTCGACCAGCTGAGCTGTCTGCGAGTGCTCACAAAAGGCCTGGATGGTGATGCGTGGGATGAGGCGCGCGCCGCCGGCGATCTCGGCCACGGGCTCTTCTGCTGCTTTGGGTTCTGGAGTGAGGAAACTCATCGACTACTTCTCCTGGCGCCGGTCTCCCGGCGCACCAACTCAATCGAGGCTGAAGCCCACTGAACCTGCGAAACTGCCACGGATTTCGCCCGAGCCGGCCACGCCATAGAGGCGCTCGATCTTGCCCAGGAAGATCGCTTCGGCGTCACTTGAGGGCGCACTGTGGTCGGTGGGTACGGCCACGTGCCCGGCCGGGCTGGAATTGACCAGATAGGGCGTGACCAGGATCACCAGCTCAGTCTCAAAGCTCTGGTAGGAGCGCGAGCGGAACAGCGCGCCGAGGATCGGAATATTGCCCAGCCCCGGCAACTGGCTGATGTCCTGGGCAGTGCGCTGGTCCAGCAGTCCACCAATGGCCAAAGTGTTGCCGGCCGGCAGTTCGACCGTGGTGACCGCCTGGCGCTTATTGATGGTACCGTCGGACTGCGGCTCGGAAACGGAGGTATCAACCTTGATCCCGACAATACCGGACGATTTAACAGTCGGGGTGAATTCCAACTCAATGCCGTAGGGCTTGAAGATCGTCGTAATATTCCCGTCGGCGTCGCGGTTGGCATAGGGCAGTTCACCGCCGGCAAGGAAATCCGCGCTCTCCCCCGACATAGCGGTTAGTGTAGGTTGCGCGAGCACGTGGATAGCCCCTCGGGTCTCCAGTGCCTTGATGGCAGCATCCAGCTGGACATTGCCCACGGGGAAGCTGCCGGTCGCGGCATCTCCACCCCAGCCGGTGCCGGCCGCAACTTGGTTGTTCAAACCGAGATTGACCGAGCCGATGGTGACCGTGCCGGAGAGATTGATGCCCAGCTGTTTGGCGACGTCGCGGCGGATTTCCGAGACAGTGACCTGCAGCATGACCTGCTGGGAGCCGGCTACATCGATGATGCTGGCGACGTTTTCAGGCGATCCGGCGAACTGAATGGCCACCGCTTCAGCCCGCGTCTTGTCCTCGCCGGAGAGCACCGTACCGGTTAGGACCACGCGATTGGCGTCGCCAAGCGCGATGGACTCAACATGGATGTTCGAGCCCGGAATGACTCGCGCCAGAGCCAGCTCCAGCGCATTGCCGACCTGCGAGGGCTCCTCGATCACTTTGACGTCCAGCACAGCAATGGTGCGGCCCTGGTCATCGATAAAGAAGATGTTGGTATCGCCCCCACTGATGCCCTGGATCATGGCGCGCGTGCGGGTCCGCATGACCGCTGCCGCGACGCCAGGCTGAGAGACAATGACTTCCGCGGCGCCGGCGGGCAGGTCCACCAGAGCAGTCTTGTTGATCTGCACCTCGAACTTGCGCGTCGCACCATAGGATGCCGGTGAAATGGTGAGGTGCGTTTCGCCTGCCGCAAGGGCAGGGCTCGCCGACAACATCGCTGCCACGGCCGGGGCTGTAAGGGCGCCGAGAGCCCGGCGCGCGAAACGAGCCAGCATCTGGTTCATGGGTTTCTCCGCGCTCATTGAGGCACCATTTCGGGGTCGACCGGCAGTTCGGTTGAATTGGGTTGAGAGAAGGCGGGCGAGGACGGAGAAACCGGCACCAACTGCCCGGAGCGACCGGCAAGCACCGATTGCTCTCTGCCGAAGCGGATCAGCCGCACAGACTGGTTGGTGTCGGGGCCCGCGGCCACTGTGTTGTCGTCGAAGTCAACGACCGAGCGCAGCGTCAACGTCAGTTGCCCACGGGTCGAGGCGTTGATCAGGGTCTGCGCCTGGGCGGGCGTCAGTTCGAGCGTGGCGATGGTGGAGCTATCGAAAACCACCGGTTTAGGACGTGGTTCGGACGGGTCGACGGCCCCGCCGCTTTCACCCAGCTCGCCAAGGCGCTGCCCGATTGCGAGCACACGGACGTTGGAGAGGATGACCTCGGACTGCTCACCGGCCTCGCCCTGGGTGGTGAGCACCACATCGACACGATCATTGGGGACTACGAATCCGCCGGCGCTCGACACCGCCGTCACACCGACAGAGACCCCTCGCATGCCTTCGGACAACACAGCCGACAAATAGCCCTGGTCGGAGCGCACGAGCTTGGCTTCGCGAATGGGCTCGCCCGGGAAGAACTCGAAGCGAGCAACGGCGCCGTCGAGTTCGGCAGCCGCATCGGGCATGGCAGAGATGGTGACGTATTCAGCACGGAGGGCGCCCTCGGGCCAGTCCTGCCACTCCAGCGTGTCGGGGCTCAGCCGCTCGCCCATGCCGATGGGTGCCTTGGCCACCAGGATCTGTGTCTGGGGCTCCTGGACGACTTGCGTCTGCACGATCTGTTCGGGCGCGGGACGTGACCCACCACGCGTTACGAGAAACGCGGCCAAACCACCTGCGACAAGCGCAACGACCAGCAAGATGATACGCGCCGGCTTCATGCCCAACTCCGGTTACACGAGGCGCATTTCGCCCCAAGCCATGAGCTGAACAGTGGACTCAAAGGGTCAAAGTTTGGTTAATCGGGGCTTTTTCGAGAGAGTTAACAGAGCGTTATTCTCTATAGGAAGCGGGCTTTGCGGAAACGAGGGGTCAGCCTTTCCTAAGCCGAAGTCGAGCACCGCCGAAGTGATGATCTTAGGCTGCGAGGTGCAAGAAGATGGTAGATTGCGAGTAAGTCAGCAGGCCGGCAATGGCCAGTGCGATCCCATACGGCACACCAGACTTGCGGTCGTGCAGGCGCTCCAACCAGCGATACCGCGCCAAGAATGGAGTAAGGGGCAGGCCGCGAAGCGCCAGAATGGCTAAGGTCAACACACCGCCAAGGAGGCCCGCATAGACAAGATAGGGTAGTGTCAGCCCAAAGCCGAGCCAGAGCGTGGTCGCGGCGGCCAGCTTGGCATCGCCCCCTCCAATGACGCGAAGAGCAAACAAGGCAAACCCCGCGGCGAGTACCACAAAAGCGCAGGCCAGGTGCATGGCAAATTGCTGGAGTGGCATGCCTACCAGCAGTGCCAGCAGAAGGAACGCTCCGGTAAGAAGCAAGACCAGCTTGTTGGAGATGCGCATGGTCAAAAGGTCGGACGAAGCCGCGAACGCCATAGCGAGGGGGAAGACGAAGAGGAGAATTGCGCTCATCGGTGTTCCGTTTCTAGTCGACGGTTTGCCAGGCACCTGTAAGTGCCGCTTGCACTTCGTCTTCAACGTAGTTGAAGAGTACCAACACGCTGTTTCCTGTGGCAGCCACCGCAACTATGAGCGTTATGGTGATAATGGAAGCGATCAAGCCATACTCGATGGCGGTGGCGCCCCGCTCACAGATCCATAAGCTACGAAAGCGCAGCGCCAGACTCTCTGACATCCCGCGAAGCGCTTTCTGTCTATCTGCGCAGGACATGAACACCTTGGCTCTCGACTTACCAGAAGGGTGGCAACGGCTTCGCGGCGGTTATTCGCTAGGCCTTGCGCGGCTGTGAGGAAGATCTTCATCCCCAGGCTGCTGTTTTTCACGTCACTGCGTGGCGCTTTCGTCCGGCACGCCACACATCGAACCTAAGCAAAACGGTAGTCGGGAGCGGTTGAAATTACGTTAAACGAAAGGCGGCTCACTGCGCCAAAACTCTTCAGTGGAAGCATGTGCATCAGCAAACTGGCAGGGCAGGAATCGCCAGCGGCCCCTGACCCGACTGATCTTTGCCAAAAATTCACCATTCGGGGCGAGAGTGGACGCTAGCTTCCTTTAGCCTGCGGACCCCGTATCATGCGTTCAGTTCTTGCCGCCGTTTTCGTGCTTGTGTCCCTGATGGGGGCAGCACCCGCGGTGGCGAATGACGGCGCCCCGATCAATGTGAACGTCAACATGGCACGCATTCTCAGGATCAACGCCGCCGCCGCGACGGTGATCGTGGGTAACCCGGGAATTGCCGACGTTACGATCCAGGACCCGCAAACGCTGATCCTCACCGGCAAGAGCTATGGCCAGACCAATCTCATCGTGCTCGACAGCGCAGGAAATCCCGTAGCCGACACCATGATCGAAGTGGTGCAGATGCAGGCAGGCGTGACCACGGTCTATAACGGCCTTGCCCGACAGAGCCTCTCCTGTGCGCCCGTCTGCCAGTCGGTCATCATGATGGGCGATGACCCGACCTACTCGTCACAAGTGCTGGCCTCAGCGCAATTGGTGCAGTCAAACACCAACTGACCTGCTGTTCACCTATCGTTAAGGCTGCCAGCAATCTGTCAAATCGGTGGCTCTTCAGCTAACGGCTAATTAGCCAAACCGTCCTAGCGTGCTGTGCATGACTGGACGCCTTGCATCGAGAATAGGCCGAAAGCTGCTCGGGAAGCGGCGCCGCTTTGCACGCGATGAACGCGGCGCGACCGCGGTTGAGTTTGGGCTCCTCGCCTTTCCCTTTTTCGCTATCGTCGGTGCCATTCTCGAACAATCACTCGTTTTTCTGTCCGGACAGGTGCTGACTAGCGCGGTTCAGGACGCCTCCCGGCTGATCCGTACGGGCCAAGCAACAGCCACCAACTTCGACATCGATAAGTTCCGCGACATCATGTGCGGTCGACTCTACGGCCTCTTTGACTGCAGCGAAGTCCATCTCATGGTGACAGCTTATACGAACTTTTCTGAGGTCGAGTTCGTGGCGCCAGTCGACTGGGACTGCGAAATCGAGTGTGGCTGGACAGAGGACCAGGAGTTTGCGCCAGGCACGGCCAACTCAGTCGTGATTGTCCAAGCACATTACAAGCGCCCGGTCATCGTGAGCTTTGGTGGCGCTGGACAAGGTAATCTCGGCGACGGACGGCGGCTCCTTGGCGCTGCGGCCGTCTTTATGAACGAGCCGTTCTGATGTGGGTCGCGAGAGCCATTTCGCTCCTCCGGAAGTTCGGCGTCACGGAGGGCGGTGCGGCTGCGGTCGAATTCGCGCTTATCCTCCCTGTCATGCTCCTGGCCTATGTTGGCACAATGGAGGCTAGTGCCCTCATTTCGATGGATCGCCGGATCCAGACCGTTTCAAGCGTGGTGGGCGATCTTGTTGCCCGCAAAGAGGCGCTTGTCGAAAATGACCTGCTGAACTTCTTCGGGGCGTCTACCAGCATCATGACGCCTTACACAACGGCGACACTCACTCAAACCATCACCCAGATTGAAGTGAAAAAAGACCGAACAGTTAAGGTCATCGACTCCTTTGTGTTCACCAATGGCAAGCTCACCAAACGCACCACGGAGGAGACAGATGATACCTACGAACTTCCTGAGCCCATGCTCGACATTTCGTTGCCTGCATTCATCATCGCCTCGGAGGCAAGTTACTCATACACACCGTTCTACGGAATCGTCTTCGACCAGCCGGTAAACCTCTATCGTCAGACTTTCTATCTGCCGCGGCATGGCAGCACCAAAAGGATTACGATGCCCGGCCCCTCCTAGCCGGTTGCGCGGCCTCGTCCCCCATGCCACAAGCCGGCCATCCTTCCTCGATCCGGCTAGATCCTCATGACCGATACCATCGTCCCCGTCTTCGATCTCGGCGGCGTGTTCGTCGACTGGAACCCCATGTACCTGTTCCGCAAGCTCTTCGACACCGAAGAGGATGCGCTGTGGTTCCATCAGAACATCTGCACGCTCGACTGGAATCTTGAGTTCGACGCCGGCGAGATCTATTCGGAGGGGGTGGCCAAGCTCATCACCCGCTTCCCCAGATACTGGCGCGAGATCCAGGCCTACGACCAGCGTTGGAAGGAGACTCTGGGCGGGTTCATCCAGGGCACCATCGACATTCATGACGAGCTGATCGCCAATGAGGTCCCCACCTTTGCCATCACCAACTTCTCGTGGGAAAAATGGGTGAGTTGCCTGCCGGAGTGGCCGTTCCTCGAGAAGTTTGACGGCGTCATCGTCTCGGGTCTAGAGGGCCTGGTGAAGCCGGATCCGCGGCTCTACCGCGTCTTTTGTGAGCGGTACGGCCTTGCCCCCGAAAGCTGCGTCTTTATCGACGACAGCGAGCCAAACATCGTCGCCGCTCGCAAATATGGCATGCATGGCTGCCACTTCAAGAACCCCGAGCTGCTCCGCAAGGAACTGATCGCGCTCGGTTTGCCGCTCGCGGAAAAGTAGGCGTCCGCGCCTACTTCGTCCCATACATGCGGTCGCCGGCGTCGCCGAGGCCGGGAATGATGTAGCCCTTCTCGTTGAGATGGCTATCGATCGAGGCGGTAAATACCGGAACGTCGGGATGGGCGGCGTTGAAACGTTCGATGCCTTCGGGGGCCGCGAGCAGGCAGAGAAAGCGGATATTGTTGGCGCCGCGCTCTTTAAGCTTGTCGATGGCGGCGGTAGCCGAATTTGCCGTTGCCAGCATCGGGTCGACGACGATGATCAGGCGGTTGTCCAGGCTTGAGGGTGCCTTGAAGTAATACTCGACCGGCTCCAGCGTAACGTGATCACGATAAATGCCGATATGGGCAACGCGCGCCGCCGGCACGAGGTCGAGCATGCCATCGAGCAGCCCGTTGCCCGCCCGCAGGATGGAGGCAAAGACGAGTTTCTTGCCCTTGATGGTGGGCGCATCGAGCGGCGCCATGGGCGTCTCGATCCGCACGGTTTCAAGTTCGAGATCGCGCGTCACCTCGTAGCACATCAGGTGCGCGATCTCCCGCAGGAGCCGCCGGAAGCCGGCGATAGATGTTTCCTTGTTGCGCATGATCGTCAGCTTGTGCTGGATCAGCGGGTGACCGATGACGGTGACATTGGCGCGGCTGACATCGTTCATCGGAACACCTTTGCTTTAGAGGAAACTTACGCCATGGCGGCCCGGCGACAGGCCGAGCCAGTGGGCGATGCTCTCGCCTATATCGGCGAATGTGGACCGAATGCCAATCTCGCCCTGCGACAGGCTTGGGGAAAAGACAAGGATCGGCACCTGCTCGCGCGTGTGGTCGGTGCCCGGCCAGGTGGGGTCGTTGCCGTGATCGGCCGTCAGAACCAGCAGATCATCGTGCCGGAGCTTGCTGATCATCTGGGGCAGCAGACCATCGAATAGCTCGAGTGCGGCAGCATAGCCAGGAACGTCGCGGCGGTGCCCATATTCGCTGTCGAAGTCGACGAAATTGGTCATGATGAACGCCCGGTCGGCGGCCATTTCCAGCGCTTCCAGCGTCTTGTCGAACAGTTGAGGAATGCCGGTCCCCTTTATCTTGTGGGTGACACCCTGCCCCGCATAGATGTCCGAAATCTTGCCTATGGCGTAAACTTGGTTGCCGGCCGCCTTGTTCCGGTCCAGCAGCGTCGGCTCGGGCGGCGCGATGGCGAAATCCCGGCGATTGCCGGTGCGCTTGAAGCTGGTCGCGTCCTCACCAATGAAAGGTCGAGCAATCACCCGACCGATCATCAGCGGCTTGGTAAGCTCGAAGGCAATTTCGCAGATTTCGTACAGCCGGTCCAAGCCGAAATGGCTTTCATCGGCTGCGATCTGAAACACCGAGTCGATCGAGGTGTAGCAGATGGGCTTGCCTGTCCGGATCGACTCCTCACCAAGTGCGGCGATGATCTCCGTCCCCGAAGCGTGCTTGTCGCCCAGAATGCCGGGCAGCTTGGCGCGCTGGATGAACTCGGCGATCAGTTTGGGCGGAAAGGTGGGTTCGGACTGCGGAAAGTAGCCCCAGTCAAAGGGCACTGGCACACCGGCGATCTCCCAATGGCCCGAAGGCGTGTCCTTACCCTTGGAGACTTCCCGGCCCACGCCGAAGCGTCCCCTCTTGGCCACTGCAGAGAGCCCTGGCGGCACGGTACCGCTCGAGAGCTGAATGGCCGCGCCAAGGCCCATCGCGTCCATGTTGGGCACGTGCAGCGGGCCATGCCGCAGCCCCTGGCGGTCGGCTCTGCCATCGGCGGCCCATTCGGCGATGTGCCCGAAGGTGTTGGAGCCTTGATCGCCATATTTCTCGGCGTCGGGCGCTCCGCCGATACCAACGCTGTCAAGAATGCAAAGAATGGCGCGTGGCATGGACTACTCCTGGCCCAACGGAGTGGGCGCAACGCTTTCAGGAATGAGGACGTGGATGGTGGCATCTGCGCCCAAGCGATAAGCTTGCTTGAGGCGGCGCTCCGCGTCAGCTGCACTCTCCTCGTCTCGCGCATGAATGCGGGCGATCGGAGTGTGGTGATCGACCGACGTTCCCAGTCCGACAAGACGATCAAAGCCAACACTATGGTCGATGCTGTCGGTGGGACGGGTCCGGCCGCCCCCGAGCGCAACGACGGCCATGCCAACGCCACGGGTGTCGATCTCGGCGACCTTGCCCTCACCATCGGCGTAGACGTCGCGCACGATAGCCGCGTGCGGCAGATAGTTGTCCATGTTGTCGACGAAGTCGCCGGGGCCACCCAGCGCCTGCACCATGATGGAGAAGCGCTGCGTCGCCCGCCCACTTTCAAGCGCGGATTCCGCGAGCATCCGCCCCGCAGCCTCGGTGCCGGCGACGCCAGTCATCTCGGCAACCTTGGCACACAGCGCCAGCGTCACTTCCCGCAGCCGCTCATCTTGGTGCTTGCCGGTGAGGAAATCCACCGCGTTGCGGACCTCCAGCGCATTGCCGGCGGCACTGGCCAGGGGCTCGTTCATGTCGGTGATAAGAGCGCCCGTGCGGAGCCCCGCCCCATTGGCGACCGTCACCAGGCTTTGCGCCAGATCCCGGGAGCGGTCCAAGGTGGGCATGAAGGCGCCCGAGCCCGTCTTCACGTCGAGGATCAGCACACCAAGCCCCGCCGCGAGCTTCTTGGCGAGGATGGACGCGGTGATGAGGGAGATAGACTCCACCGTCCCGGTCACATCGCGGATGGCATAAAGCGCCTTGTCTGCGGGCGCCAAATCGGCGGTTTGGCCGATGATGGCGCAGCCGGCTTGCCGCACGACTTGCCGGAAGAGAACATTGTCGGGATTGGTGTTGTAACCGGGAATGGAGTCGAACTTGTCCAGCGTCCCGCCGGTATGCCCCAGGCCGCGGCCGGAGATCATGGGCACATAGATCCCCATGGCAGCAAGAATCGGGGCCAGCATCAGCGAGACATTGTCGCCGACGCCACCGGTCGAGTGCTTATCAGCCACCGGGCCATCCAGGTCTGACCAATCGAGCACGTCGCCGGAATCGCGCATGGCGAGGGTGAGGGCGACCCGCTCCTCCATGGTCATGTCCTGGAAGTAGACTGCCATGGCGAATGCGGCAGCCTGCGCGTGGGAGACCGTGCCGTCGGCAAAGCCAGCGATGAACTGCGCTATCTCCTCGCGCGACAGCTTCAGGCCGTCGCGCTTGTGGAGGATGACTTCTTGGGGAAGGAAGGTCATGCGGGGTCTTTCGCCCTTCTTGTTAGGCTCCGTAGGGAATCCAGACGTTCTTCACCTGGGTGGCCTTGGTCAGCAGATAAGGACCCTCAAAGCGGCGATCCGCAAAATCATAGGCGCGGCCACCACTGGTCCAGGTCTGCTTGAGATTGCCGGCTGAGCTGCGCTCCACCATGGCTGAACCTTGTGCCGAGCCGGCGTACCAGAGGCCATCCACCCCATCATGCTCGGCCAGCGTCTTGGCAAGTGAAATGGAATTGCCAGTGACGATGTTGATCACGCCGTTGGGCACGTCTGAGGTTTCGATGACCTGGCAGAGATCGGTCATGCTGAGCGGCGCCGCTTCGGAGGGCACCAGCACGACCGTGTTGCCCATCGCCAGCGCCGGAGCGATTAGCGCAACCGAGCCCAGGAGCGGCAGTTCGGGTGGCGCCACGATCCCGAGCACGCCCAGTGGCTCGACCATGGCTGCTGCGACCGCGCGCAGCGGCGGGTTGTGGACGGCGCCATCGAACTTGTCGGCCCAGCCGGCAAAGGCAAAGAGCCGCTCGACGGCAAGCGCGACTTCGTCGCGCCCGTTCCTGCCGGTCTGTGCCGCAATGCGCGCGGCGAACTCGTCCCGCCGGTAATCGAGGTTCTCGGCAAGGAAATAGAGGATTTGTGCCCGCGTATGGGCCGCCGTCGTGGACCAGCCAAGCGCAGCGCGCGCGGCCTCAACGGCGTTGCGGATATCCTTGCGATTGCCGTCACCGACCTCCCCGATGAAGGCGCCGTCTGGCCCATGCACCGGGCGGGAATAGCCACTGTCGGGCCGCGCCTGTTTGCCCCCAATATACATCTTGGCGGTCTGATTGACTTGACCATTGTCGAGGGGATTGCCGGGAGTGGCTGAGAAAGCTTGTGGCTCGGGTATGGCAGCCGCGCCCAAGGTCTTTTCCCAGGCGGGCTTTAGGTACGCAGCCATCCCTTCGCGGCCACCTTCGCGGCCGAACCCGGACTCCTTGTAGCCGCCGAAACCGACTGCGGCGTCGAAATTATTGGTGCCGTTGATCCAGACCACACCGGCCTTGATCTTAGGCGCAATGTCGAGCGCGAGGTTGATGTTCTCGCTCCAGAGTGTCGCTGCCAGCCCGTATTTGGTGTTGTTGGCCAGCGCCACCGCTTCTTCGGGGGTGCGGAAGCTCATCGCCACCAGCACCGGCCCGAAGATTTCTTCGGCCACCAGCGCGTTCGCCGGCGAGACATTGGTTACGAGGGCAGGCTTGAGGAAGCAGCCGGTACTGGGCACCGCGCCATCGGGCTCATAGACCACAGCCCCCTCGTCAATGCCGCGCTGCATCAACTCGCGGATGCGCTCCACTTGCACGGACGCGACCATGGCTCCGATGTCGATGGACTTGTCGAGCGGGTCGCCCACGCGCAAGGTCGCCATCCGCTTCTTGAGCTTGCCGATGAACTGTTCCTCGATGCTCTCCTGGACCAGGAGGCGCGATCCGGCGCAACAGACCTGGCCCTGGTTGAACCAGATGGCGTCCACCAGCCCCTCGATGGCGCTGTCGATGTCGGCATCTTCAAAGACGATATAAGGGGACTTGCCACCCAGTTCGAGCGAAAGGCCCTTGCCCGTCCCCGCTGTCGCCACGCGGATGGCCTTGCCCACTTCGGTCGATCCGGTGAAGGCGATCTTGTCGACGTCGGGATGGGCGACGATGGCCTGACCGGTTTCACCGGCGCCGGTGACCATATTGACGACACCCTTGGGCAGCCCAATCCGCTCGCAGATTTCGGCAAAGAGCAGCGCGGTCAGCGAGGTGAACTCAGCTGGTTTTAGCACCACCGTATTGCCCGCTGCCAAGGCCGGAGCGATCTTCCAGGCCAGCATCAAAAGCGGGAAGTTCCAGGGGATGATCTGGCCACACACGCCATAGGGCACGTGGTCGGGGAACTCGCGGCTCAGATGCTGTGCCCAGCCTGCGTGATGATAGAAATGGCGGGCGACCAGCGGAATATCGATATCGCGGGACTCGCGGATTGGCTTGCCATTGTCCATGGTTTCAAGAACGGCAAAGAGCCGGGCGTGCTTTTGCACCGCGCGGGCGATCGCATAGAGGTATTTGCCGCGCTCGTAGCCCGAAAGGGCGCTCCAGCCGGGGAAAGCTGCCCGGGCGGCGCGCACTGCAGCGTCGACGTCGTCGGCGGTGCCATCGGTGATCTCAGCCAGCCCGGACCCGGTCGCCGGATTGTTCGAAGCGAACGTCTTGCCAGGTTCGGTCCACGCGCCACCGATGAAATGGCCAAAGGCGCGGCCATGGCTATCGAGCCAGGCGATCGCCTGATCCGGGCCTTCGGGCGCCGGGCCGTAGTCGAGCGTTTCGAATATTTGCGCGATCTTGTTCATTGGTGGCCTCCTGGCGAGCGCCTTTTATTCTTCTCTGCAGCGGAGCAACGCCCGCCCGCTAAACCATTGGCTGCCGGTAGTCGGCAGCGTAGTGACCGGTGATGCCGTGCTCCAGCTGCCGCTCGATATCGGTCAACAGCGAACTGGCGCCAAAACGGAAGAGGTGCGGCTGCAGCCAGTGCGTGCCCAGCTCTTCCTTCATCAGCGCCATGTATTTGACTGCATCGCCTGCCGTGGCGATCCCGCCGGCGGGCTTGTAGCCGATCTCGATGCCGGTCTCTTCGGCGAACCAGCGAATCATGCGGATCATCGACAGCGAGGTCACGAGGTTGGCGTTGACCTTCTCCTTGCCGGTCGAGGTCTTGATGAAATCGGCGCCCGCCATCATGCAGACCAGCGAAGCCTTGGCGACGTTGGTCTGGGTCGCCAGTTCCCCGGTCCCCAGAATGGTCTTGATGTGCGCCTTGCCGCAGGCCTTGCGGAACGCGCGCACCTGATCGTAGAGCGCCTGCCAATCCCCCCGCAGCACCATGCCGCGCTCGATGACGATGTCGATTTCCTCGGCTCCATCGGCGACCGAGGCTTCGATTTCCTTGAGCTTGGTGTCAACTGGCGCAAGGCCATGCGGGAACGCAGTTGATACGGCCGCCACGGGAATACCCGTGCCCGCCAGCGCCTCGACCGCCGTCTGGACGAAGGTATGGTAGACGCAGACGGCGCCGGGCAGGATGCGAAGTTCGCCGACGCCGAGCCGGTCGATGATGTCGGTGCGCAGCGGATGGCGGGCCTTGGCGCAGAGGCGTTCGACGCGTCCGGGGGTGTCATCGGCGTTGAGCGTGGTGAGGTCGATCAGGGTTATAGCCTTGACCAGCCACGCCAATTGGTAGTCTTTCTTGACCGTCCGGCGGGTGCCGATGGTACCGGCACGACGCTCCAGCGCCGAGCGGTTCATGCGCACGCGGCCGACCCAATCGAGGTCCAGCGGAAAGCCGGGATTACGTTTATGAACGACGTCTGAACGGTGGGTATCGACGATCTTGAGACTCATAGCTCCTCCACCAGCGCGGGGATGAGTTTGCTCAACTTCTCCGCGCCCGCAACCGCCATGGCCTTGGTGTGCTCATGGCTGATGTTCTCGGCCGACAGCCCCGCCCCCATATTGGTGATGGAGGAACAGGCCCAGACCTTCATGCCCAGGAAACGCCCCAGGATCACTTCGGGTGCCGTCGACATGCCCACGGCATTGGCGCCCAGGCGAATGGCCATCTGGATCTCGGCGACGGTCTCGAAGCTGGGACCAGAATACCAGAGATAGACGCCTTCGCCGAGGCCGATATCCAGCCGCTCGGCGACTTGCTTGGACTTGTCGCGCAGCTCGGGCGCGTAGCAATCGACCATGTTGACGAACCGCCGGTCGGTGGCCTCCCCGATCAGGGGGTTCATGCCGGCATAGTTGATGTGGTCGGCAATCAGCATCAGGTCGCCCGGGCGGAAGCGTTCATCCACCGAGCCAGCCGAATTGGTCAGCAGCAGTGTCTGCGTGCCGAGCTCGGCCAGCGTTTCGAGCGCCGGGCGCATGGCCGCAGCATTGCCATGCTCATAGTAGTGCTCGCGGCCCGTCAGAATGGCGATGCGCTTGCCGGCCATGGTCCCGATCAGGAGGTCACGGCCATGGCCGGAGACGCCCGCCCCCGGAAAGCCATTGAGCTCGGCATAGGGAATGGCAATGCGGTCCTCGAGCAGATCGCCGATGGCCGATAGTCCGGAGCCCAGCACCAGGGCGGCGACGATAGGCTCGCTGCCGGCGATCTTGCGGATGGTCTTGACGGGTTTGCTCATGCGATCACTTTCCCAGATGGTCCGGCCCGAAGCTGTGCGGCAGCAATTGCCCCAGCGTCTGCACCAGCCGCTCTCCGTCGACGCCGTGCGAGATGATCTCGACGTCGGGATCGGCGAATTCGCGGATGCGCTGCCGGCAACCGCCGCAGGGCGTCACCGCAATGGTGCCAGGCCCGGTCACATAGATGCGGGTGATCCGCCGGGCGCCGCCCGCGATCATTGCCGCGATGGCCGAAGTCTCGGCGCAGTTGCCCTGTGGATAGGCCGCGTTCTCGATATTGCAGCCGGCATAGATTTTCCCGTCACCGGCGAGGATGGCCGCGCCCACCGAGAAGTGGGAATAGGGCACATAGGCCTTGGCGCGAATGGCTTCGGCGGCCTCGAACAGGGCCTTGTCGGTTGCAGTCTCTGACATTCTGTGTTTGCGCCAGCGTTGCCGCTAGCGCTCCTTGGTATAGGGCACGCCGCCGGCCTTGGGGCCAACGGCCTTGCCGATAAAGCCTGCTAGAAGGATCACGGTCAGCACATAGGGCAGCGCCTGGATGGCCTGGACTGGCACTTCGATGCCCATGATCTGAGCGCTCTGGAGCCGGATCTGCAGGGCATCGAGAAAGCCGAACAGGAGACAGGTGAACATCACCGGCACGGGCTTCCACTTGGCGAAAATGAGAGCCGCCAGGGCGATATAGCCCTTGCCCGCTGTCATGTTGCTGCCAAAGCCCGAGCCTTGCGCAATGGAGAAGTAGGCGCCGGCGATTCCGGTGAGGAGTCCGGTGATGATGATCGCCTTATAGCGCATCGCCACCACGGAAATGCCTGCAGTATCGACCGCTTTGGGGTTCTCGCCGACCGCGCGCATGCGCAACCCGAAGCGGGTGCGGTAGACCACGAAGGCTGTCACTGCCACCATGGCAAACGCGACATAGACGATGATGTAGTGCCCCGAAATCAGCTCGGCATAGATGGGCCCGAGGATGGGAATGCCGGCCAGTTGCTCGGCAAACGGCAAGGTCACGGGTGAAAAGCGCCCGTCGCCCGAGAGCGCCGGTGTTCGCCCGCCCTGGCCGAACCAGGTCTGGCCGAGGAAGGTGGTCATGCCCGCCGCCAGCATGTTGATGGCGACGCCGGCAATGAGCTGATTGCCCTTGAGGGTGATGGAGGCAAGGCCCTGGATGAGCGTGGTGCCCAGGGAAACGACCATGCCAGCCAGCAGGCCCAGCCAGGCCGAGCCCGTGATGGCGGCAACCGCGCCCGCGGCAAAGGCCGCTGCCAGCATCTTGCCTTCAAGACCGATATCGAAAATGCCGGCCCGTTCCGAATAGAGCCCCGCCAGCGCCGCGAGGAGTAGCGGCGTCGACAGACGGATAGTGGCGTCGAGAATGGAGAGAATGGTGGCCAGATCCATCTTAACTCTCCGAATCCGCGGTTTCGCGCGAGATCGCTTCGGCTTTGTGCTCGGGGCGATAGAGCATGAAGGCGCGTTCGAGCGAGGGCCGGAACAGCCCTTCCATGGCGCCGGTGAACAGGATCACAAGGGCCTGGATAACGACGATCATCTCGCGCGTAATGCCCGGAATGACGAACTGCAATTCCTGTCCGCCCTGGTAAAGCGCGCCGAAGAGGAGCGCCGCCAAAAGGATGCCGATGGGGTGGTTGCGCCCCATAAGAGCCACGGCGATGCCAACGAAACCGGCACCGGCCACGAAGTCGAGCACCAAGCGGTTCTGCACGCCCATCACTTCATTAATCGCCACCATGCCGGCGAGCGCGCCCGAGATGGTCATGGTGACCATGATCATCCGGGAATTGGAAATGCCGGCATAGCGCGAGGCGGTCGGGTTGGCGCCAAGGACGCGCACGGCATAGCCGAACTTGGTACGCCAGATCAGCACATAGACAAAGATCAGCGCCAGGACGGCGATGACGATGGAGAGGTTGACCGGCGAATAGCCGAAGAACGAGAAGAACTGCCGCAATTGCGGCACGCGACCGGCCACATCGATGGTCTCGGATTCCGGAGCCATGGTGGTGACGGGCTTCAGAACGCGATTGACCATGTAGACCATCAACGCCGCGGCGATGAAGTTGAACATGATCGTGGTGATGACGACGTGCGAACCGCGCTTGGCCTGCAGATAACCCGGAATGAACGCCCAGAATCCACCCACAGCCGCTGCGGCAAGCATGGCCGCCGGCATGGCGATGAGCCAATGGGTCTGATCGAGCGCCAGCGCTACGACAATCGCGCCCAGCCCGGCCACATAGGCCTGCCCGTCACCGCCGATGTTGAAGAGCCCGGCATGGGCGGCAACCGCCACGGCCAAGCCGGTGAAGATGAAGTTGGTGGCGTAATACAGCGTATAGCCGAAGCCATCGCCGTAGCCGAAGGCACCATAGATGATGACCTGGATGGCATGGAGCGGGTTCTCACCCACCATCAGCACCACGGTGCCCGAAACCAGAAAGGCCAAAAGCAGATTGAGCGCCGGTAACAGGGCCACATCGGCCCAGCGCGGCAGGGGGCGGCGCGCACTCATTCGGCAGCCTTCTGATTGTTGATACCGGCCATCATCAGGCCCAGTTCGCCTTCGGTGGCGGATGCCGGATCGGCTTCGCCGACGATGACGCCGTCAAACATGACGAGGATGCGGTCGGCGAGCGAGCGGATCTCATCGAGTTCGACCGAGACCAAGAGGATCGCCTTGCCGGCGTCGCGCATGCGGATGATCTCGTTATGGATGAACTCAATCGCGCCGATGTCGACGCCGCGCGTCGGTTGGCCGATAATCAGCACGTCGGGATTGCGCTGCATCTCGCGGGCCAGGACTATCTTTTGCTGGTTGCCGCCAGAGAACAGCGACGATTTGAGGTTGATGTTGTCGGGCCGCACATCGAAGAGCTTGATGTGCTCGGCGGCGACCTTCTTGGCCGCGCCGATGTCGAGGAACGGACCCGAACCATATTCGGGGCTGTTCTGATAGCCCAGAATGGCGTTTTCCCATTCGGAGAATGTGGTCACGAGCCCCATGCGCTGCCGGTCTTCCGGCACATGCGCCAGCCCGGCCGCACGCGCGCGCGCGGCGCCATCATCGCCTTCGAGCGACAGGGGTTGGCCGTTGAGGATCACCTCGCCCGACTTTTGGTCGCGCATGCCGGTGACCGATTCCAGTAGCTCAGTCTGGCCGTTGCCGGAAACGCCGGCGATACCAACGATCTCGCCGGCACGAACGGCAAAGCTCACATCCTTGACGCGGGTTACGCCCATGTCGTCGGTAACGACCAGGTTCTGCACCTCGAGCAGCGTCTTGCCGGGATTGGCGGGGCCTTTCTCGACGCGCAACAGTACGCGGCGGCCCACCATCAGCTCGGCGATCTCTTCGGGATTGGTGTCGGCGGTCTTGAGGGTGGCCACCATCTCGCCCTGGCGCATGACCGAAACGCTATCGGTGATGGCCATGATCTCGCGCAGCTTGTGCGTGATGAGGATCACGGTCTTGCCCTGGGTGCGCAGAGTTTCCAGCACGCGGAAGAGATCGTCGGCTTCCTTGGGCGTCAGGACGCCCGTGGGTTCGTCGAGGATCAGCGTCTCGGCGCCGCGATAGAGCGCCTTGAGGATCTCGACGCGCTGCTGCTGGCCTACCGAAATGTCTTCAATGGTGGCGTCGGGATCGACTTCGAGGTCATATTCCTGCTCGAGCCGGTTCAACTCCTGGCGAGCACGGGTGAGGCTGGGCTTCAACAGCCCTGAGTCCTCGGCGCCGAGCACGACGTTCTCGAGGACGGTGAAATTGTCGACCAGCATGAAGTGCTGGTGCACCATGCCGATTCCCAGCGCCAGTGCATGGCGGCTGTCGGCGATCTCATGGGCCTGGCCGTTGACGCGGATCGTGCCGCTATCGGCCGTGTAGAAGCCATAGAGGATGGACATCAGGGTCGACTTGCCCGCGCCATTCTCCCCCACGATGCCGTGGATGGTGCCGCGCGCGACCTTAAGGTCGATGTCCTTGTTGGCGTGAACTGCGCCAAACCGCTTGTTGATCTTTTCAAGCTCAATCGCCCAGCCATTGGCTGGTACGGCTGCAGCGGCCGTTTCCGGCCGCTGCGTGTTCATGGAATCGTCCTGGCTCATCAAGCGAGGCTTAGAGAGGGCAGTTCGAGTCAGTGGTGTAGTCGTGGACTTCGATCTCGCCAGCGATGATCTGAGCCTCGTAGTCCTCGACTGCAGTCTCCATTTCCGAGGTGATCAGGTCGCGATTGTGCTCGTCGAGCGAATAGCCAACGCCCTCCTGCTCCAGGCCAAGAATGGTCAGGCCTGGCTGGAAGGTGGCGTCGTCCGCAGCTTCGGTGAGTGCGGTCTGCACGGCTACGTCGACCTTCTTGACCATGGAGGTCAGCACCGAACCGGGCTGAAGGTAGTTCTGGTTGCTGTCCACACCGATCGAGTACTTGCCCGCATCGGCCATGGCCTGCAGCACGCCCAGGCCCGACCCGCCGGCAGCGGCGAAGATTACGTCGGCGCCTTGGTCAACGGCAGCCTTGGCCAACTCACCGGCGGTGACCGGGTCGTTCCAGGCGGCAGGCGTCGTGCCGGTGTAGTTTTCGATGAGGTTGATGTCCGGGTTCACCGCACGGGCGCCCTGGGCATAGCCGCAGTAAAACTTGTGGATCAGCGGAACGTCCATGCCACCGATGAAGCCGACGGTGCCGGTCTCGGACTGCATTGCCGCCAGCGCACCCACCAGGAACGAGCCGGTGTGCTCATCGAACAGGATCGACTGCACGTTCGGCTGGTCGACCACGGTATCGATCACGACGAAGTTGGTGTCGGGGAACTCGGGCGCAACGGCTTCGAGAGCCGCGGTCCAGGAGAAGCCCGCCATGACGATGGGGTTGGCACCCTGACCGGCGAAACGGCGCAGGGCCTGCTCGCGCTGCGCATCATTCTGCAGTTCGAGGTCGATATAATTGCCGCCGGTCTCGGCCTTCCAGGCCTCGGCGCCATTATAGGCTGCTTCGTTGAACGACTTGTCGAACTTGCCACCCAGATCATAGATCACGGCAGGATCGGCAAGAGCCGCACCGGTCAGAACCGCGCTCAGCGCGACGCCACCAGCGATGGCCTTGGTCAGCTTGGAAAAATTCATTGTTGCAGTCTCCCTGTGTCGCAGTGGGCATATGGCAACGCTAGCCATGCAGAGTGCCCCCGCGCTAGCAAAAGATACAATCGTGCAAATGCACATCCCGCAAGGGGAAATAGCGGCATTTTATCCAAATGGTCAAAATTTGCCCATGCGGTGCGGGACGATAGCCGCATCAAGGCCACCGGTCGGGCTAGAAACGGTCTAGCAGGGCAAGGAATATGTCGCCCGCATTCACATCTGCGTAGAGCACGACAAGAATGGCTAGGCTGGCAAGGGTAAACAGAGCGAGCGTGTCGCGCGTGCGAGCGGGCATGGCTAGGATCGGAATGGCGGTTGCGAGGCGGCCAGCTATAGCCCGACTATGGCCATCGAACAGTGTCGCGCTGACGCGATCTCGGCTCATGGTTAGCAGTCTGTTAGCACTAAGGCAGGTCGGGGGGCGGCAGCGGCGTGACCTCGGCGCCCATGGCAGCGCCGAACCGCTCAAAGAAACCATCGATGACCCGCTGCGCCGAACTACCGATAAGTGCTTTCCCTAGCTTCATAATCTGCCCAGAGGCGCCGCCCTGGGCGGTGAAAACCAGCCTGGTGTTCTCGCCGTCGTCGGTCAGCACGATGTCGGCCGCGCCCTCGGCCATGCCAAGAAAACCACCCTTGCCTTTCCCGGTCAGTGTATAGCGCTCAGCCGGCACGATGTCGGTCAGCGCCAAGCCGCCTTTGAACACCGGCTGGGCGATGCCGAGATTGACCTTGATCTCGAGATCGAGCGTGTGCGGACCGGCCCACTCGATCTTGTGGCATCCCGGAATTGCAGCCTTGAGCACCTCGGCATCATTGAGCGCGGCCCAGACCTTAGTGCGAGGCGCAGCGATGATGTAGCGGCCGCCAAAATCCATGAGACACCCATCCCCTTGTTCGGTGCGGAGCGCGCCGCAGGACGACTGCAGCTCCCTGGTTTGCGATGGTGGCGACGATCATCCGGGCCGCCCTTTACGTGCGGCTTTTTCGCACCAATATCGTCTAAATAGTTGGCCCATCGGGCAGATGCAATTGTCAGGAGGCCAGCCAACAGCGATCTATAGGTCTGCCGAGGCACCGGCGGACCAGCGTCAGCCAATCGGAGCACAACATGGCCAGTGAACTCACCACCGCAGCGACCCCGCAAACGGCTCCAGCACCCGAGGGTGGCGACAAGCCGCTGCAATATCTGGACCGGGCGGTGACGGCCATCCGCAATCTCGGTCTCTGGCCAGAGAGTCAGGGCGAGGAGCCGATCACGGGCCTGCTCCAGCAGATCACCGAACTGGACGAGACGCGCGTCATCTTGATCGGGCGCACCTTGAGCCAGGCAAGCGCCTTCAACGAGGTGGTGCGCGAGCAAGTGGCGGCCATGCGCATTGCCGAGCGCTATGAAGACATCACCAAGGGCTTCGATTCCATTCGCGACGATGCCAAGGGCATGATCGACCAGCTGAGCGACAACAAGATCGATCTCCTGGAACGCGCCAACAATGTCTGGATGAAGGTGAGCCGCGGTGACATCGCGGACCGCTTCAACAAGATCCGTGACACTTATCTCCAGATCACCGGCGACACCAAGGACCAGATCGACCGCGAGCACATCATCCTTGAGGCCTATCGGGATTTCCGCGGGGCGCTCAAACAAGCTGAGGTGATGGCGCTCGAAGTGCTGGAGACCGCCGAAAATCGACTGGGCGAAAAGAAGACCATTCTACAGCAGGCCTCGGACGCCGTGGCGGGCTATGCCGGCACCGTCCCGGCCGAACGCGCGCGGCTGGAACTCGAACGCGATGAGAGACTGCGGGAGATGCAAAACGAGGAGCGGCGCTACCAGATCGCCAAGGACCTCTCGGACAATCTCACTATCTCTTACAACACCTCGGAAGTCGTGATGGCGCGGCTGATGCAGACTACCAACGCCAAGGAGCGGGTCTACCAGCAGTCCATTTCGTTCTTTTCGACCAATGAAACAGTGCTGACGGCGTTGTCAGCATCCTTCACGGGCATGTTTGGCCTGCACGAATCTACCGAAACGCTCAATGCGATGAAGGAGGGCATGAGCAAGAGCCTTGAGACCCTCGCCGAGATCGGCGACCGCGTTGGCGAGGAAGCAGTGCGCGCCGGCTACGGACCAACCGTGCGGGCTGATGCGGTCAAGAAGCTGGTCGATTCAGTCATCAACTTCCAGGAGAAGAGCCGCGGCATCATCAACGAGATGCGCGTGGCCTCGAGCAAGAACTCGGCGGAAATTCGCGATGCGGTCGAAGACGGCAAGCGGCGGCTCGCCACGCTCGCCGCCGAGGGCAATACCCTCCTGCTCGAAACCCAGAACTAACGAGGTCGAGACCCAAGGGTGACAGCCTTCGATGAGTGACGTGACAGCCAAGCCGGCTGCGCCCCTGGACGAGATGATGTTGGCGATGGACGTGGTGGATACACTGCGGCATCAGCAAGATCTGGCCTTGCGCGAGCTCAATGGCGCCGCCCGGGAGCGGCAGCTGATCGAGAAACTGCGCGAGATCTATCACCACCAGGGCATCGAGGTTCCGGACCACATTCTCAAGGAAGGCGTGGCGGCCCTCGCAGAAGCGCGGTTCACCTATGAGCCGCCGAGGCCGGGCTGGCGCACCACCCTGGCGCGCCTTTATGTCAGCCGCGACAGCTGGGGCAAGCCGGCGCTGGCGCTCCTTGCAGTTCTGGTGCTGGCGGTCGTGGCCTTCTTTGGTATTTGGCAGCCGTTTCAGCGGGGGCAGCAGGAGGCGGCGCGGATCGAACTCGCCGAGGGGCTGCCGGCACAACTCGATGCCCTTTACGAGACGATCTACCAGGAAACCAAGGTGCAGCAGGCGGTGCTCGAAGCGGAGGCCTTGCGCACGCGCGGCCAGTCCCTGGCCGCCGAGGGTGACAGGGCTGGCGCCTTGCAAGCTCTCGAGGATCTTACAGCACTGCGTGACCTGCTCCGGCAGGAGTATCGGCTGGTGGTGGTCAATCAGTCCGGGGCCCGGTCAGGATTCTGGACCTTTCCCGAGATCAATACCGCTGCGACCAACTACTACATCGTCGTGCAAGCGCTTGATGCCGACGGGGACGCGCTGCAATTGCCGATCCTTAACGAGGAGAATGGGGCGACCGAACTTGTGGACATCTGGGCCGTACGGGTGCCGGAGACCGTCTACACTGCGGTGCTCGCCGACAAGCAGGACGACGGCATCATCCAAGCCAATGAGATCGGCCGGAAGTCGGACGGTTTCCTCGAGGTGGAATACAATGTGCCGGTCATGGGCGGGGCTTTGACGCAGTGGTGACCCGATGAGTATCCGAGGACCCGAAGCTCTCGCCAGCCTCGACGAGGCCATGCGCGACATCAGGCGCGAAGAGGACGACATCTCGCGGCGCCTGGCGCGCTCGTCCGAGCGCCTGGGCAAAATCAAGGAGAGTGAAGCCGAGCTGTTCCGGCAATTAGCCCGGTTGCGGCTTGACCCTGCCGTGCAGGGAGATCTCGACGCGCGGATATCGAGCGCCGAAGCACGGGCGCGCGACATGCTCAAGGCTCACGCCAAGGCCTTGGCCGAGGCAGAGAATGAGGTTGCTGGAGGCGACGCCAAACTGATGCAGCTCAGTGCGGAGCGCGCCGAAGCCCTCAAGCTTTTCGAGGGACATCAAGCCGAACTGCGCGCCCTGGCGACCCGCATGGGACCAAGCATCGCTCGCGATCCCGCCTTTGCGGCCAAGCGCAGCCAGGCGAAGCAATTGGCAGAGGTTGCCGCCCAGTCGATGCGCAAGACCGAGCAGGCCGAGACGGACCGCGACGAAAAGGGCCGTCCTTACCGCGACGATGGGCTGTTCATGTATCTGTGGGAGAGTGGCTACGGTACCGCGAACTACCGCGCGAACAATCTCGTGCGCTATCTCGATGGGCTGGTCGCCAATCTTGTGGGCTTCAGCAAGGCGCGGCCGAACTTCGCCATGCTCAACGAGATCCCGCTGCGCCTGCGTGAACATGCCGAACGACAGATTGAGCTGGCTCGGCAAGCCGAACAAGAGCTCGATACACTGGAAACTGCCGCGATCGACGCTTCGGGCGGCAAACCGATACGCGAGGCGATGGAGCAGGCGCAAGCGCGGATCGATGCTCTCGACGCCGAGATCGTTGCAGCCGAGGACCGACGTGATGACGCCGCCCGGCATCTGGCGACGCTGTCGGAAGGCGGCAACCCCGCCTTCGAAGCGGCCTTAAGCGAACTGGTGATGGCGCTGGGACGGGAGGATATCCAGACCCTGCTGGCCGAAGCGCGTCGCACCCGAACTGGGCAGGACGACACCATCGTCGCCCAGATCGACGAAAATCGAGCCCGCGCCAAGGAGGAAGATGCCGAGACGCGTGACCTCAAGGGGCGCCTCAAGACCCTGGCGTCGCGGCGCCGCGAGCTCGAGGACATCCAGTGGGAGTTCAAAAAGCAGCGTTTTGACGACCCGCGCTCGACCTTCCGCGAGGATCGGCTGGTGGGCGACATGCTCAACGACTTCCTGCGCGGCTCGATCACGGCGGCGTCGTACTGGGATCATTGGCGCCGCTCGCAGAACTGGAGCGCTGGCACCGGTGACTGGGGCGGCGGTGTCGGCCTGCCTAATCATGGGCGGCAGCAGGGCAATTCGCCATGGCCGCAGGGTGGGGGCTTTACCTGGCCCGACAACAGCTTCGGAGGCGGTAAGAGCTCGCGCGGCGGCTTTGGCGGGGGCTGGGGCGGCGGCACGCGCAGCAGCGGCGGCGGCTTCTCCCGCCCGCGCAGCGGCTCCGCCGGCACGCGCAAGCACGGTGGTTTCAAAACGGGCGGCGGCTTCTAGCCGCCCGTTAGTTCTCCGTCGGGCTGGCCATCACCTCCCAGACATTGCCTTCGCTGTCTTCGAAGTAGGCCGAATAGCCCCATTCCGACTTCGTACCTGGGGTAATGATCCCGCCGCCAGCCGCCAGAACCCGGGCCAGAATGTCATCGACCTCGTCGGCATCGGCGGCCTTGTGGCTGAGCACGAACCCCGGCGTGCCGGCGATGGCCTCCTCTACGCCTGCCGTTTGGGCGATCTGCTCGCGCGGAAACAGGACAAAGGAGAACTTCTCGTCGAAGAAGAAAGCGACGTGGTCCTCCCCTGCCCCGATCTGGTCGTCGCCGATGTCAAAGAGCGCACGATAAAAGGCGAAGGCGCGTTCGAGATTGTCGACGCCGATGGTGATGATGGAAATCGATGGCTGCATGGGTCGGGCTCCGTTCCCGGTGTGAACGAGGCTGGCGCGTTCCGGCTCCATGAGAGGGACCGCTCGGCAATCCTATTCGTAATAGACGCTGATCCGCTGCCCGCCGATCTCGTGCACCTTGATGTCCATCTCGTAGATTTCGGAAAGAACTTCGGGCTGGATCATCTGGTCGGCCGGGCCTTGTGCGGCAACTCTGCCGTGCTTCATGGCGACGATGTAGTCGGAATACCAGGACGCGAAATTGATGTCGTGAAGCACCAGCACGACTGTCTTGCCAAGCTCATTGGCGGCGCGGCGCAAGAGCTTCATCATGCCCATGGCATGCTTCATATCGAGATTGTTGAGCGGCTCGTCGAGCAGCACATAATCGGTGTCCTGGCAGAGCACCATGGCAACGAAGGCGCGCTGACGCTGACCGCCCGAGAGCTCGTCGAGAAACCGACCGGCGAGGTCGCCAAGACTGAGAAATCCGATCGCCTCCTCGATTAGCGTGTAGTCCTCGGCGGTGAGACGCCCCTTGGAATAGGGATAGCGCCCGAATGAGACGAGGTCCCGCACCGTGAGACGCGCCGTCATGTGGTTGTCCTGGCGCAGGATCGACAGGCGCCGCGCCAGGACATCGCTCTTGGTCCTGCTGACATCCATGCCATCCACGGTCACTGTACCGCGGTCCATGCCCATCAGCCGGCTCACCATGGATAGCAAGGTCGATTTGCCTGCCCCGTTCGGCCCGATGATTGAGGTGATGCCCCCTGCCGGCAGGGTCAGGGTCACATCGTCCACCACGCAGGACGCGCCGTAATTCTTGGTGACGCCTTGGGTGATGATCAACGCGCAGCTCTCCGCAGAACCAGAACAATGAAGACGATGCCGCCCAGGAACTCGATAATGATCGAGAGTGCCGTGTCAAAGGCAAAGACCCGCTCGAGCAGGGTCTGCCCACCCACGAGGCAGGTTACAGCGAGGAGAGCGGCGGCGGGCAGCACATATTTATGGTGACTGGAGCCGACCAGCGAATGCGCCAGGCTCGCCACCAGCAGCCCGAAGAAGGAGACCGGCCCGACCAGCGCCGTCGAAATCGCCACCAGCACCGAGATCATGATCAGCATGATGGTGATGGTACGCTTGTAGTCGACGCCGAGGTTGATGGCGTTGGCGCGGCCCAGATTGAGCACGTCGAAGACATTGACCATGCGCACAATAACGATGGTGACCAGCGCCAGCACTCCATAAGCAAACAGCAGATGGTTGGTGTCGACGCGCGAGAAGCTGGCGAAGAACGTGTCCTGCAGCACGTTGAACGCATTGGGATCCATGATGCGCTGCATGAACTGAATGACGCTGCGGAACATAATGCCGAAGACGATGCCAACCAGCACCAGGAGGTGCAGGCTGCGCTCCTGCCAAAGGAAGAGCCAACTGAACAGGAGGCTGGCAAAGCCGATCATCACCACCATTTCCAGCGCAAAATGCACGTTGGGATCCAGGCTGACGATCGAGGTGATGCCGAAAAAGAAGACCAGCCCGGTCTGGAGGAGCACATAGAGCTGGTCGAAGCCCATGATAGAGGGTGTGAGGATGCGGTTATTGGTGGCCGTCTGGAACAAGACAGTGGAAACCGCCACTGAATAGGCGACCAGCACCAACCCTAAAAGCTTGCGGCCCCGGAAGGGGATGACGAAGCTCCAGCTGCCCTTGGCGTCTACCACCATGAAGCAGATGATCGAGACAATGGCGAGCAGCGCTAGCGCCCCGAGGACGATCTGGGGTCGCGTCAACCCGTGGCCGCTGAACAGTGGACGGGGCGCAGCGGTGGTAGCGGAGAGCTCAGGCGGCACTGCGGCGGGTCCTCAAGAGGAGATAGAGGAAGACGATGCTGCCGATTACCCCGACCACAACGCTGATCGGGATTTCGTAAGGCGCGCGGATGACCCGCCCGACGATATCGCAGGCGACCACAAAACCAGCCCCGGTAACGGCGACCCAGGGCACGGTGCGGCGCATATTGTCGCCGATCATGAGGCTGATGACGTTGGGGACCACAAGACCGAGGAAGGGGATGATGCCCACCGACACCAGCACCACGGCACTGATCAGCGCCACGACTACGAGGCCGAGCGTCATCACCTGCTGGTGGTTGAGCCCGAGATTGGTGGTGAAGTCCTCGCCCATGCTGGCGACCGTAAACCGATCGGCCGCGATATAGGCGACGACAGCGCAGACCAGGCCGATCCACAATAGCTCGTAGCGGCCCCGCAGTACGCCCGAGAAATCGCCGACTTCCCAGGCCAGCAACGTCGGCAATAGGCCGTAGCGGTAGGCAAAGAAAGTGGTGACGGCGCCGATGATGCCCGAGAGCATGATGCCGACCAAGGGCACCAGCAGCACGTCGCGCGCCGGCACCGTAGCGATGACGCGGAAAAACAGGAAAGTTCCGGCAAGCGCGAACACCGCTGCCACCAGCATCTTGGCCATGAGCGGCCAGCCGGGCGCCAACATGGTGACGATCAGAAAGCCCAGCAACGCCGACTCTGTCGTACCGACCGTGCCCGGCTCGACAAAGCGGTTGCGCACGATGATCTGCATGACGAGCCCGGCAATCGCCATAGACGAGCCGGCGAGCAGCAGCGACAGTGTGCGCGGAATACGGCTGATCAGCAGGACCTGAATCGGCCGGTCATCGGGGCTCGATGAGAGCAGCGCGCCGATCGACACGTCGCTGACGCCGACGAAGAGGCTGGCGATGGCCAGCGCCAGCGTCGCGGCAAGGGCGAGGAGCAGTAGACGCACGAGCGTGCCTTTGCGGTCGTTCCAGAATGGGCAAAACCCGGCGGACGGACCGCCGGGCTCGCAATCAGCTTGGGAAGGTCTCTATCAGGCGTCGAGGCCGGCGAGAACCTCATCGAGCATCAACATCAATCCATTGTAACCATGCATGGTGATGTAAGCGGCTTGCGGGTCGAGATAGACGATCTGGTCTTGCTTGGCGGCGGAGGTCTGGTTGACCAACTCGTTGTCGAGGAGTGCGGCGGCCGCGCCGGTGCTCTCACCGACACCGGCGTCGCGGTCGATAACGAAGAGCCAGTCGGGGTTCATCTCAAGGATGTACTCGAAGGAGACGCTGTCCCCGCCGTGGTCGCCATCTTCCACTTCGGTCATAGCCGACTCAAGACCGATCTCGTTGTAGATCCAGGAGACACGGGAATCGGGACCATAAACGCCAATATTGCCAGCATTGGTCACCAGCACCAGAGCGTTGCCCTTGTCTTCAGCGGCGGCCTGCACTTCGGCAACCTTGGCGTCCAGGTTGGAGATCAGCTCGGCAGCCTTGTCCTCGGCGTCGAAGATCTCGCCCAGCTTGGTCAGATTGGTTTTGACGCCCTCGACAATGGCGTTGTTGTCGATCGAGAGGTCGACGGTCGGCACGATCTCGGAAGCGGTCGGGTACGCCGTACGTGAACGACCGGCAACCAGGTAGATATCAGCCTCGGCAGCGGCGATGCCTTCGAAATCGGGCTCGAACAGCGAGCCGATCTGGATTGCGTCGGCCGGGATCTGGTCAGCCAAATAGGACGGTGCGTTGGAAGAGGGCACGCCATCGACCTCGACGCCAAGGGCGCTCAGATTGTCGAACACGGCCCAGTCCTGCACCAGCACGGTCTCGGGGACGCCGTTTATCGTCGTCTCGCCCTGAGCGTGGGTGATGGTTGTTTCCTGGGCCGAAACAAGGCTGGTCATCGACAGCGCGCCAGCCATCAAGGCGGCGGCAAAGGCGGAGATGCGAGTGTGGTGCTGCACGGGACTTCCATTCCGATTTGGCGGTCAAAACTGGAGCGCCGGGCTAAAGCTGACGACGCTTGTCCGGTTAGTACTCAGGCCGACGTGCGGAGTCAAAACCAAATTTGACTTCGCACATCATCTTTTCGAAGGAACGCTTCAGGACTTTGCCAGCAGGTTGCGCAGCTTGCCCAAGGCGGTGTCCTTATCCTCCCGATACGCGACCGTGCCCTGGAACTCGCCTTTGTCGTCGATCAGATAAACCGAGGCGGTGTGGTCCATGGTGTAATCGTCGCCCTCGAGCGGCACCTTCTCGTAGTAGACGCCCCAGGCTTTGGCGATCTTGGCGATCTCCTCGGGCGTACCGGTGACGCCGGTCATCTGCTCCCCCGCCCAGCTGGCATATTCGCCCACGATCTCGGGCGTATCGCGCTCGGGGTCCACGGTGACGAAGTAGGCGCGGAGATCCTGCGCCTCAGGGCCTAGTGTCTCGAACCAGCTGGCCATTTCGGCCATGGTGGTGGGGCAGACCTCGGGACAATGGGTGAAGCCGAAGAACAGCACCGAGGGCTGCCCAATGAACATGGTCTCGTCCATAGCGTCGCCGCGATGGTCTACGAGTTCATAGCTGCCCTTGCCGAAGGTCGAGGGGCCAGTGCTGGTGCTGGCGACAGCGGTCGTTCCCTGCTGGCGGAGCAGCAACGCTGCGGCGCCCACTGTTACCGCAAGTGCGATGACGGAAATCCAGAGCCAAGTGCGAATGGTGTGCAGCGCCATCTCAATGCCCCTGGTGGCCGTCATGGGCGGGTGCTGCATCCGCAGCAACAGCAAGGACCGGCAGCTTGATCTCGACCGAACCGGCCTGTTCGAAGGTCAGGGTCACCGGCACTTCTTCGCCTTCGACGAAAGGCTCCCTGAGGCCCATGAACATGATGTGGAGCCCGCCCGGTTCGAGGGTCACGGTCCCGCCGGCTGGGATCTCGATGCCGTCTTCGAGCTGGCGCATACGCATGACTTCGCCATCCATTGCCATTTCATGCAACTGGACCTCCGCGGCAGCCGGAGAGCTGGCGGAGATGAGGCGGTCCGCTTCGGCGCCGGTGTTCTCGATGGTGAGGAAGCCGCCGCCAACCGGCGCGTTGGGGAGCGTGGCGCGGGCGAATGGCAGCGAAATGTCGATGGGGCCGAGGTGGACAACACCATTATGGGCCAGGGCTGGCGTGGCAAAAAGGACAGCAGCAGCAAAGGCTGCTTGGATAAGACGGGTCATAACTAGATTTCCGAACAACAGGGGCTGAGGACGAAGGCGCGTCAGACCCGTCTCGGAGGGGCGCGGGACCCGCTGGGGGGGGAGGCAGGCGCCGGCTCGGGTATCGCCGCTCGCGACTTCCCGTCTGGAACGACCAGCAAAGGCAAATCGAGTGGGGCACCGGCGAGCGGCGGACCTGCGAAATCGATCTTGCCGACGCCAGCCGCCGGACATTTGGCCGGCCGGGATTGCCCCTCGTCCATTGGATCGCTGCCCAAGGGTATGCAGAGCGCCCAACCAGCATCGAGTGTGACATAGCCGAGCTCTTCAAACGCTAGCTGGCTCGCCCGAGCATGATGCATCGGGGCCAGGACCGTCAGCAGATAGATGGCGAGCACGGCCAGCGCTGTACCGATCTCCCTGGTTCTGCTGTGCGTCTTGCTCATGGGCCAAGTGATAGGACGCGCTCTGGGGCAACTCAATGGCCGAGTTTGTCGCAAGTGGCTCAGCGCGACGGCACGTATGTTTCGGAGCACAGCGCCATGAAGCTCTTCATCGCGGCCGACAGCGGGCTCGACTTGCGCCGTGCCACCAGCAGCTGGCGGAAAGCCCAGGGTTCCCCCAAGGGCGCACACACGAGGTCAGTGCCGGCCAGGAGATGCAAACTTGTGGAGCGCAGGAACCCGATACCAAAGCCCGCCTCAACCATCCGTACCAGTGCCGGGAAACTCTCGACGCGGAGGGTTTCGATCAGGGTCTTGCCGGCTGCGGCTGCGGCCTGACCGAGCAGACGATCGAGAGAACCGGCGTGGTGGATACCTACAATGGTGTGGTCGAGAACCCTGGCAAAAGCGATCTCCTTGCGCGGATCGATGCTCTCGGCCAGCGGATGATCGGGCGGCGCGAGCACCCAAACACGGTCATCCTCGAAAGGTCTGATCTCGAAACGGGCAAAATCGTAATTGTCCGAGACGATGGCGATATCCGCCCGTCCCTCGTCGAGTGCCAAGAGCGCCTTGGCAGCACCCATCTCGCTCACGGCAAGCTCGATACCGGTGTGCTTGGCGCTGTAGCGGGCCAGAAGCTCGGGCAGCCGGCCCGTTAATGCGGAGCTGGTACAAGCCAGCCGTAGGCTCCCGCGGAGGCCTGCGCCGAAATCGGCCATGACCAGATCGAGATCGGCAATGGACCGCAGGACGGTCCGGCACCCCTCGGCATAAGCCTCCCCCGCCTTTGTAAGGCGCACCCCTTGTGCGGAGCGGTCGAACAAGACCACGCCTAACCGGCTTTCGAGATCAGAGACGCGGCGGCTCACCGCCGAGGAGGCAATGCCCTCGCGTTCGGCCGCGCGACCGATGGATCCAGTCTCGGCCAGAAGGAGGATGAGGCGCGCCGTAACGCTGTCGAATGAAGTCATGATCCCCCCACAATAGCGGGGCTTGTGCCTCAGATCATCAGGGAGATGCCGCGCAGAAGATAGAAAATGCCGATGGCAGTGACGATCCAGCGCGTCCAGGCCTTGAAGTTGGTGTCCGTGACGCGCTGCAGCACCCAATAGCCGGCGCTCGTACCCAGCACGGCAACCGGCGCCGCGACGATCACCGCCGACCATTCGAGCGGCGTCAGCGCCGTCGCGGCGTTCCAGTAGAAAACCACCTTGGCACCATGGGAGAGTACCTGCGTTGCCGCCTTGGTGGCGATGATCTTGCGCCGGTCCATGGGCGTGCGGATAAAAAAGACGTCGACCGACGGCCCAGCCACGCCCACGGTAAGGTTCAGCCCCCCGCTCATCACGCCGCAGATGAAAGCGTGGTGCGGTTTGCTGGCGTCGAGCACCAGCCAGCGCGTTGGCAGCCAGACCAGGATCGGCATCAGCCCGATGGCAATGCAGACCGTGGCGAGGTCGGGGGTGTAACGCAGCACAAACAGCACCGCGCCGACGACAACAAGACCGAGTGAGATAGTGCCCAGGATGGGCCAATCGATATGGGTGCGGGAGAAAAACGCACGCGAGCCATTGGCGACAATCTGGATGGCGCCCTGCACCGCAATGGCCGTCGCGACCGGCAGAATGGTCAGCAGCAGCGCCAGCAGGATGAGCCCGCCGGCCATGCCGAAAATGCCCGATATCGTCGATGTCACGAAGACCGCCAAGAGCATGGCGGCGCTCACCCAAATGGTCATGGCCCTGTTTCCTTTGCAGCCCTTGTGGCGAGGTGCGCGCCATGCAGCCAGAGCCAATGCGGCATGAGGGGGTGCCGGGTTGACTATGGCGCGCAACCAGCGTTCCTCACCCGCCAAGTTGGAGTACCGCCATGCAGGACTATGTTCGCCGCATCCTCACCTCATCAGTCTATGAGGTCGCCGAGGAAACCCCGCTCGAAAAGATGCCGCTCTTGTCAGCGCGGTTGGGTGCGGACGTGCTGCTCAAGCGCGAGGACATGCAGCCGGTCTTTTCCTTCAAGATCCGCGGCGCCCACAACCGCATTGCGCAGCTGACCGCCGAAGAGCGGGCACGCGGCGTTATCTGTGCGTCTGCCGGCAACCATGCCCAGGGCGTTGCCCTGTCGGCGACGCGGCTGGGCATCCGTGCCATCATCGTCATGCCTACGACGACGCCTGTCATCAAGGTGGGGGCGGTGCGCCGTCTGGGCGGCGAAGTGGTGCTGTTCGGCGATGGCTTCGATGCGGCGCGTGCCCATGCGGCCGAACTGGCGGAAAGCCATGGATACGTTGTCGTTCATCCGTTCGACGATCCCGATGTGATCGCCGGCCAAGGTACGATCGGCATGGAGTTGTTGCGCCAGCACCCCGGTGATATCGGCGCCATCTATGTGCCGGTGGGCGGCGGTGGCCTCGCGGCTGGGATTGCCGCTTTCGTAAAATTCCTCCGCCCCGACATTCGCGTCATCGGGGTCGAGCCCGAAGAAGCCGCCAGCATGAAGGCTGCCATCACGGCAGGCCACCCCGTTGCGCTCGACCAGGTCGGGCTCTTCGCCGATGGCGTGGCGGTGCGGCAAGTGGGTACCGAGACGTTCCGGCTTTGTCGCGAGCTGCTCGACGATATCGTCACCGTAACCGCCGACGAGATCTGCGCGGCCATCAAGGACATTTTCGATGACATGCGCGCCATCGCCGAACCCGCAGGAGCTCTGGCGCTCGCCGGTTTGCGCCGGCAGGTGGAGCGGGGCGAAGCGCCGCGCGGCGCCCTCATCGCCATCAACTCGGGCGCCAATGTAAATTTCGACCGCTTGCGCTATGTCGCCGAGCGTGCCGAGATCGGGGAACGGGCGGAGGCGCTGTTCGCGGTCGAAATCCCCGAGCGCCCCGGCAGCTATCGGGCTTTTATTCGCCTCTTGGGACAGCGCTCCATCACCGAGTTCAACTACCGCTATGCCCATGGCGCCACGGCCCGCATTTTCGTGGGCATTAAACTGGGGCGCGGCGACGCGGAAAAGCGCGAAATCATCAGCATGCTCGAGGCCCATGGGCTTGCTGTTACGGATATGACCGACAACGAGGTCGCCAAGCTCCACGTCCGCTACATGGTGGGCGGCAGGGTGGCTGACCTTGTGGACGAACATGTCTACCGGTTCCAGTTTCCCGAACGCCCCGGTGCGCTGCTCAAGTTCCTCGAAGGCCTGACCGACGCCTGGAACATTTCCCTCTTCCACTACCGCAATCACGGTGCCGATTATGGCCGTGTGCTGGTGGGGGTGCAGGTACCGCCCGCAACGCGTGCCGATTTCATCGCCCATATCGACGCGGTCGGCTTCCCCTATTGGGACGAAACGGCGAACCCGGCCTATAAGCAGTTTCTCGAGCACGCCGGCGGCTGAAGCAACAAACCGCCGTCACAGCTTTGTCGTGCCTCCTATGCTCCAATAACACTCGTGCGATTGCTCGGAACGATTGGCGCTTCCATCTATTGCAATCGCTGAGACCGAACGTCATCTGCAAAGGGCGCGGCATGGTTCGGCTAAAGAACCACTGAGCGCCCAACGAACACACCAGAACACAGCCGGAGAAGAGCATGAGGATCACCAGAACTGCCACCATGATGCTGTTGGCAACGACCGCCACGGCTACCCTGATGCAGCCTGCCCAGGCGCTGGAAGCGCAGGCCTTCGTCGATCGCGTCGAAGAAGTCTACCGCCATTTCGGCTACGATCTGGAATTCGGCCCCGCTACTTTGGATGGCGATACCATTACGGTCGAAGGCGTCACGGCCAACCTCGTGGATGAAGAGGAAGACCATGAGGATGTCACCACCGAGACAACCTTCACCTTCTCTGGCGTAACCGAACGCGAAGACGGCAGCTATCTGGTCGACAGCCTCACCGTTCCGGACCTCGACACCCCCATCAACGCCGAGCCTCCCGGCCACATAACCCTAGCCGATATTCGTGCCGAAGGGCTCTACATTCCTGCTGGAGAGCCGACCGCAACGGACGGACTGCAGCTGGTTGAAAGCATCTCCACCGGTCCACTCGCCATCACGCGCGAAGGCGAAGAGGTCATCACCATGGACTCGCTGGTCGCCTCCAGCACCTTCGATCCTGAACTCGGTGCCGAGGATCTCCAATCCGTCACCTCCGAGCTGGCCATTACCGGCCTGTGGGCTGACCTTGTAACCCTAAACGACGTGGTAGACGGCGATGCCGAGACCATGCTGGAAGAAGTCGGATTGAGCGAAATCAGCGGCGACGTCACCCAGACGCTGTCCTGGTCGCTCGATGATGGCCACATGGTCATGGACGAATTCCTGTTCGATTTCGCCGATCTGGGTTCGCTCAACATCACCTTCGATGTCACCGGCGTGACCCCCGAACTGCTCGAAGAAGTTAACGCCATGGGCGAGATGAACGCCGAGAGCGACGAGGAACTTAGCGAAGAAGAGGCGCAGGCCCAGATGATGCAGGGCATGGCGCTGATGCAGAATGTGGAGATCGCCTCGGCCTCGATCCGCTATGACGACGCCTCGCTGGTAGGTAATCTCCTCGACTATTACGCCGAGAAGGCGGGCGTTGACCGTGCCACTTTCGTCGAGACGCTGCAGGCCCAGGCTGCAAACATGCTGGCTGGCGTCGGTGTAGCGTCGCTGGCAGACCTCTTGGATCCGGCCATCGACAACTTCCTTGACGATCCGCAGAGCCTGGAAATCTCCGTCAACCCGGCGAACCCCACCTCGCTCCTCGTCCTGATGGCGGCTGCGGCTAATCCCGAAGGCCTCATCACGGCCCTCAATCTGACAGTTGACGTGAACGAATAAGCCATCGACAAAGGCCCTCCCGTCGGGAGGGCCTTTTTCTTTACCGGTAGCCCGCCGCCTGGAGCTCGAAGAGTTCGGCATAGCGGCCCGCCCGCGCCAGCAGCTCCTCATGCGTGCCGGCCTCCAAGATCCCCCCATCTTCTAGAACCAAAATGCGATCGGCCATGCGCACGGTCGAGAAGCGATGCGAGATGATGACGGCTGTCTTCCCCGCGGCGAGGCCCTTGAAACGGGCAAACACATCCGCCTCGGCCTGGGCGTCGAGGGCGGCCGTTGGTTCGTCGAGGATGATGAGCTCGGCGTCGCGCATATAGGCGCGGGCGATCGCCACCTTCTGCCACTCCCCGCCCGACAGGTCTCGGCCCTTCTTGAACAACCGGCCCAGCTGCTGGTCATAACCTTGCGGCAGCTTGGCGATGACCTGGTCGGCAAGGCTGTTTTCGGCGGCGCTCTCGATCCGGCCTTGCTCGTGCTGCGCCTCGATGCGCCCCACCCCGATGTTCTCACGAGCGGTCAGCGAATAGCGGATAAAGTCCTGGAAGATCACCCCGATATGGGTGTGAATGTCGGCGACCGCGAAATCGCGCAGATCGATCCCATCAACAGTGATGCGCCCTTCATCGGGGTCATAGAGGCGTGTCAGTAGTTTCACGATGGTGGTCTTGCCCGCGCCATTCTCACCCACCAGCGCCAACGTTTCACTGGCCGCCAGGGTGAAGCTGAGATGGCGGATCGCCCAGGCATCACTCTCAGGATAGCGAAAGCCCACGTTGTCGAAGACGATGCCCTGCCGGATCGGGGCCGGAAAAGGCTTGGGCTCGCCCGGCGAGAGAATGGTCGGTTCGATTTCGAAGAAGGAGAAGAGATCGTCGAGGTAGAGCGACTGTCCCGCGATCTGGGTAAAGCCCAGCAGGATGCGTTGGAAGAGGCCGTTGAGCCGCAGGAACGATCCGGACAGGAAGGCCAGGTCCCCGATGGAAAAGACACCGGTAATGGTGCGCCAAACGATAAAGCCATAGGCGCCGTAATAGGTGATCGTGGCAATGGCGGCGAAGAGACCGCCCCAGCTGGCCCGCTGGATGGCAATGCTACGGTTCTCGACGAAGATCTGGTTGGCGAGCGTGCGAAACCGCGCCACGAGAAAGCCACCCAGCCCGAAAAGCTTGATCTCCTTGGCGGTTTCGGCACTAGCACCGATATGGCGGATATACTCGAGCTCCCGCCGCTCGGGCGTGCGCCAGCGCGACAGGTAATAGGCCAGTGTGTTGAACCGCGTCTCGCCCCAGATGGACGGCACGAAAGAAAGCGGCAACAGCAGAACAAGCCAGGGTGCATAGGCAAAAAGACCGGCTGCCAATGTGATGACAGTGATAATATCCTGCGCCTGTCCGAAGACCTGGCTCAGAAGCGCGTTGCGCCCGGCGGCCTGTCGGCGGGCCCGCTCCAATCGATCCTGATATTCGGCGGATTCGAAATGCATGAGATCGAGCCTGGCCGCGTGGGCCATCAGCTCGACACTCACGGTATTGGAGTGGAGTTCGGCGAGGATAGAGTCGACAAGCCCGGTGGCGCGGTTCAGGACATCGGACACCAGTACGAGGCCGAATTCGATCGCCAGCAGCAGAGCGACCGTGGAGAGCACGCCGCTTTTCCACCACGCACCGAAATCGCCACCCGGTGGAGTGATGCCGGTCAGGCGCACGACCTCATCGATGATAAGCTTGCCGACATAGAGCATCGCCAGCGGCTGGAACGCCGCTACGAGCCTCAGGCCAATGCTGGCGGACGTCAGAAACCGGCTGGTGCGCCAGATCTGCGCCAGGAGACGTCCCAGATGGCGTAGATTGTTGAGGCGCTCGCGAAAGCTGGGCGCATTCTCGGGGACGGGCGGCGGGCGGCGCCCGGGAAGGTCGGTCATTGTGGCACGATAGCCGGGCGCCTCAAGGAGGGAAAGCGGGGACGCAATCGCCCCCGCCGCATAGGCTTAGAAGCGGCGCGGCTCGGCAGGCTTGTTGCCCATGATCGCTTCGATCTGCTCCAGCACGTCCGGCGTCAGCTTGTCCTTGGCCTCAAGCGCTGAAAGATTGTCCTCCAGTTGCGCCTTCTTGGAGGCACCCAGGATTACCGTGGACACATGCGGGTTGCGCAGGCACCAGAGCAGCGCCAAATGATGAATGGGCAGCCCGATTTGCTTGCCCAGATCGGCAAGCTGGCGGATCTTAGCGAGCTTTCCCTGCCCCGCTTCGCTGGTCCACTCTTTCTTCAGCCACTCATAGCCGGGCAGATTGAAACGGCTGTCCTCGGGGATGCCGTCATTATATTTGCCGGTCAGGGCGCCCGAAGCTAGTGGCGACCAGATGGTGGTGCCCAGGCCCATGAGATCGTAGAGCGGCAGGTAGTCGCCCTCGACCTTCTCGCGTACGAAAAGATTGTACTGCGGCTGCTCCATTACTGGCGGCGTGATCTTGAGGTCCTTGGCCACCGCCCAGGCCTCTGTCAGCTGCTGAGCGCTCCACTCGGAGGTCCCCCAATAGAGCACCTTGCCCTGGGTGATGAGGTTGTGCATCGCCCAGACGGTTTCCTCGATAGGCGTGTCGATATCAGGCCGATGGCAGAAATAAAGATCGAGATAGTCTACGCGCAGGCGCTTGAGCGCAGCATGGCAGGCCTCGGTGACGTGCTTTTTGGACAGCCCGCGTTGCGTTGGCTTGTCGCCACCCCAGAAAACCTTTGAGGACACCGAATAACTGTCGCGGCTCCAGCCGAGCTTTTCGAGTGCTGCACCCATCAGCGCTTCGGACTCCCCGGCCTCGTACCCTTCGGCATTGTCGAAGAAGTTGATGCCTGCGTCATAGGCGAGGCTCATCAACGCCATGGCTTCGCTCTCGTCCACCTGCTTGCCGAAGGTGACCCAGCTGCCAAGCGAGAGTTCGCTGACCTTGAGGCCGGATTTACCCAAGCGACGATATTCCATGATAGTTTCCCTGAGGTTGGGCGGCTCCCCGCCGCTGGTCCATCGGTCTTTGCCGATGGACTAAGTGTTAGCGCCCTGTGGCGATGGGTGCAAGGCAACGGCCTTGTCCCTGTCATCAACTCGTGCGCAGCATTGCGAGTTGCCAAACGAGAGAACACGGAAAGGAATAGACCTATGCTCAAGGACAAGGACTCAGCCGCGATTGTCGCGGTCAGCGACATCGCTCGCGCGCGCGAGTTCTACGGGAATACGCTGGGGCTCGAACTGATCCAGGGCGACGACTTTGTGCTCGAATACCGGACGGGCGAGACCTCGCTCGTGGTCTACGTCTCTGAATATGCCGGCACCAACAAGGCTAATGCCGTGGTTTGGGCCGTGGGCGAAGAGATCGACGCGATCGTCGAAGACCTACGCTCCAAAGGCGTTCATTTCGAGCATTACGATGGCATGAAGCGCGAGGGCGACATTCACAAGGATGGCGACTTCAAGATGGTCTGGTTCAAGGACCCCGACGGCAACTTCCTTCACCTCAACAGCATGTAGAGATCAGGGCAACTCGCGCAGAAACCGCGCCAGGTCCTCGGTTACGTGATGCACATGCGGACCGCTGGCACGTCCGAGCTCCCACGCATCCACCTGCTCGTGGACGAAATCGGCAGCAGCCACGACATGCACCGTGCCCATGCCGACCTCGTGTGGCACCACGAGGTTCTTTTCGAGATCGTCGAACATCACCGCTCGCGTTGGATCGATCCCGTGGGCGGAGAAGAAGCCGTCATAAGCCTGCCGATGCGGCTTGGGCACAAAGGTCATGGCCCGGATATCGTGCACATGCTCGAAGAGCTCGTCTCCTCCCAGCCGGCGCAACACGGAGCGAGCGTGGCCGGTGTCGCCATTGGTGAGGATGAACTTGCGACCCGGTAAGGCCCGGATGGCCTCCACCAAATCTGGGTGCGGGTCGACCGGCGCATAGTCGATGGCGTGCACCGTATTGAGGAAATGATCGGGATCGATCTTGTGCCGCTGCATGAGGCCATTCAGCGTCGTGCCATAGTCGCGATAATAGCCCTTCTGCAGTTCGCGTGCGGCGGCAAACTCGAGCTGCGTCACCTCCATCACGTAGTTCGTGATGAGCACGTCGATTTGTGCAAAGAGGTTGCAGCTGCGCGGGTAAAGCGTGTTGTCGAGATCGAATACCCAGTCGGTGACGTGGGACAAGCTGCGGACGAGGTTCGGCGTCAAATCATTCATCGCGCCACTATGCGGGAGAAAGGTGAAGCCTTCATCTAACGTGTTCGTGGCCTAGGCGCCCGGTTGCACGACCAGCCGCCCTCGCACTTGGCCCTGGAGTATCTCGGCTGCCCGAGCGGGTAGGTCTTCCAGCCGCGCTTCCTCGGTCATCGGGCTGTACGCACCGAAATCGAAGGTGTCGGCAATCCTCTGCCAGGCTGCAACCCGCGCGGCATAGGGCTGCATCACACTATCGATGCCAAGCAGCGACACCCCCCGGAGAATGAATGGCAGTACATTGGTCTCAAGCGTTATACCAGCTGCGTTGCCGATGCTGGCCACCGCCCCGCCATAGGCAATTTGCTTGAGGAGCTTGCCCAAGACTGCTCCGCCAACATTGTCCACCGCTGCCGCCCATTGCGCTGACTCGAGCGGCTTGTCGGGAGCTGCGAGGAACTCGCCGCGATCGACCACCCGAGCTGCTCCCAATTGCTTGAGCGCTTCGGCATGTTCGGGCCTCCCCGAAAGCGCTGCAACCGAATAGCCCAACCGCGCCAGGAGCGAAGTCGCAATCGAACCCACACCTCCCGCCGCCCCGGTGACCAATACTTCTCCCGCAGAAAGCGTTAGCCCCGCCTGCTCCAGCCGCTCGATGGCGAGCATGGCGGTCAGTCCGGCCGTGCCCACCACCATTGCCTCGCGCGTCGAAAGCCGCTCCGGCAGCGGCACCAGCCAATCGGCCTTGACCCGCGCCTGTTCGGCAAAGCCTCCCCAGTGGGTCTCGCCCACGCGCCACCCGGTGAGAATGACTGCCTGCCCCGGCGCATAGCGCTTGTCGGCGCTCTCGCGCACGCGACCGGCCAAATCGACGCCCGCGATATGGGGATAGCTGCGCACCAGCCCACCTGCCCCGGTAAGGCAAAGGCCGTCCTTGTAGTTGAAACCGGCCCACTCCACGTCGACCGTCACATCGCCCTTGGGCAGCCGCTCCTCGGCGAGTTCCTCCACGGCCGAACTCACCTGGCCTGCCGCGTCCTTGTTGGTCACCAGCGCGCGGAAACTCATGGGCTTCACCTCCCTGCTCTGTGCTGAAGCTTGGCACGGTACACCCCGCATCGCCACCCTGCGCCGGAAAGCGATGATGAAAAAGGCCCCGAACACCAGGAGGTGCCGGGGCCGAGGGCCAGATCGGTTATGCCGCTAGCTCTTGTCGCGCGGATCGTGCGTATGCTTGCTGTCGCGCACGCCGCCACCACCCGAAACATCGGAGTCGCGCGTGTTGGTGGGCGCACCGGGCTCAGGCCCGCGCCCTTCAGTGGGATCGGGCAGATCGGGCCGCTGGTGGCTGCTGCCGGGTCCGCCATGGTGGCGGTTCGCGGTGTCGTTCTTGTCGGAAGTGGACATGGATCACCTATCCTGCTGGTAACCCTGATGGGTGGTGTTCTGCTTGCTGTTGCCCTGGCGGCCCTGCTGATCGAAGTTGCGATCGGCGCGGCTAGCCTTCTTATCGGCCACGTCGTGGAGGTTTTTATCTCCACCGGGACCGGCTGGGCTCTGGTTCTCGGGAGGAATGGGCGGCAAGTGCTTGCTCATGGTCAGTCTCCTTTGCTCAGGGACTAAACCCCCGGCGCATCGTGCCTGTTCCAAATCGTGACTCACGTTTTGGTTGGCTGGCCAGCCCCAGCGGTCCCTAAAGCGCTGTCACGGTTAGCTTAGGTGAGTGACGGAACAAGAGGTTGGGTTCGGCGCTTTTGGTGGACCTAACCATTAGGATACCTCCCCATGTTGATCAGATCCCTTTTCCTTGGCACCGCCCTTATCATGGCCGCACCGGCCGTTGCCCAGGATACAACCGCGCCGATGGCTGCCACCGCCATGCCGGCTGCCGAAATCACCGATCCGGCGCAGTTTGCCACCATGGCCGCTAGCAGCAACATGCTCGAGATCGAGTCCAGCACCCTGGCGCTCGAGCAGTCGCAGAACGAAGATGTGCGCGCGTTCGCCGAGCAGATGATCGCCGACCACACCGCCGCCAGCGAACAGATGGCAACCGCCGCAGCCGAAGAAGGCGTCACCCCGCCGATGGGCCTGCAGCCACACCACCAGGAAATGCTCGACAGCCTGACCGGCCTTGAAGGCGAGCAGTTCGACGCAGCCTATATGCAGCTGCAGGTGCAGGCGCATGACGAAGCCGTTGTCCTGTTCGAAACTTACTCGACCCAAGACGAAGACGGTGCGCTGAAGGAATTTGCTGTCGCCACCCTGCCAGTGCTCGAAGAGCACCAGGAACATGCCCATAGCATGACCGGCCACTAAGCCCTAGGAGCCACAGGATGGCTATCATCTCCACGCGCGCTCATGGCGTGCTGGATTATCTAAGCGGAGCGGCGCTGATTGCAGCGCCGTTCCTGCTTGGCTTCGCAAATGGCGGCCCTGCGCAATGGGTGCCCATCATCATTGGCGTGCTCACGATCCTCTCCAGCTTGGCAACCAAATACGAGTTGGGGGCGGTCCACCTGATACCCTTCCGGGTGCATCTGGTCTTGGATGTGCTGATGGGCGTCGTGCTCTTGGCCTCGCCGCTGGTTTTTGGCTTCACCGACCAGATTTGGTGGCCACATGTGCTGTTCGGGGTGATCTATATTCTGGTTCCGGCATTGACCCGCAAGGTCGAGCCGGACGGAGTCTATTCATGACCGACAAGCCAAAAAGCCAAGACAAGAAGCAGCCCAAGGACAACCCACCGCCTGCGGGACCGCATGCGCGGCCCGATCTCGTGGACGAGAGCAAGACGCCCGGGACCGGTGCCCTGCCCGACAAGAAGGGTGGCGAGGCCGATGTCGGCAGCGAATAGTCGATGCCCTCCCACCTACTTGCACCGGCCTCGTGCAACCGAGCCGCGGCGATAGGGTTTACCGAACGGAATAACTGCGAGGACCCGATGAAGCCCAAGAGCATTGCCGCCATTGTCGCCATCATAGTTGTGCTCGGCATCGTCGCCGCCGTCGTTAGCGTTTGGCAGAGCACAGGGGTGGATCGCGATGTGACGACACCTGCATCGCTCGAGAGCCAATCGGTTGATCCCTAGCGCTGGTCGAGCGGCTCGCAAGTCTCGTCCGCGGCTGGCCAGATCTCTATGGGCTTCGATGCGGCCGCGCCCAGTTCCAGGCATTCCCCTTGGGCGCAGAAGGTCCACCCGGTGCCCGTAGCCCCGGAGGCACCGAGGACCAGTTTTGGGATGAGCGGCAGGTCGGGCCGGTAGTGCCAGGCGTTCCCCACGCGGCGGGCATTGTCGGGCAGCTCCATGCCGGCACCACTCGATTCGATGCTCGCCCCCACCAGCTCCAGTCCCTTCTCCTGCACCACCCACTGCTCCCACCACTGGGTCTTTTCCGCCGAGTGCGTCCAGGACAAGGTGAAGCTCGCGGCGGCAAGGGTCAGCACCTTGCCAGCGGCCAGAACGCAAAGCGGGTCACTCACCCCCGGCAACCGCCGCGCGCGCTTGCCGGCCCGCCAGCAGGTGCCAGGCGATGACGATAATGGCGCCGACCAGCCCCAATCCATCCGATACAGGCAACGCGATGATCAGCAGGAAGGCGGACACCATGGCTAGCGCCCGCTCGGGCAAGCCCATGCGATGCTGGAAGAAACCGATCACGGCCGCACCCCAAAGGCCGATGCCGAGCGCAGTCTTGCCCGCAGCGTAGGCAACGGCAGGGTAGAACCCGATTTGCTCCGCCAAGGCCCCGCTCTGGAACATCAATTCGGGGGTAAAGACCGCAATAAAGGGAATGATGAACCCGGCTAGAGCAATCTTGATGGCTTCCAGCGAAATCTTGAGCCCGCTTTCGCGCGCAATCGGCGCCGCTGCGAAACAAGCCAGCGCCACGGGCGGCGTCAGATCGGCGAGAATGCCGAAATAGAACACGAACATGTGGCTGACGATCAGCGGCACGCCCAAAGCCAGAAGAGCCGGACCGGCAATTGTGGCGGTGATGATGTAGTTCGGCACCGTTGGGATGCCCATGCCAAGCAGCAGGCAAGTGAGCATGGTCATCACCAGCGACAGGAGCAAATTGCTCTCGCCGACCTGGACGATGAATTGACCAAAGGTGTTAGCCATACCCGTTAGTGTCATCGTGCCGATGATGATGCCAACGATGGCGCAGGCGATACCCACCGGCAGGGCGGTTCGGGCGCCCTCGGCCAACGAGTCCCGGCACAGTGCTAGGGTTTCGCGCCCGCCCCGGCTCAGGGCATTGACCAAGATCAGGAGTGCAACCGCCGAGAGCAGCACGTTGGTCCCAAAGCGCAGGAAGGCAGCGGCGACCAGCGCAAGCCCTATCCAGAAGATGTAGCGGATCACCGTTCCCGGCAGCTTCAGCGCCACCGAACCGCCCAGGATCAGCAGCACAGTCAGCGCTAGGCCGATGGTACCGGCATAAAGTGGAGTGTAGCCGGAGAACAGCAGATAGATGAGCCCGATCAACGGCAGCAGCAAAAACCACTGCCGCCGGATAGCGGCCCAGGGCGAAGGCAGTTCGCTCGCAGGAAGGCCATGGAGCCCACGCTTGCCGGCTTCAAGATGCACCATCCAGAACGCCGAAGCGAAATAGAGCAGCGCCGGGATCAGCGCGGCTTTGACGATCTCGATATATTCGACCCCGATGGTCTCGGCCATGATGAAGGCGACGGCGCCCATGACCGGCGGCATCAATTGTGCGCCCATGGAGGAGGTGGACTCGACGCCGCCCGCGAAGGCAGGGCGATAGCCGAAACGCTTCATCAGCGGGATGGTGAATTGGCCGGTCGTCACGACATTGGCGACGCCGGAGCCGGAAATGGTGCCCATCAGCCCCGAAGAGATTACCGCCACCTTGCCCGCGCCACCTTGCGAATGGCCGACAAGGCCGAGCGAAACGTCGGTGAATAGCCGGATCATGCCGGCGCGTTCGAGAAAGGACCCAAACAGGATGAACAGGAAAATATAGGTCGACGAGACCAGGACCGGAATGCCGTAAATGCCTTCGGTGCCATAGGCCATGTGATCGATCACTTGGTCGAAGCCATAGCCCCGATGGTTGAGGGGCGAGGGCAGATACTGTCCCAGAAAGCAGTAGGCGAGGAAGGCGCCGCAGATAATCGGCAGGGCCGGCCCCATGACCAGCCAGGTGGCCGCAAACAGCGTTGCCAGAGCAAGCACGCCCATGGCGAGGTCGATGTCGCTGGGATTGCCTGCCCGCGTAATAAGCGGCCGATACTGAAAATACTGGTAGAGTGCCACGCTGAAGGAAGCAGCTGCCAAAGCCCAGGCGACCGCCTTCCAGGCGGGCTTAGCGTCCCGGCTGGCGGCAATCAGGGGGAAGCAGAGGGCCAACAGGAAGCCGACGTGGAAAGCCCGGACCACTTGGCTCGGCAGGGTCAGCAGATGGGCGGCCGTCGCGATCTGGAACAGCGAGAACACCACCGCAAACCAGAACAGCACGCGCCCCTCGAGCGAAAGGGGGAAGCCGCGCGCCAGAGGGTCACGAAAATGCGGATCGGCCGCTTCGGCCTCAAGCGCGCTCTGCGCCATAGATCTCGCCTCCAGAATGGACGGATAGAAGGAGAGGCCGCGTCCGGCTAGGACGCGGCCTCGATCCTTATTGGACGCCAGCTTCCTGGTAGTAGCGCTCGGCGCCCGGATGGAGCGGGATGGCGAGGCCATCCAGCGCCGTGTCGAGCGAGATGTCGCGTGCCGCAGCGTGGGCGGCCACCATCTGGTCGAGGTTCTCGAACATGAGCTTGGTCATCTGATAGGCGGTCTCGTCGCTGACCCCGGCATGGGTGACGAGCTGATTGCCCACTGCGGCCGTGCTCACATCCTCGTCCTGCCCCTCATAGGTGCCGGCCGGAATGACGGTCGCCACATAGGGTGCGCCGATCGACTCCACAACGTCAGCGGGAACTTCCACGATGGTGATCGGCATGGTCGCGGCAAGATCCTTGATGAAGGCCACGCCCAGCCCCGAGGACTGCAGGGTGGCGTCGAGCTGCCGGTTCTTGATGAGTTCGGCCGATTCCGCATAGGGGAGATATTCCACCAAAGCGAGATCGTCATAGCTCATCCCGGCAGCTGCCAGGATGGCGCGGGCGTTGAGTTCGGTCCCCGAAGCCGGTGCGCCCACCGACACGCGCTTGCCGGCCAAATCCGCAACGGTCTCGATGCCGGACTCTTCGGAGGCCACGATCTGGATGTAGTTGGGATAGATCGCGGCGATGGCGCGAATGTCGGTCAGCGGTTCGCTGAAGCCCACCTCTTCATTACCCTCCCAGGCGAAGGCGACGGAATCGCCCAGCGCGAAAGCGATTTCGCCGCGTTGATCCTGCAGCAGGTTGAGGTTTTCGACGGAAGCCTTGGTGGACTGCACCTGGGTGCGAACACCATCCATGTTGGCGCCATACATCTCCGAAAGGGCAACGCCGAGCGGATAATAGACGCCCGAAGTGCCGCCGGTCAGCACGTTGATGAATTCCTGCGCCTTGCTGGCGACCGTCGCCCCACCCAGGAGCGAGAGGGCGAGCGTGGTCCCGGCGAGTAGCCGAAGGGGCTGGCGGATCATGCAAATTCCTCCTGTTGCATGTCTGGTTCTTGCCGGCCGCCTCCTCAGATGGCCGGAACGAGCAACGATCCTTCCTTGTAGCTGGACGCTTGGCAAGACCTATTAGCCGCCGCACACCTTTTAGACAGCGACACCCAACGGCTATTTTTTAGCCGTTTTGGCGCCTGCTTGGTCAAAGACCTCCTGAAAGCACCATCCCGATGAATCCGCCATTCCATGGCTAAACCACCATCGCTTATCAAGATTCTGGTTTCACCACGGTTTGGCACGCTTCCTGCAATAGTATTCGCAGCATCGCTGAGATGCACCGAATTAGGCGTCCAAGGCTGGGCGCTCCAGGCACCGCCGCCAATCGTCCTCCGCTACCGGTCTCATCCGGGGCCCAGGCTCGATTGGCGGCTTTTTGTTTTCTGGCCACGCAAGCGGCCAAGCCAGACGGAGCGGAGACAATGTTGAGCAGGTCTTCAAACGGAAAGTGGGGACGCCCATGAGCGAGAAACTCGTCATCATCGGCAATGGCATGGCGCCCGGTCGCATGCTGGAAAACCTCTTTGAGCATGCCCCCGGCCGGTTCGACATCACCATCTTCAACGCCGAGCCGCGGGTGAACTATAACCGCCTGATGCTCTCGCCGGTCCTTTCGGGGGAAAAGACCTACCAAGAGATCATCACCCATGACGAGGCTTGGTACGCCCACCATGGCGTGACACTCCACAAATCCGCGCCCGTGGTCGAAATCGACCGCATCGCCAAGCGCGTCGTCTCGAGCAGCGGCATTGCGGCGGAATATGACAAGCTGGTCATCGCCACCGGCTCCTCCCCCTTCATCCCGCCCCTGCCCGGCCGCGATCTTGCCGGCGTCCTCACCTATCGCGATCTCGACGACGTCGAAAAAATGCTGGCGGTCGGCCCTGGCGCCCGCGCCGTAGTCATCGGCGGCGGTCTGCTTGGCCTTGAAGCAGCGGCCGGCCTCCGGCTACGCGGCATGGACGTCACCGTCCTCCATCTGGCGCCCACGCTGATGGAGCGCCAGCTCGATCCCGCCGCGGGCTATCTTCTCGAAAAGGCCTTCGCCGAACGCGGCGTCCGCGTCATCACCCGCGCCAACACCAAAGCCATCCAGGGAAGCGAAAAGGTCGAATCGGTTGAGCTCGAAGACGGCACCATCTTGCCCTGCGACATGGTGGTGATGGCCGTGGGCATCCGTCCGGCCACCGCGCTCGCCAAAACCGCCGGCCTCGCGGTCAATCGCGGCATAGTGGTCGACGACCAGATGCGCACCGACGATCCCGCCATCTTTGCGCTGGGCGAATGCGTGGAGCATCGCGGCGCCTGTTATGGCCTCGTCGCGCCGCTCTATGAAATGGGCGCGGTGCTCGCCAAGACTCTGGTGGGGGAACCCGCTGCCTACAAGGGTTCGGTCACCTCCACTAAGCTTAAAGTCACCGGCATCGACCTCTTCTCGGCAGGCGACTTCGCGGAAGCAGAGGATCGCGAGGAGATCGTCCTGCGCGACGCCAGCGCCGGCATCTACAAGCGCCTGGTGCTCAAGGACGACCGCATCATCGGCGCGGTGCTCTATGGCGACACCGCCGATGGGCCCTGGTTCTTCGACATGCTCAAGCGCGGCACCGACACCCGCGAGCTGCGAGAAACGCTGATCTTTGGCCAGTCCTATCAAGGCGGCTCGCCGCTCGATCCGACCGCTGCCGTAGCCGCCCTGCCCGACGAAGCTGAGATCTGCGGCTGCAATGGCGTGTGCAAGGGCAAGATCACCGGCGCCATCACCGGCAAGGGCCTCCAGTCCCTCGATGATGTGCGCGCCCACACCAAGGCATCAGCCTCTTGCGGCTCCTGCACCCACCTGGTCGAACAACTCCTGCAGGTGACCCTGGGCGACAGCTACAACCCCGCCGCCGTCCAGCCCATGTGCGGCTGCACTGATCTCGGCCATGACGATGTGCGCCGGCTGATTGTCGCCAAATCGCTCAAATCCATTCCGGCCGTGATGCAGGAGCTCGAATGGAAGACCTCCTGCGGCTGCGCCAAGTGCCGGCCGGCACTCAACTACTACCTCGTTTCCGATTGGCCCGGCGAATACGAGGATGATGGGCAGTCCCGCTACATCAATGAGCGCGTCCACGCCAACATCCAGAAAGATGGCACCTATTCGGTGGTGCCGCGCATGTGGGGCGGCATGACCAATCCCCGCGAACTGCGTGCCATTGCCGATGTCGCCGACAAGTTCGCCATTCCCGCCGTCAAGGTGACCGGTGGCCAGCGCATCGATCTCCTCGGCGTCAAAAAAGAAGATCTTCCCGCCGTCTGGGCCGATCTCAATGCCGCTGGCATGGTTTCGGGCGCCGCCTATGCCAAGGGTCTGCGCACGGTCAAAACCTGCGTTGGTTCGGACTGGTGCCGCTTCGGTACCCAGGACTCCACGGGTCTGGGCATCCGCATCGAGAAGTTCATGTGGGGCGCCTGGACGCCCGCCAAGCTCAAGCTCGCGGTCTCGGGCTGCCCGCGCAACTGCGCCGAAGCCACGTGCAAGGATATCGGCGTCATCTGCGTCGACAGCGGCTTCGATATTCATTTCGCCGGCGCCGCGGGCCTTGAGATCAAGGGCACCGAACTCCTCTGCCACGCCGATACCGAGGACGAAGCGCTCGAGATCATCGTGGCGCTGACCCAGCTCTATCGCGAGCAGGGGCGCTATCTCGAGCGCATCTACAAATGGGCCAAGCGCGTCGGCACCCCCTCGATCCTGGCCAATGTGGTCGAGGACCGGGCCAAGCGCCGGCACTACTTCGAGCGCTTCGTCTACGCCCAGAGCTTTGCCCAGGTCGACCCCTGGGAGGAACGCGTCAACGGCAAGGATGCCCATGAATTCGCCGCCCTGGCTGAATTCGGCATCCCGGTCGCAGCGGAATAGGAGCGGAGAAAACACCATGAGCGAATGGATCGAAATCGGCCCCCTTGATGCCATCCCCCGCCGCGGCGCCCGCTGCGTCACCACGCCGGGCGGCAAGATCGCGGTCTTCCGCACCCAGGATGACCAGATCTACGCCGTCGAGAACCGCTGCCCCCACCGCAACGGCCCCTTGAGCGAAGGCATCGTTCATGGCGCCGCGGTCACCTGCCCGCTCCACAATTGGGTCTTCGACCTCGCGAGCGGTCAGGCCATCGGCGCCGACGAGGGCCAGGTCCGCACCTTCCCGGTGCAGGTCATGGACGGCCGCATCTTTCTTGCGCCCGACATCGTCGAAGTCGCCGCCGAATAGCCCGTACGCACTCCAGTTTCACCCTTGCCCATTGGGAGACCCAGGCAATGTCCTATGTAGCACCGACTGATTTCGTCACCCGCATGATCGATGCCGGCGAATCAAAGATATTCATGTCCACCCGCGACACGCTGATCCGCGCCTTCATGGCTGGCGCCATTCTGGCGCTGGCAGCCGCCTTTGCCATCACCGTCAATGTGCAGACCGGCCAGCCGCTCGCCGGCGCGATCCTTTTTCCGGTCGGCTTTTGCTTGCTTTACCTGCTCGGCTTTGACCTTCTCACCGGCGTGATGACGCTGGCGCCCCTCGCCCTTATCGACAAGCGACCGGGCGTCACGCTCAATGGCGTGCTGCGCAATTGGGGTCTGGTCTTTGTCGGCAATTTCGGCGGCGCCTTTGCCGTGGCGGTGATGATGGCGGTGATCTTCACCTTTGGCTTCACCGAAGCGCCCAATGCAGTGGGTCAGGCCATCGGCCATATTGGGGAGGGCCGTACCGTGGGCTATGCCGATCATGGCGGCGCCGGCATGCTCACTCTCTTCATCCGCGGCGTGCTGTGCAATTGGATGGTCTCGACCGGCGTTGTCGCGGCCATGATGTCGACCAGCGTTTCGGGCAAGGTCATCGGCATGTGGATGCCCATCATGCTCTTCTTCTACATGGGTTTTGAGCATTCCATCGTGAACATGTTCCTCTTCCCCTCGGGGCTGCTCCTGGGTGCCCAGTTCTCCTTCATGGACTACATGATCTGGAACGAGATCCCCACGGTCGTCGGCAATCTCGTGGGTGGCCTCGCCTTTGTGGGCCTCACCCTTTACGCCACTCATGCTCGCACTGGCGCCAAGCGCCAGCCGGCCAAGGCCGCCGTCCGTATGGCGCCTGCCGAATGAATGAGATGATGGGGAGCCTGCACCAGCAGGCTCCTGCCTTGGCGGAGCTGGTGGTCTCGATCGGCCAGCACTCCGACAAGGGGCTGAAGGAAACCAATCAGGATTTCCATGGGGCGCTCATTCCCGAGCGCCCCCTTTTGACGCTCAAGGGTATCGCCGTCGCCATCGCCGATGGTATCTCCACCAGTGCGGTCAGCCGCGTCGCTGCCGAGACCGCCGTCAAATCCTTTCTTACCGACTATTACTGCACGGCCGAGACGTGGCCGGTGAAGATCGCAGCCCGCAGGGTGATCGCTGCCACCAATTCCTGGCTCCATGCGCAGACCCGCCGCGGCCCCCACCCCGAAGATCCCGATCGCGGCCATGTCTGCACCCTGAGTGTCCTCGTGCTCAAGTCCCGCTCCGCCCACATCTTCCACATGGGCGATAGCCGCATTGCGCGTCTGGTGGGGCGGAGCCTCGAACCGCTGACGGTCGATCACCGCATCACCACGGCCGAACACTCCTATCTCGCCCGCGCTCTTGGCATCGGACCCAATATCGAGATCGACTACCGTGTCGTGCCGACCCAGCCTGGCGACATATTCGTGCTCTCGACCGATGGAGTGCATGAGCACGTCGGCGGATCTGATATTGCGGACGCGGTTTCGCGGTGCGCAGGGGACCTCGACGCGGCCGCCCGTCGCATCTGTGAGCTGGCGCTTGATCGCGGCAGCACGGACAATGTCACGCTGCAACTGGTGCGCGTCGACAACCTGCCAGCTGGCGAAGTCAGCGATTTCCTCGACCCCACGGCTGGTTTGCCTCTCCCCCCAGCTCTGGGGCCGGGCGACACAATCGATGGCATGACCGTGCTCGCGCAACTGCATGGCAATGCCCGCAGCAGCGTCTATCTCGTGGAAGACCAGGCTGGAACGAAGCTGGTGCTCAAGGCACCAGCGCCCGAGATGGCTGGCAACAGCGCCTATCTTCGGCGATTCGCCATGGAAGAGTGGATCGGCAGACGCATCGACAATCCCCACGTCGTCCATACTCCGCCCCAGATTGGCCACCGCAGCGCACTCTACCTTCTCGTCGCGCATGTGGACGGGCAGACCCTGACTCGATGGATGGCGCAGAACCTCCAACCTGCCTTGGCGCAGGTCAGAGAGATCGTCGAGCAGATTGCCAAGGGTGTGACGGCTTTTCATCGTCTGGCCATGGTCCACCAGGATCTGCGGCCCGACAACATCATGATCGGCAGCGATGGCAGGGTGACAATCATCGACCTGGGCTCGGCCAGCGTGGCCGGCGTGACCGAACTCGCTGTCGGTTGGGATGAGGGCTTCTTGCCCGGTGCCATTCAGTACACCGCGCCCGAGTGTTTTCTCGGCGAACCCGCCTCGGAGCGATCAGACCAATTCTCGCTCGGCGTAACGGCCTATCAACTGCTGACGGGCCGCATCCCCTATGGCGCGGAGATCGCACGCGTGCAGCGCCGGGGAGACCTCCACCGCCTCCGCTACCAGCCCGTCGGCGATAGCATCCCCGCCTGGGTGGATCGCACCCTGAAGAAGGCCGTCCACCCCGATCCGGAGCAGCGCTACGAGGCTCTCTCCGAATTCCTCTATGATCTCGCCCACCCCAATCCCGAATTTCTCCAGGCGCCGGAGCGCCAACGCAGCGTAGAGCAGCAGCTGATGATCTGGCAGCTGGTCAGCGCCATGCTGGGCCTGGCGACTTTGGTGCTCTTTGCCATGATGATACTGAACTGATGCAGGACTTCATCGGAGCCATGCGCAATGGATGGTTGTGCTCCTCTTCCGCCCCACTGATAAAAGCTGGTAATGTCGAGCTCTGACCTTTCCGTCCTCATCATTGACGAGAACCGCCTCCGCGCCTCCATCATCGAGGAGGGGCTGCGCGAGGCCGGACATGGACGGGTCGCCGTGATCCATGACGTCAACGAGGTGGCACGCACCATCCAGGCCACCATGCCGGATGTGATCGTCATCGATCTCGAAAACCCCAAGCGCGACACGCTGGAACACTTCTTCTCGCTCTCGCGGGCAGTGCAGCGACCAATCGCGATGTTCGTCGACCGCTCCGACGGCAGCATGATCGAGCAGGCGGTGGAAGCGGGGGTCTCCGCCTATGTGGTGGACGGGCTCAAGAAGGAACGGGTCAAGCCCATTCTCGATATGGCCATTTCCCGCTTCAATGCCTTCTCGCGTCTGCGCCGTGAGCTCGACGAGGCGCGCACCCAGCTCGAAGACCGCAAGCTCATCGATCAGGCCAAGGGCATTTTGATGAAGACGCGCGGCATGAGCGAAAGCGAGGCCTATGGCCTGCTGCGCAGCACCGCCATGAATCAAAACCGCAAGATCGTCGAAATCGCCCAGAGCCTCGTCACGGCAGCCAATCTGCTAGGATAACCCTATGCACACCACACATCTCACCGCCGGCTTCCTGCCCCTGCTCGATAGCGTGCTGCTGGTGCTGGCGCATGAGAAAGGCTTTGCCGCCGAAGAAGGGATCGAACTCCATCTCACGCGCGAGACCAGCTGGGCCAATATCCGCGACCGCGCGGCGCTTGGCCATTTCGACATTGCCCAAATGCTGGCCCCCATGCCGATCGCGGCCAGCCTGGGGCTGACGCCGCTTGCCACCCCTATGGTGGCACCCGTGGTGTTGGGCCTTGGCAATAATGGCATCACCGTTAGCGCCGAGCTTTGGCTGGCCATGGAGGCGGAGGGTGCCCCCGCCGATCTCTCCGCCGGCCCTACCGGGGCAGCCTTGGCTAAAGTGGTAGTAACCAGTTCCCGCAAGCTGCGCTTCGGCGTCGTGCACCAGACCTCTTCCCACAACTACGAGTTGCGCTACTGGCTGGCGGCGAGCGGGGTCCGGCCCGACCACGACGTCGAGATCGTGGTGCTGCCGCCGCCACTCCTGCCAGAGGCCTTGGGCAGTGGCGGCATTGATGGCTATTGCGTCGGCGAGCCCTGGAACAGCGTCGGCGTTGCAACGCAGGGCGCTCGCATCGCCACGGTCAAGGCGGCCATTTGGCAGGCGAGCCCCGATAAGGTGATCGGCATGCGCAGCGACTGGGCGCTAGCCCATCCTGAGCTCGTCAGCGCTGTCGTCCGCGCCATCTATCGTGCCGGTCTCTGGTGTGACGATCCGGCTAACCGTCACGAGACCGCCGAGATCATGGCCCGTCCAGCCTACCTTGATCAGCCGGCAGCTATCGTCAGTCGTGCGCTGACTGGACGCCTCGATCAGGGCGGCGGCAATATTGCCGAAATCGAGAACTTCTTCCTGCCCCACCAGAGCGCGGCCAATTTCCCCTGGAAGAGCCATGCTCTCTGGTACTACTCGCAAATGGTGCGCTGGGGCGAAGCGTGCGAGAGCGCGGAGAACGCCACTGCCGCCGCAGCGACTTTCCGCCCCGATCTCTACCGCGCGGCCCTTGCCCCCCTCGGCGCCAACGTCCCGGCTGCTGACAGCAAGACCGATGGCGAGCGCCACACTGCCGGTGACATCGCCGGCCACCCCGGACCGCTTACCCTCCATTCTGACCGGTTCTTTGACGGCGGCGTCTTTGATTCCAACGACCTCTCCGCCTATATCGCCCGCCAACGTCTGCCTCCTTCTTAGGCAATCGCGCCGCCAGATGCGCCATTAAGGCTTGGGTCATCTCAGGCCGGGCTTCTAAACCGTTGTTTTTGAACTCTGCATCGTTTGGCACGCAACCTGCATAGCTCTAGCCAACAGGTGTCCAGTGTTGGGCGCCTCAAGGCAAAGCCGCCAGCCGTTTCGCGCACCTCCTCCCGCGCGACGACGACTGGCGGTTTTCTTTTTGCTGGAGAGCAGTGATGGATCACCCACCGACCCTGGTTCCCGCCCCCGAGCCGCAGCACCATGCTCGCGTCGAGCCGCTCGCCGTGCTCCCCGTCTTTTTCAATTTGCAGGGCAAGCGCGTTGTCGCCATCGGCGGCAGCGAGGCCGCGTATTGGAAAATCGAGCTGCTTGCCGCCACTGGCGCCGATGTGCAGGTTTATGCCCCCCAAGACGAGCGCTGTAGCGAATTGGGGGCACTTGCGCGCAACAGTTCGATAACAGTTTTCAACCGTATGTGGCGTCCAGCGGACCTGCATGGGGCCGCCTTTGCGGTCGCCGATCTCGACACCGACGCAGAAGCGGAAGTCTTCGTCGCTGCCGCCAAAGCCGCCGCCGTACCCTACAATGTCATTGATAAACCTCACTTCTGTCAGGTCCAGTTCGGCACGATCGTCAACCGCTCACCCGTTGTCGTCGGCATCTCGACCAACGGCGCCGCCCCCATTCTCGGCCAGGCCGTCCGCCGGCGCATCGAGACCCTCCTTCCCCGCACTTTGACGGCCTGGGCCGGCTATGCCGAGGCCATTAGGGCCCGCGTGATGGACGCCTTGCCGCCCGGTCCGCGGCGCCGCGCCTTCTGGGAAAGCCTTGCAGAGCGGGCGTTTGGGCCCTCTCACCCGCCGACAATTCCCGAGGAACCAGCCCATTGGGCTGCGCCGCCCGCCGGTCGCGTGACCCTGGTTGGGGCTGGCCCCGGAGAAGCCGACCTCCTCACCATCAAGGCGGTGCGCGCGCTGCAATCCGCTGACGTCATCCTCTTCGATGACCTTGTTTCTGCTGAGGTTCTGGAGTTGGCCCGCCGCGAAGCCAAGCGCCTCCTGGTCGGCAAGCGTGCTGGTCGAGACAGCTGCCGCCAAGAGGACATCAATCAGATGATGCTGACGCTCGCGCAGCAGGGCAAGCACGTGGTGCGGCTAAAGTCTGGCGACCCCATGATTTTCGGCCGCGCTGGCGAGGAAATCTCTATGCTGGAACAACATGGTATAGCCGTCAGCGTGGTACCCGGCATCACCGCGGCGTTGGCCCTTGCTAGTCGCTTGGGCGCGTCACTCACCCACCGCGACCATGCCCAATCGGTCCGTTTCGTCACCGGCCATTCCCGACGTGGCAGTCTGCCGGACAACCTCGACTGGCGCTCGCTGGCCGATGCTGCGACCACCAGCGTCTACTACATGTCCCGCCGCACTTTGCCGCAGATAGTTGCAAGTTTAGCCGAACAAGGCATGAGCCTCACCACGCCAGCCGTTATCGCCAGCAATGTTGGGAGGGCGGAGGAAAGCATCTGGCGCGGCACACTGGAGGACGCCGTTTCGGCCGCAAGCGATTTCTCTCCGTCGGCCCCCACGATCTTCGCGGTGGGGTCTGCACTCGGCAGATCGATGAGACGCCAACATTCCGACAATTCAATCGAGCTTGCTGCCCGGGCTATATAGCTCAGATGGGTGACGAGGGGCCGGAGCCCCTCGCAATTTCTTAGCTCGAAACCGGCGGCATCGGCTTTTTGGGTGTGCCGTGCAGGCGCGGATCGGCTTCTGGCAGTTCGGTGACGGTTTCGCCCAGCGGCTTGGGATTGGAGAGGTACTCAAACTGGCCCTTGCCATCAGGGGTCGGACCCTTTGCCCAGCGACCCTGGGCGCTCTCAGTGCCTTCCGAGCAGTTCCAGAACTGATAGGCGACCTCGGACATCTCCTTGTCCTGGGGGAAGCTCATCGGCGCCGGGGTCTTGTCGAGCCCGTCTTCCTCGAGTTCTTTGATGGCTGCCAACCACTGGTTCTGGTGCATCGTATCGCGCGCGATCAGGAAGGACAGCATATCCCGGATGCCCGGGTCATCGGTCATTTCGTAGAGGCGGGTGACTTGGAGGCGACCCTGGGACTCCGCCGTTACGTTGAAGCGGAAGTCCGCGAGCAGATTGCCCGAAGCAACGGTGTAGCGAGACGTCCACGGAAAACCGACGCTATCGGTGGGGGTGGCGCCGCCGCCAGTAACGATTGCATGCTGAGGGTTCATGCCGGCAACGATCACATCCTCGACGCGAGCGCCGCCCATGACAGCGCCAACGACGGAGTTTTTCGCGGCATCTTCGCGAGCTTCCACGGGGGAGCTTTCGAGGAGGCGGGCAATCATGGTGGCAAGCATTTCGACGTGCGCGATTTCCTCGGTACCAATATCGAGGATCATGTCCCTGTATTTCGCGGGAGCGCGACAATTCCAGCCCTGAAAGAGGTACGTCATCATAACGCTGATTTCGCCCCACTGCCCGCCGAGGACTTCCTGGAGCTTGTTGGCATAGACCGGATCTGGCTTCTCTGGGCGTGCATTATACTGGAACTGGTTGGTTCTAAAGAACATCCTGGCTCTCCTAATTGCGCCGACCCCCGCGGTCGGCCTGCAGGAGCAACGACGTTAATCCGCCGCTGTTCCAGCAGTTTAGCTAGGAAACTCTGCTCGGGAATTTTGCCTTTGCAATCAACCGAACCACAAAGATGAACGGAGTCTGAACGACAAAAAGCGGCACCCAAGTTGCCGCGTAACTGATTTCGCGGGTTTTGGACCGTTGCTTTGGCGCAGCCTCGACTAGAGCCAGCCGCGGCGCTTGAAGAAGAGGAAGGGAACGACTGCCGAGATGATCATGAGCAGGATCGCCCAGGGGTAGCCGAAGGTCCATCCCAGTTCGGGCATGAAGGTGAAGTTCATGCCGTAGATGGAGGCCACCAGGGTCGGCGGCAGAAAGACGACGGCTGCGACCGAGAAGATCTTGATGATCTGGTTCTGCTCCAGATTGATCACACCCAGGGTGGCGTTGAGCAAGAAATCGAGGCGGCTGCTGAGCGACTTGGCGTGGTCGCCCAGTGACAGGGCGTCGCGCTGGATCAGCTTAATCATCTGAGGACCGTCCTTGCGGGCCCGTTTCGGTGCTGGTGCCAAGGCCGCGTGGTAGGCGGTAAGTCGGCTGATACTCACCAGACTGTCTTGGATCATGATAAGCAGTTCGGCACGACTACCGATCTGAGTGATGACAGCATTGAGGTCGCGCGTCTTTTTGCTGACTTTGGTCGCCTTGTTCTGAAAGACTGTGCGTGCCAGCGCATCGACATCGCTGCCTACCTTCTCCAGGGCATCTGCGGTCCGGTCGGTCATGGCTTCAAGCAGGCCCAACATCACCTGCTCGCCCGTTGCCGACATGCCTGCCTGCCGCCGCTGAGCGCGCAGCATATAGGCGGAGAACGGCCGGGGATCGGCGTAGCGGACCGTCACCAGTACCTGGTTCTTGAGGATAAAGGTGACGGGTGTGCGCAGCGGCTGGTCGGTACTAAGATCGGTCAGCGCCGTCATGGTCATGAACTCGGCGCCGTCCTCGTTGTAGAGACGGGCGGAGAGCTCGATCTCTTCCATTTCGGCCCGGGTGGGGATGGCGATACCCAACCAATCCTCGATCTGCTTGTCTTCCGCCGGAGTGGGATTGATGAGGTCGATCCACACCGGTACCGGGCCCTCTTCCGAAGCGGCCCACTCGGCCACCTTGGTCAACTGGTCATCGCTGCAAACATAGATATTCAGCATGTCGGAGGTCCCACAAGATCTGCGGCAGGAGCTAGCATATCTGGCGCACATAGAAACCCTGCTTAGAGTGGCTATAGGCAGCCGCGCTCATGGAGCTTTGCATCGGAAGGATTTCAACGCCCTTTCAGGCGCCGCGGCTGGCCAAAAGCTCGACAGGGACCGGCTCGCATTTGACGTGATTGGTAACGACATAGGAATAGTAGCGCTTGATGCCGATATCATGTGCCAGCATCGTCTCGATCAGGTTCTGGTAGTCTTCAAGGTGGGGCACGATCATCTTGCAGACATAGTCGAGCCCACCGCCGACCGCCCAGCATTCGACGATTTCGGTGACGTCGCCGACGTAAGCCTCGAAGCGGGCTAGGTCCTCCTGCCGGTGGCTATCGAGTTCAATCTGGACGAACACGACGGTAACTGGACCGAACGCCTTCAAGGATACCTGAGCCTGGTAGCTCTGGATGATACCGGCGGCCTCAAGCCGCCGCAGCCGCTCCCAGCATGGGGTGGGCGACAGGTTGACGCGCGCAGCCAGAGCCGCCTTGGGGATGCGTCCCTCGCGCTGGAGAATAGAAAGAATCTTGATGTCGCGGTCATCGAGCTTGATGCCGTCGGTTCGCGGTGCACTCACGCGGGGCTTATTCTCCCTATTGGCGCGGCACCATAAGGCTGTGGCGGCCAAGGCGTCTAGATCAAGACGCACAAAGCCGCGCAGAAGCCTAGGCATCCGCGCCGACAAAATAGGGAGACAGCCGTTCCTTAGCTGTCGAGGACGGCTCGCAGGAACTCGCGGGTGCGCTCCTCCTTCGGATCGGTGAACAATTGCTCGGGCACGCCTTCTTCCTTGATCCGGCCTTGATCAAAGAAGCACACTCGGTCCGAAACTTCGCGGGCGAACCGCATCTCGTGGGTCACCAGCAGCATGGTGAGATCATGTTCGGAAGCCAGAGTGCCGATGACGTTGAGCACCTCTCCCACCAGTTCGGGATCAAGTGCAGAGGTCGGCTCGTCGAAGAGCATGATCTTGGGCCGCATCGCCAGGGCGCGGGCGATACCGACCCGCTGCTGCTGGCCGCCCGAGAGCTGATGCGGGTACTTCTTGGCCTGGTCGGCCAGTCCCACCATTTCAAGCAATTCCTCGGCGCGCGTTGCCGCCTCGGCCTTAGGCATCTTGAGCACCTTGACCGGTGCTTCGGTGATGTTGCGCAGGACCGTCATGTGCGGAAAGAGGTTAAACTGCTGGAACACCATGCCGAGCCTGACGCGCATGCGACGTAGATGTGCCTCGCTGGCCGATACCAGTTCGCCGTCCCTCTCCTCATGCCAAAGCGGCTCGCCTTCGACGAAGACACGCCCTTCGGTGACGTTCTCCAGAGTCATCAAGATGCGCAGCACGGTCGACTTGCCCGAGCCGGAGGGGCCGATGATGGTGACCTTTTCGCCCTGCTGGACGTCGAAGTTGAGGTGGTCGAGCACGGTCACGTCGCCAAAGCGCTTCACGACGTTGTCGAATTTGATGATCGGGTCGTTCATTTCAGGGGAATGCCTCTCTGGGGCAAGGCGTTGTCGAGTAGTCGCACGCCGCTCGAGGCCACCAGCGTCATGATGAGATAGAGCCCGCCGACCATGGACAGCGGAATGAGATAGTTGAAGGTGCGGTCGCCGATAATCTGGGCCACGTTGAGCATCTCGAGCACCGTGACCACCGAGAGCACCGGCACGTCCTTCATGATCGAAACGAGGTAATTGCCCATGGCCGGCACGATGCGGGGCACCGCCTGCGGCAGCACCACGTGGGTAAAGGTGTGCAGGGTGGTGAAGTTGAGCGCCCGCGCGGCCTCATGCTGGCCCTTCTTGATGGCCTCGATGCCGGCTCGATACACCTCGGACGTGTAGGCGCTGTACTGAATGCCGAGCGCCAAAGCGCCGGTCAGGAAGGCCGGGAAGACGAGCCCGTATTCGGGCAGCACGTAATAGAGGAAGAACAGCTGGATCAGCAGCGGCGTGTCGCGGATGAACTCGGTGATGAGCTTGGCCGGCCAGCTGATGATCTTGAGCGGCGCAGCCTTTAGGACGGCCAGGACCAGACCGAGAACCAACGCGATAAAGAACCCGAGCACCGTCGCCTGGATGGTCACCCACATGCCGATCAACAGGATGGGCAGGATGGAGACGGCATAGGCCAGATTGCTGGAGGTGTCCCATTCGATTCCGAAAAGCATGGCTAACTCCTCATGCCTTGGCCGCGCGCCAGCGGCCGACATAGCGCTCGAGCGCCTTCATAGCCGCGGTCAGCACGAGGGCCATGCCGAAATACATCAGGAGAACCATGGTGTAGATGGTGGTGGAGTCCTGCGTGAAGTTGCGGAGCTGCTCGGCGCGGAACGCCAGGTCCGAGAGGCTGATCAGCGAGACGAGAGCCGTATCCTTGAGGTTCTGCACGGCCAGATTACCAAAGGGCGGCATCATCTCGGGAATGGCCTGGGGCAGGCTCACTGACCAGAGCGTCTGGCGCTGCGTGAAGTTGAGCGCCTTGGCCGCCTCGTACTGATCCTTGGTGACCGACTGGATGGCGCCACGAACCACTTCGGCCCCGTAGGCGCCGATATTGAGCGAGAGCGCGAGCACGCCTGCGAGCACCGGCGGCAGGCGGAGATCAACTCCGATGGCCTGACCGAGCAGTGGCAGCGCGAAATAGAGCCAGAAGAGCTGCACCAAGAGCGAGGTGCCGCGGAATACCTCGATATAGACAATGGAAATGGTGCGCAGCACCATGTTGGGCGAGGTCTTCCCAAGCCCGGCAGCAAAGGCGAGGACTGCCCCTAGAATAGTGGAATAGAAGGTCAGCTGGACGGTAACCCAGGCGCCTTGCAGAAGTGGATTAAGATACTCGGTCCAGTGCATCATGTAGCCGGTTGGCGGGCGCGGCAGCGCCGAACTCGCGGGGGGAGGATGGGGCGAACTCCGCCCCATCCAGGATCTATGAGGAGGCTTTAGTCAGCCGAGCACAGCTCTTCAGTGGTGCGAGCGGTGGAGCCTTCGACGTCAGCTTCGGTGAAGCCATAGCCGGTGAGCGTCTCCCTCCATTCATCGGTCTGCTTGTACTCGGTCAGAACTTCGTTGACCGCATCGCGCAGGTCTTCGGAACCCTGAGCAAAGGTGAAGCCACCCCAGGAGCGTACTTCCTCACCATCGACGACCGGATCCTCGAAGCCGGATGCAACTTCAACGTCGTCGCTCCGGTTGGCCAGTTCAGTGGCGGTGAGACCCGTCGCGGCATAGGCGTCGGCGCGGCCGGTCGAAACGGTCGAGATCGCATCGGCATTGGACGAGATGGTCACCATATTGCCTTCGGGCACGCCCAGCGCCTGCAGCATTTCGAGCTGGTCGGCACCGGCCATGATGGCAACGGTCAGATCGCCTTCGGCAAAATCGCTATAAGCGTTGATGTCGTTGGGATTGCCAGAGGGCACCAGCAGGCCTTCACCATATGAAGTGTTGGGCTCCGAATAGATGACCTGCTCGCAACGCTGGGGCAGGATAGCCATCTCGGCGGCGACCATGTCGAAGCGATCGGCACGCAGGCCGGGGATCAGGCTGGAGAATTCGGTGGAGACCCACTCGATGTTCTCGATGCCGAGCTCTTCCATGATGTGCTTGGCCACATCTGGACCCGCGCCCATGGCTTCCCCGTTGGGGTCAATATAGCCATAGGGGATCTCGTTGGCGACCGCGATCCGGATGGTGCCCGAATCCTGGATTTCCTGCAGCGTCGCAGCCTCAACGGCGGTGGAGGCTAGAGCGGCGGCAGTGACAGCCGCCAGCACCGTTGCGACATTCTTACGAGCAATCATGTGCATGATTTCCCTTCCCTTGGTGTGTTGTGCGTTTTGCTTGGAGTCCGCTTCCATGAAGCCCCGCGGCACCGCTCGAGGTGCTGCTTGGCCAATTTGCCGCCGGTTGTGAGAACAGAAAGCTGAGCGCTTCGGCAGCACTGACAAAGAGGTTGGAAAGCGGGATTGTTTTGTATGCCCTCACGCTGAACTTGACGGGCAGCAAGGGTTGCGGACAGCGCGCGTGAAGTCGAGGGAAGATGTGTCTGTTTACACAGCAGCTCACAGGCAGATCCGCTGCTGAAGCGCAGCAGAACAGACAATCTGCCTGGAGACCATCCGGTGACTAGCGGCAGAGCTTCTTTGTAGCGGCGCTGCCGGCGACTATCACTTGGGCTTGGTCATGCTGCAGACGAGGGCCACGCGGAGAGAAAGTTGCTATCTAGTGAGCCGAGCTCTGCGAAAATAGATTGATCACCAGGACACCGGCCAAAATAAGACCGATCCCGATGACAGCAGGCAGATCGAGCGCCTGGCGGTACAGCAGGAACGAAATCAGCGAGACCAGGATGATGCCGAAGCCGGACCACAGCGCATAGGCAACGCCCGTGGGGATGGTCTTGAGCGTGAGTGAGAGGAAGTAGAAGGCGATGCTATAGCCGATCACAACCACCAGCGAGGGCACGAGCCGGGTGAATCCTTCCGACGCCTTGAGTGCCGTGGTGGCGACGACCTCGCAGACGACGGCGATGGCGAGGAAAAGATAGGCGGGCATGGGCGGCTCCGGAGAAATCGCGCGTAACGCTTAGTCCAGTTCGGGGGAATTTGGATGGTGTTTTCTGCGCGAGCGCGACTATGGTGGCGGAAGAGACGAGAGAGCCATGGCCGAAACGATCAGTACAATGCAACCGCCAGCGGACTTCGACCAGTTGCGGTCGGCCATTCTGGAACGCAAGGGGGATTTGCCCAAGCGGCTGGCGCAGATTGCCGCCTATGCCTTGGACAATCCCGACGAAATCGCCTTTGGCACCGCGGCCAGCATTGCGGCGGCCGCCGGGGTGCAGCCCTCCACGCTGGTGCGCTTTGCCCAGCATTTTGAGATGGACGGATTTTCGAGCCTCCAGGCGCTGTTCCGGGCGCGGCTGCGGGAGCGCACCTCTTCTTATGAGGAGCGGCTGCGCTATCTGGAACAGGGCGGCGAGCTGGCCGAAAGCACGGCTATTCTTAATGGCTTCATCGGGGCGGGGCACCGCTCGCTCGACGCGTTGGGTGCGGCAGTGGATCCCGAGGCTTTCGAGCGTGCGGTGAGGCTGTTGGCTGGGGCCAGCACGATCTATCTGATCGCCAAGCGCCGCTCCTATCCCATCAGCAGCTACATGGCCTATGCCTTTGGCAAGCTCAAAGTGCCCTACCAGCTGGTGGGCACCTCGGCGGGTATCGACGATGACCTGCTTGCAATGGCGACTGGCAAAGATGCCGCCTTCGCGGTGAGCTTCTCGCCCTATGCCTCGGAAAGTGCGGTGCAGGCGCGCGCCATGGCGGCGCGGGGTGTGCCGGTGATTTCGCTGACCGATTCGGCGTTTTCGCCGCTGGCGGAATGCTCCACCGAATGGTTCGAGGTGGTCGAGGCCGACCATGCCGGGTTCCGGTCGCTGTCGGCCAGCATGGCCTTTGCCATGGCGCTGACGGTCAGCATTGCGGAGCAGCGCCGGCGCCTCTAGCTCGGCAGAACAGTTATTCCATGTTGACGAAGGCGGGGAACCTGAGTTTCATTGACGCTGACCTGGCCCAGCGCGGATGAGGAACCAAGCCGTGGGAAATCCACAACGGACTGATGTGCAGAAGCGGCTCGATGTCGTTACAATCGGCCGCTCTTCGGTTGATTTATACGGCCAGCAGATCGGCTCGCGGCTCGAAGACATCGGCAGCTTCGCCAAATCGGTGGGTGGCTGCCCGGCCAATATTGCAGTGGGCACGGCGCGCCTGGGTCTTAAGTCCGCACTGATCACCCGCGTCGGCAATGAGCAGATGGGGCGCTTCATCCGCGAGCAATTGGCGCGCGAAGGGGTGGAGACGGCCGGCGTCCAAACAGACCCGCAACGGCTGACCGCCCTGGTGCTGCTAGCGGTGGAGGCAGAAGGCGTCTCGCCGATGATCTTCCATCGCACCGATTGCGCTGATATGGCGCTCGACGAGAGCGACATCGACGAGGATCTGATCGCCGCGGCCCGCGCCATCGTCGTTACCGGCACGCACTTTTCCCGGCCGAATAGCGAGGCGGCGCAGAAGAAGGCGATCCGGCTTGCCAAGGCCCATGGGGCAAAGGTGGCGTTCGATATTGACTACCGTCCCAACCTTTGGGGGCTGGCGGGGCACGAGGCTGGCTTCGAGCGCTATGTGGCATCCGACCTCGTTTCGGAGAAATACCAGGCGGTACTGGCCGACTGCGACCTAGTTGTTGGGACGGAAGAAGAAGTGCTAATTGCCTCGGGGCAATCGGATTTGCAGTCAGCACTCCGGGCAATCCGGTCTCGCACGGATGCCACCATCGTCCTCAAGCGCGGCGCGATGGGCTGCATCGTTTATGAAGGGCCCATTCCCGACGATCTGGAGCAGGGCATCGTAGGGGCCGGCTTTCCTATCGAGGTCTATAATGTGCTGGGGGCCGGCGACGCCTTCATGTCGGGCTTCCTGCGGGGTTGGCTGACCGGGGAGCCGCTCGAAACAGCGGCGACCTGGGCAAATGCCTGCGGCGCCTTTGCCGTGTCGCGGCTTCTGTGTGCGCCGGAATATCCGAGCTGGACCGAACTCAGCCACTTTCTCGAGCATGGCAGTTCAGAACGGGCGCTCCGGCGCGATGCCGAGCTCAACCACATCCACTGGGCAACCAATCGCCGGCGCGATATTCCCAAGCTCATGGCGCTGGCGATCGACCATCGCAGCCAGCTCGAAGAGATGGCGCAGGGCGATCCTGGCGCCGTGGCGCGCATCCCGGCCTTCAAGAAACTGGCTGTTGAAGCCGCGTTGCAGGTGGCGGCCGGGCGGCCGGGCTTCGGCATGCTGCTCGACGACAAATATGGACGCGAGGCGCTGTTCGCGCTTCCCGGCGTTCAGGCTTTTTGGATCGGCAAGCCTATTGAGCTGCCGGGCTCGCGGCCCTTGCAGTTCGAGTTCAGCCAGGATCTGGGATCGCGGTTGATTGAATGGCCGGTCGACCATTGCATCAAGGTGCTGTGCTTCTACCATCCCGGGGACCCCAGTGACTTGAAGCAGACACAGATCGCCAAGCTGCGTTCTGCCTATGAAGCCGCGCGCAAGATCGGGCGGGATATCCTGATCGAGATCATCGCCAGCAAGCACGGCGCAGTGGGCGACGACACCGTCGCGCGCGCGCTCGCGGAGGTCTATGATCAGGGCATCAAGCCCGATTGGTGGAAGCTCGAGGCGCAGGCGAGCCCTGCCGCCTGGTCGGCCATCGATGCAGTGATCGATGCTCGGGACCCCTTTTGCCGGGGCGTGGTCTTGCTTGGGCTCGATGCACCACAGCGCGAGCTCGAAGCCGCCTTTGAGATTGCCCGGTCCTCGCACAATGTCAGAGGCTTTGCGGTGGGGCGCACCATTTTTGCGGACGCTGCCCGAAAGTGGCTGGCCGGCGAAATCCGTGATGAAGAGGCGGTTGCCGATATGGCAGGCCGCTTCGGTGCGCTGGTGCAAGTTTGGGAGCGTCTCGAAGCCAGCGCTGCCGCCTGAGGCGGGCGCTCTTTCCATGCCAAAGCCGGCCGTTCTAAGCTGGCGACACCTGATAGAATGCCCCTCACACGCGGGAACGAGGCCATGACTGCAACAACGATTCGACTGACCATGGCGCAAGCTGTCGCCCGCTTCATGGTTGCGCAAAAGACCGTGGTGGCCGGCGAGACCGTGCCAATCTTCGGCGGTGTGTTCGCCATTTTCGGACATGGCAATGTGGCTGGCGTCGGCGAGGCGCTGTACGCCGTCAAGGACCAGCTGCCGACCTATCGCGGCCAGAACGAGCAGGGCATGGCCCATGCGGCTATTGCCTATGCCAAGGCGAGTTTTCGCCGCCGGTTCATGGCCTGTACCAGCTCGATCGGGCCGGGCGCGCTCAACATGGTGACTGCTGCCGCGCTGGCTCATGTCAATCGCTTGCCAGTGCTGCTGCTGCCGGGCGATGTCTTTGCCAACCGGCTGCCCGACCCGGTGCTGCAGCAGGTGGAGGATTGGGGCGATGGCACTGTCTCGGCCAATGATGTGTTTAAGCCCGTCAGCCGCTATTTCGACCGGATTACCCGGCCCGAACAGATCATGCCGGCCCTGCGCCGAGCCATGCAGGTGCTGACTGATCCGGCCGAATGCGGGCCGGTGACCCTGTCGCTGTGCCAGGATGTGCAGGCGGAAGCCTATGACTACCCCGAGAGCTTTTTTGCCGAAAAGGTGTGGGTGCCGCGCCGGATGATGCCCGATGCCGACGAGTTCGCAGCCGCGGCAGCGGCGCTGAAACTGTCCAAGAAGCCGGTGATCATCGCCGGCGGCGGAGTGCTTTACTCGGAAGCCAGTGACAGCCTGATCGCCTTTGCCGAAACCCACGGGATTCCGGTGATGGAGACCCAGGCGGGCAAGAGCGCGCTGCCGCATGCACACCGGCTCAATATGGGCAGCGTGGGCGTGACCGGCTCTTCGGCATCAAACGAACTTGCCGAACAGGCGGACCTTGTGCTTGCGGTCGGCACGCGGCTGCAGGATTTTACCACCGGATCCTGGGCGCTGTTCAAGAACGAAGCCCTGACCATTGTCGGTCTCAACGTGCAGCCCTTCGATGCGCACAAGCACAACGGTTTGCCGCTCGTGGCCGATGCGCGGGTGGGCCTCGAAGCGCTGGATGCGGCGCTGACCGGCTGGACGGTGGAGGCAAGCTGGACCGCAGCGGCGGAGCGGGGCAAGCACGACTGGCTGGGCGCAGCCGACGCGGCGACCGCCGCCACCAATGCCGAATTGCCATCGGATGCACAGGTGATCGGCGCGGTGCAGCGTGCCCGACCCAAGGCCACCCTCGTCTGCGCGGCCGGCGGACTACCGGGCGAGTTGCACAAGCTCTGGCAGGCCGATGCGCCGGGCAGCTACCACCTTGAATACGGCTTTTCCACCATGGGCTACGAGATCGCCGGTGGCTTGGGCGTCAAACTCGCCCGTCCCCAAGACGACGTGGTCGTGATGGTGGGCGATGGAAGCTATATGATGCTCAATTCCGAGCTCGTCAGCACCATCATGTTGGGCGCCCCGATCACCGTGGTGCTGCTCGACAATGCCGGCTATGGCTGCATCAACCGGCTGCAGATGGCCACCGGCGGCGCCAATTTCAACAATCTGCTCAAGGACACGCACCACGTCGCCCTGCCCGGCATCGACTTTGCCGCCCATGCCGCCGCGATGGGAGCCCAGGCGCGCAAGGTCGGCTCGCTTGCCGAACTCGAAGCAGCACTGGCGGAGACGGAAGGCGCGGAGCGGACGACGGTGATCGTTATCGACACCGACCCGCTCGCGACGACAGAAGCTGGCGGGCACTGGTGGGACGTGGCGGTGCCCGAGGTGAGCGAACGGCAGCAGGTCAATGCAGCGCGCACGGAATATGAGTCTGCGCGCAAGGCGCAGCGGACCTAGCGGGACGAGGAGAATGGCAGCCATGCTGAAAGCAAAACTGGGCATGTCGCCCATTGCCTGGTGGAACGACGACCTAGCCGAACTCAGCGACGATGTTTCCCTCGAGGAATGCCTCCGGCAATCCCGGTCGGCCGGGTTTACCGGCATGGAAATGGGCCGGCGCTTCCCTAAGGCACCCGAGGTCATGTTGCCGATCCTCAGGCAAGCGGATGTGACGCTGTGTGGAGGGTGGTTCTCCGGAACGCTGGTTGACGAGGATCTTGCGTCCAACAAAGACCGCATCGCGCCGATGATCGAGCTCTTCAAGGCCGTCGACGCGCCCTGTATCGTCTATGGCGAGGTCGGTCGCTCTATCCAAGGGGATCGGTCCAAACCGTTATCGAGCAAGCCCACGCTTGGCGACGAGGAGATGCAGGCCTATGCCCGCAAGGTTACCGCGTTCGGTGAATGGTGCGCCGAGCAGGGCATGCCGCTGAGCTATCACCACCACATGGCCGCCGTGGTGGAGACCGAAGCCGAACTCGACGCCTTTATGCGTCATTCAGGTCCTGGCATTCCGCTACTGCTCGACGCGGGACATTTGGCCTTCGCCGGCGGCGACGTGCTGCGCGCCATCGACAAGCACCACGCCCGGATCAACCATGTGCATGTCAAGGACGTGCGCATGGACGTCATCAACGGCCTCGACCGCACCCGGCAGTCCTTCCTCGATGCGGTGGCGCTCGGTGCCTTTACCGTGCCGGGCGACGGATCGCTGGATTTCGGCGCCATCGTGCAGCGCCTTGCCGATCAGGGCTACCAGGGTTGGTTTGTCGTGGAGGCAGAGCAGGACCCGCGCAAGAACCCGCCGCTGCGCATGGCACAGGTGGGGCACCAGGAACTCATGCGTGTGATGAATGCGGCGGGCTACACCGTCGAGACGCAGGGCTTTCCCGGATAGTTCACAAAGGACCAGACCATGAGCAGCACTCCCAAGCTTCGCGTGCGCCCCAAGGCGGACAAAGGCCTCGTTCATGAGGTGACGCCCGCCTCGGCCGGCTGGACTCATGTGGGTTTTGCGCTACACAAACTGGACGCCGGGGAAGCGGCCGGCGGGAAGGCTGGCGAGCGCGAACTGTGCTTGGTGCTGGTGGCCGGCAAGGGCCGGTTCAGCGTCGATGGCGAGGAGTTCGGCGAACTGGGCGAGCGCATGAGCCCGTTCGAGGGCGCGCCCTGGGCGCTTTATGTGCCGCAGGGCAGCGCCTGGCAGGTGGAGGCGACGACGGCGCTAGAGCTGGCCATCTGCTCGGCGCCGGGCGGCGGCGACTACCCGGCCAAGGCGATCTCGCCCGGCACGCATCCCCGCATCAGCCGGGGCAAGGGCGCCAATGTCCGGCATGTCTACAACATCATGCCCGAAGATGACGGCGCGGCCCATGCGCTGCTGGTGGTGGAGGTGATTACTCCCCAAGGCAACACCTCTTCCTATCCGCCGCACAAGCATGACAAGGACAACCTCCCTCATGAAAGCCAGCTGGAGGAGACCTATTTCCACCGGCTCAACCCACCGCAGGGCTTTGCCATGCAGCGGGTCTATACCGATGACCGGAGCCTGGACGAAGCGCTGGTGATCGAGGATGGCGACGTGACGCTGGTGCCGTACGGCTATCATCCGGTGGCGACAACCGCGGGCTATGACCTTTACTATCTCAACGTCATGGCCGGGCCCAAGCGCGTGTGGAAGTTCCACAACGCGCCCGAGCATGAGTGGCTGTTGCAGTAAGGGTTGCTAGCGCTGCAGCGGGGTCTCAATCCCCCGTTGCGACGAAATCCCGACCGGCAATGTGGCTCGCGACGGTCTGCGCCAGAACGGTGAGAGAGTCGTAGGTGGCCGAAGATGCGATCTCGCGCGGCAGGTAGACGATTTGCCCCTCGCGACAGGCATGCAGTACCGCACACCAGTTCGGTAGCACCTCGTCCAGCGCCGCCCGTGCCGTCGCCGGGCTCTCGCCCTCGCCGGGCCGATACGTCACGAAGATGAAGTCGGCATCAAGCTCGGGGTAGGATTCACCCGAGAAGATCTGGCGCTCATTCCCCTCGATGGCATTGATAGCCTCGGGAAAGGTGAAACCGGCATCGCGCAAAACCTTGCCCAGCGAACCATAGGTGTTCCACACCTGCAATTCGCCGCCATGAGCCTGGATGACGCTGACCGTGATGTCCTCGGGGGTCACGAGTTGACCGATCATGTCCAGCTGCGCCTGATAACGCGCCTTGAGCTTGTCGAGAATATCGGTGGCGCCGGTCACCTCGGCAAGGCGATCATAGATCTCGAAGTCGCCGGCCGTGCTGATATCAAACACATAGGTGGGCGCGATGGCCCGGAGCTGGCTCACATCGGCGGTCTGCCAGCTGGTGGTGAGGATCAGGTCGGGCTCGAGCTTGGCGATCGCTTCCACGTCCGCCGGCAGATTGCCGACAAAGGCGATCTGGGAATTGGCAAAGTCATAGCCGGTGATCAGTTCGCCCGAACGGATGAAGGGGGTGCCGTCCTCAGCGGTGCGCCCATGGCTGCCCACGGGGACAAGGCCGAGTTCCAGGAGCGCCACGGTGAGGGAGGTGTCGTGCAACGAGACGATGCGCTGCAGGTCGGCCGGCACGGTGACCTCGGTGCCGGTGCTGTCGGTGAGGGTGCGCGTCTCTTGGGCAAGGCTCGGCGAGATAACAAGCGCGAAACCAAGGCAGACGCCGAGCAGGCGATTGATCATGTTCAGATGTCCTTTTGAAGTTGGTTGGAAAGTGGAGCCTCGGCAACACCTTGGAGGCACCAGCGCAGCATGGGTTCACCGCCATCGCGGGCGAGGATCCCGCAATTGCCCTGCACGTGGAATGTCTCGGCGCGGAGACGGATTTCGAGCGTCCGGCCGGGGAGCCTGGCTGCGAAAGCGAGCTCCTGCCCCTCCTCCGGATCATCGGGCAAATCGGGCATGATTAGTTTCAGTTCGCCGCTGTTGCAGTGATGCGCCGCGGCCCATCGTAGAGCGGCAAGTTCTGCCACTTGGAGGGGTTCGGGCAGATCGGCACGACCCTTATAGGCCGGCAGGAAGACCTCGTTGCGTTCGAGGCTATCGATGAACGCCGCCGCCTGTCCTGCCGTCATGCGGCCATAGCGGGCGCGGTGGGGCATGACGATCAAGGACGCGGCGAAGCGGCAGCCGCCGATATGGGTGGCCTGGACAATGTGGAACCGCGCCGGATCGGAGATGGCGGCCAGGGCCTTGTAGGTGGAAAAGCCGTAGCGCGCACAGCAGGCGTCACGCCGCGAGTCCGTGCAGCAAAGAATTGTCGTCCGCGGGTCGTGGGCACCCTGAAACAGGTCGCCTCCGGTGTAGGCGCGGATGGCCTCCACCAAGTCTGTCTCGTCGGCGAAATCGGCGTAGATGCTCTCGGGCAGCGCGTGCAGCTGCGCCAGGCTGTCACTGTCCCCGGTTCTGTCGACAAGGGCGACATGAACGCCGGCATCCATCGCGTCCTGCACGGCACCCGCCAGCGCGGGGCTCATGCCGATGGACTCCCAACGTGGCGTCCGCCATTTGCCGCGGGGCCAAGCCAGCATCAGCAGCCGGGTCGGGGTGTTGCCGGTCCCCTCGAGCGGTTCACCCCGCTCAAGGCAGACATCGCGGCAGAAGCGGTGGGCGCTCACAAGTCCTCCGGGCGCTCATCCGCATGGGTCTGGGGATCGCCATCCAGGGCGGCCTCGATCATGGGGACCATGCGATCAATCGCATAGGGCAGGCTGAGCAGCGAGGCATGGGAGAATGCAGCGGTGAGTTCAGGGCCCATGAAGACCTCCCGTCCCTCGAGAGCCGGGGAGAGGAAGGGCCGGCCCGTCATGTCGCGCACGTTGTCCCAGGCACCGGTAGTCACCCAAAAAAGCAGATCGACCTGGAGAGGGGAAAGATCTTCGGGCGAGAGGTCGACCACGAACACATCGCCATCTCCCGCCAGCGCATTGACCGCCTCGGGCGTCACAAAGCCCATCTGCTCGAGCAACTGTGCACGCACGTCCTTGCCGGTATAGACGCCCGGCTGGTCCGGACCATCCCACGCATGGGCGACAACAGCAGTCTTGCCAGCCCAGTCAGGGTGCTTGGCCGCTGCCTCGGCAAGGCGGGCGGTTATCGCCTCTACCTGCGCTTCGGCTTCTTCCAGCTTGCCGATGGCACGCCCGGCGATCAGGGCGCGCTCATCCCAGGGCAGCGCGTAGTCGCCCACCCCTTCGGGCACCGCCACGACTGGCGCGATCAGGCTGAGCTTGTCGTATTGCTCGGCAGTGATCCCCGACCAGAGGGCAATGATGACATCAGGATCGGCCGCAGCGACCTGCTCGAAATCGATGTCACCCCTCAGGATCGGCGGCTCACCCTCCAGCAGCGGTTCGGCCCAAGGCCAGACGGAGCGTGGATAATCACCATACCAATGCCGGATGGTGACAGGCTGGACACCAAGCGCCAGCAGATCATCGGTGCCAGCGTAATCGAGGCTGGCGACGCGCTCCGGCTTTTCCTCAATGATGGAGGTGCCGAATTTATGCTCGATCGTCAGTGGGAATTGCTGGGCTGAGATGGGGCTGATGGTGAGCAGCAGCGCACCGACGACACTGAAAAGAGTGCGAGTAAGTTTCATGGCTTTCATCCGATTGGGAGGCGGCAGAGATTGATGGTTTGTTGTCAGTTCTATTCGGCGCCGTCGAAGCGCCCAGCGGTCAGCAACAGCAGACCGTCCGCTGCGGCTTCGAGGGACTTGAATGTGTAGCCGACCCAGACATCGCGTTCGTACCAATAGTGGTTGCCAGCGGTGACGCCCGGAAGCTGCCGCCAGAAGGGCGCTGCGGCGTCCCACTGCTCCTCCAGCATGGCGATGGTTTGGCCGAAGCGCGGCGCGCGGCTGGAGAGGATCACATCGGCATCGAACTCCGGCAGGCGCTCGAAGCTGAGGGCGGAAATGTTCTCGGTAGCCTCTGCCTGGATGGGCGGGCGGCTAAAGCCGACATCGTTGATCACCTGATCGATGGCGCCCCAATTGGGGTAGTACCATAGCCCGTCTTCCCAGAGGTCCAGCCGCGACACGGTTATAGCGCTCGCGTCACCCAAAGTGGCCTGAAGGTCTTCGATCTTGGCGCGGTATGCAGCCAGGCGGCTTTCGTATTCGCCCTGCATGCCTGCGGCGTCCGCGAGGAAAGCGAGGTGCTCTAAGAAGGGCAGATTGCCTTCGACCACGATGGTAGGCGCGATGCGAGCCGCTTGGTCGAAGATGGACTGCTGATAGTCCGTGAGGATGATCAGGTCGGGTTCGAGGGCTGCAATGGCCTCGATATCGGGCTCGTTGGGATTGCCCACCGTCGCCAGGCCAAGTTCATCCACAAAGGATGCGCCGAAGATATCGGATGCGCCGCGCAGAAAGACCTGGCCGTCCTCACCAGACTGGAAGCCCGCCCCTACCAGTGGGGCGCCAAGATCGATCAGCGGCGTTGCGATGCTGTCACCGCGCGGCGCCACAATCCGCTCCGGCTGTTCGGGAATGCAGGTTTCGCCCGCGGCGTGGATAATTGGACGCTGTCCCTCGGCGCAGTCGAGCGCGAGTGCAGAAGCGGAGAGGGCTGCAGTGGCAACAAGCCCTGCCAAGACTGCGGTGACGGTGCGTTTCATGGTGAGTTCCTTGAGAAACTTGGTAGGGCCGACCTGGCATCAAGCGGCTTGTTCGGCATGGGTGCGGCGCAGGTAGTCGACGAGGCGCTGGTTTCGGCTATCCTCATCCCGCAGCACGCAAGTGCTGCAATATTCGCCGCCATCGCTGGTGTAGTAGCGGCAGCAGCCGCCGCGCGCCCGGAACCACTCGGCGAGCTGTGGGCGTTCCGGAACGGTGATCTGGATGAAGCCAGTCTGCTTGGAATAGAGCGGCGTACTCTTGCGACGGAGCATGCCCAGCGCCAGCGACATGGCCCGGTCGGCACAACCAAGCGCCTTGCCCTGGGCCAGAAAAGCTGCGGCAAGCCCATCGCCGACCAAGCGCCACAACGCACTCCGCGGCAGGTGCGATCGCCGATAAAGACTGTCGACGATCGGAGCCAGAAGGGTTTCGATCGCGGACTGGAAGAGGCGGTCGCTTCCTGGCTGGTCAGCCTCTGAAAATCGGAGGAGATCGGGATCGAGCACAAAGTCGGCCACGGTGGAGACGCCGCTCTCCCCATCTTCCTCCCACGCCACCTGGCGCGAGAGCGGGGTGATGCCGCTAGCGGTGAGTTCAACTGCCCATGCTCCTCGCAGCGCCAACCCAGCAAGCACGCTCGACAACGACCAGGACAGTCGGCCTATGAGATAGGCTGCAGCCAGCTTGTGATCGGCACCCGACACAGACTGCATTTCCGCCGCAAGCAGTTCGTCCAGGTGCTCTCCAGCCGCCAATTCGGCCAGACTGAACGTTCCGGCCGGTGCCTTTCCAACCTGGATACGTGGCGCGAAAGCGTCCTCCGGCTCAGGCAGCGCCGCGACGATCGATAGCAAAGGTGAGCGCCATACCTCCATGGCAAGCACCTGCCTCAGGCGCCGGGCTGCGCTAGCGAGCGCGCCGCATGGGTGACGATCAGCTGGATAACCATGTTGAGCTGGGCAAAGGAGAAGCCGGTGGCATATTCGCGCGCCACCACGATGTAGCGGCCCTCCGAGCATGCCATCAGCAGATCGCACCAGCTCGGCAGTACTTCTGCCATGCGCTCGGCAGGAGACGCCAGGGTATCGCCATAGGCGATGGTATAGGTGTCAAAGATGTAATCTGCCTGCAACTCTGGCAGCACTTCGGCGCTGACCTCCTCACCCCAAGCCACCCCCCGCTCCACCATCTCCTGGGCGAAGGGAACGCGCTCAAATCCTAGATCTTGAAGTACCTTGGTCAGACCGCCATAGCCGGCATAGACGTTCAATATGCCGTCCCAGCCCTGGGTCTTGGCATAGGTGGCCCCGATGCCCTGCGGGAAAGCGAATCGCGCCCCCTCCTCGTCGACCCGGCCATGCGAGCCGACAACCGGCGCCCCCACTTCGAGCAGGGTCAGCGTCACCGACTGGTCGTGCAGGCTGACAATGCGTTGCGGATCCTCGGGAATGCAGGTCTCCCCGCCGGCATGGGTGAAAGCGCGCTGCCCCACTTCGCATTCGAGGGCCAGTGCAGGCACGGCCAAGCTCGCCATGAACAGCCCCACAGCGGCGACGAGGAGAGCGCTACGGCGTGAGACGCGTCCAGCGGGCACGTTGGTGCGCAATATCCTGGTGGTCATGGGCCTATCCGTTTGGCGCCGGACACTGTGATCGCGTTGCTGAAGGGCACGGCATGGCGCCATCGCACCAGCGCCTGCTCTGCCGGACAACCGGCCGCCTTCAATCAACGGAGGTCAAGGTTCCGCATTGAGGTTATGGCGGGAAACTACGGCCGAGCTGGAGAGAATTCAACATATTTTCAATAGGTTAGAATGGTTCTAGAGTATAGCTGAAACCATTCCAAAGTAGTCATGCTAGGCCATTGAAAATAAAGGACCGGGGTCTAGCGACGACCGTGTGCGGCTTGCCCCCACAAGAGGTAAACAAAGGTGGGAACGCCAATGACCGCCGTCACAATACCTGCGGGGATCTGGAGCGGTGCAAACAGAGCGCGACCGAGCAGATCGGCGCCCGAGACGAGTACGGCGCCGGTCATGGCGGTGATGATCAGGGTGAGGCCGATGCCGGCATGGGCAAGTCGCCGCGCGGCATGCGGGGCGATCAGGCCCACAAAGGCCAGCGGCCCGACCACCGCCGTGGCAATGGCCGCCATGGCCACGGCCAGCGTGATCAGCGCATAGCGGGCAAACCGCACCGGCGCACCGAGACCGACGGCGAGATCTTCACCCATCTGCAAAGCCGCAATCTGGCGGCTGATGCCCAAAAGGACCGGTAAGAGCACCAGCAGCGCCCCCGCCAGCAGCCAGACATCGGACCAACTCGCCGCGTTGATTGACCCGGCCATCCAGGTCAGGGCCGCCGAGGCGCGCTGGATATCGCCATAGGTGAGAAGGGCGGTGGTGATCGAACTGATAAAGGCCGCCACACCGATCCCGAGCAGAATAAAACGGATTGAACTGCCGTGACGCCGGCCGCCCGTCGACAGGAACTGCACGAGGATTGCCGCCGCCATAGCGCCGGCAAACGCCGATATCGGGCGCAGGGATGGCGAGACCTCAGGAAAGGCAATGACCAGAGACACCACTGCAAGAGCCGCGCCCTGGCTTACCCCCACCAGGGAGGGGTCCGCGAGCCCATTGCGGGTCACGTTCTGCAAGGCAGCGCCAGAGAGTGCCATCATTGCCCCGACCATGGCCGCAACCAGCATGCGAGGCAGCCGGAACTCCCAGACGACGTTGTCGATGGCCGTGGTGACGGTCGCCCCGGTCAAGGTGGCGAAGACATCCCCCCATGGGACGCCATAGGAACCCGTGAGAACGCTGATCGCGAAGATGGTCGCCAGCAGCAGAAACAACCCGGCCAGGCAGAACAAGGCGCGACGCGGGAGCCGCAGGGCCAGTTGTTCGTCGAAGGCGCGCCAGACCCAATATTGCCGTGGCGAATGCGAACGGCTCATCGTGTCTTCTGCCAGACCAGGAACACAAAAAGCGGCGAGCCGAGCATCGCCGTCACCAGCCCTGTCGAAATTTCCTGGGGCTGGAGTGCGATGCGGGCGACAATGTCCACACCCGTCAGGTAAGCGGCACCGGCAAGGGCCGAGAACGGTACGATGAGACGGTAGTCCGAGCCGGCGAAGAGGCGCACCACATGGGGAATGACCAAGCCGATGAAGCCCAGCGGGCCGGCCAGGGTGACGGCGCAGGCGGTCAACACCACAACAACGGCCAGAAGCAAGGCCTTCAAACGTCCCGTGCGCACGCCAAGACCGGTTGCGACCTCTTCCCCCATCGCGAGCACGGTGACCTGGCGCGAGAGCAACAGTGCACCAATGATGCCAAGGGCCAGCGGCAGACCGGTATAGGCCAGCAATGACAGGTCGCGTCCCGCCAACGACCCGGTGAGCCAGACCCGGAGTTGATCAAAGCCATCCTCATTGAGGATGTGGGCCAGCGATATCCAGGCGCTGAGAAAGACCGTAACGGCCGCGCCCGACAGCGTCAGCGTCACCGGCGTGGGCCCACCCGGCGCCAGCAGGGCAATGCCATAGACGACCGCGGCGGCACCCAATGCACCAGCTGCAGCGATAAACGGCAGGAGCGCCGGCGCGGACATGCCGAAAACGCTGGTGGCCATCACCACCGCAAACGAGGCGCCAGCCATGAGCCCCAATATGCCGGGATCGGCAAGAGGATTGCGGGTTACCCCTTGGAGGAGAGCGCCGGAAACGGCAATCGCGGCGCCGACGACCACCGCCAGCACGGCACGCGGCAAGCGCAGATCCCAAACGATCATATGGTCGAAGACGGTCGGGTCGCGAGCCGTGAGCGCCTCGAGCACCAGCGGCAAGGGCAAGTATTTAGCCCCCACGGCGATGTGGATGCTGAACATGAGGACGATGAGCGCGGTCATCGCCAGTCCGATGGTCGCCGGGGCGGCCGCACCGGTCCGGCGTGGTACGCCCGACAACTGCCCAGCCGTGTCGGTCATGCCCGTACGGCAGTCGCCGCCGACCTGGTGCGCAGGTGCGGGACGCAGACCGGTCGTCCCGATAGTGGATCATGGATGACGGCTGCATCCAGATCGAAAACCTGCTTGAGGTGCTTGGAGGTGAACACTTCGGAGACGTCGCCATGCGCGACGATGGCGCCGTTCTTCATCATGACGAGATAATCGGCATAAGCGGCGGCGAGATTGAGTTCATGCAGGACGACCACGAGGGTCCGGCCCTGCTCTGCAGCCAACCGGACCAGCAGATCCATCAGATCAACCTGCACCTTTAAATCCAGAAAGGTGGTTGGCTCATCGAGCAGGATGAGATCGGTCTGCTGGGCCAGCACCATGGCGATCCAGCAGCGCTGCCGCTGCCCGCCCGAGATGCTATCCACCGGCCGGTCGGCAAACTCTGTCACATTGGCAGTCGCCATGGCCTCGCTGACGGCGGCTTCGTCCAGGCGCGTCCACTGGCGGAGCAGCGACTGATGCGGATACCGACCCTGGCACACCAGCTCTCGAACGGTCAGCCCTTCAGGCGTTGCCGGTCCCTGCGGCAAGAGTCCCAATCGCGCCGCGACGTCGCGGGTCTTGGCCGTGAAGACATCCTTGCCATCGAGAACCGCGGTGCCGCTGCTGGGTTTGAGGATACGAGCCAGCACCTTGAGCAGTGTGGACTTGCCACAGCCATTGGGCCCCACCAATGCCGTTATCTGGCCGTCGGGAATTTTGAGGTCGACGCCATTGAGGACGACCGCGGCATCATAGCCGGCCGAGACACCGCGTGCCTCGAGCCGAGAGGAACGCGAAGCGGCAAAATCGCGATGCCGCCTGGAAACAGCCTGGTCATCCAGCGGGTAAGCAAGTTCCGCCATGTCATTTCCTTCCGGTCATTCGCGGCGTGTTTCCTGGAGCGTGGCGGAGGAGCTCGCTACCCTGCAATGACTGCAGCTACCGTTTTGCCGTCACTCTGGACCGAAGGTCCGGTCTTTTTCATAGGGAAGCCCTAAATCAGGTAAAGAGGAAAATCAATAATATTCACAATAGGTTAGAACCATTCTAAAGTTCAGTATTGTGCGCGGGCAGTGCAGGACAGCCTTTCAGCAAGCCTTGGATGACTAGTGTTGCCATAAGCGGCTTCGCCTTGTTCGGTCACGACTATACTGGAGCGATGACCACTTATGCTCGTTTAAGGCCTTGCTTGGTTACCCCGCGTACGTGGCAGTGCACTCGATAAAGTGCCGATCATGTAAACCTTGGCAAAAGGCTGATATGGCGAGATCGTGGTAAAATGCCCAGCGCGTCCGCACTCAGGAGGGTTCGGCGGATATTGCCGCAAGTGATGAGGCTCGATCTGGCGCCATGCTGCCAAGGGAGATTTTCAGCCTGTAGCGGTGCACAAGCCACTCAATCCGAAAAAACGCCTCAGTTACACGCAATTTAGTGTCTAAACAGATGTTTAACCAACCCAAATCCAGCTCCATTACTCGGGAACGATTAACCTTGGGATGCCGTTGCCACTGGGCCTAAGCTCTGCCGCCAGGTGCGGCGGAGACAGGTTATTTGGACGGAGAGGGAAATATGCTGAAGTTTGTAGGTGGCACGATCGGCGTGATCTTCCTGATTGGCTTGATTGTCGTCGTCGGGCTCCTGATGCTCATCTTCTGAGCTGCTATTGATGCAGACCTTGGCAACACCAGAAGCGATACCGCCAGCAACGTTCTGGCGCCGAAGCAGAGCGGACCGCATGTCGGCCGTAGTCGATGGCAGCGGCTATTTTCGGGCCGCTAAGGAAACGATGCTGAAAGCCAAGCACTCGATTTTGCTGATCGGGTGGGACTTCGACGCGCGCACCAACCTTGAGCCGGACGAACAGCAGATTGAGGGACCCGACAAGATCGGCGACTTTCTGAATTGGCTGCCCAAGCGTCGGCCCGAACTCGAAATCCGACTCCTTAAATGGGACATTGGCACCCTTCGCTCACTCGGTCGCGGCGAGACACCCCTTTTCCTCCTAAACTGGCTCGGTCACCAGAACGTCCAATTTCGGCTGGACGGTGCCCATCCCCCCTTGGCAGCGCACCACATGAAGCTGGTGGTGATCGACGACGTCCTGGCATTTTGCGGTGGGATCGACATGACTGTGGGGCGTTGGGACAATTGGGCGCACAAGGAATCCGATCCGTACCGACGCTCGCCTTGGGGTCGCCACCTGCCGCCTTGGCATGATGTCACCACCTGCATTAGTGGCGAGGTAGTTCGCGATTTAGCGGAGCTAGCGCGGGAGCGATGGCTCCGTGCCACCGGCGAACAGCTGTCGGCGGCTCCCCAGGTGGATCCGATCTGGCCCTCGACTGTCCCTGTTCAGTTCACCGATGTGGACTTGGCAATTGCCCGGACGAGTGGCGCGTTCGATGAATACCCGCAAGTTTCGGAGATCGAAGCGGTAACGTTGCGGCTGATCGAAACTGCAAACGAGCGCCTTTATATCGAGAACCAGTACCTGGCCTCCCGTAAGATTGCAGAAGCCCTTGCCGCTAGATTGAAAGAGCCGGACGGCCCCGAAGTGGTCGTCATCATGCCCGAGAGCGCCGATGGCTGGCTAGAGGCGAAAGCCATGGACTCCGCCCGATCCCGGCTTCTCCACCTGCTGAGGAAGGCCGACCTGCACGACAGGTTCCGAGCCTATTTCCCCGTCAACGAGAGCGGCACGCCGGTCTACGTGCACGCCAAGGTGCTCGTCGCAGACTCTCGCTATCTCAAGATTGGCTCGGCCAACCTCAACAACCGCTCCATGGGCTACGACACCGAGTGCGACGTACTGCTCGACGCCACTCATGCCGCCGACGAGGAAGCAACGCGGCGCGGCATTCTCAATGTTCGAGCCAGCTTGCTTGCCGAGCACCTGGGCTTGTCGACGCGGGAGGTGGCTAAGGCCATCTCAGACCAACAATCCCTGGTTGCCGCGATCGAAGCCCTCAACGGAGCAGGTCGGCTGCGCCGGGTCGAGGCACGCCCCCTAAAACCCGAAGAAGAGATCATCGCGGAAACCGATCTGGTCGACCCCGAAAGACCAAAGAAACGTTGGGGCCACTTTCCCAATCCCTTCTCCGCCTTGCTGCAGGGCATCGCATGAGCGCGGGGGACGCTCACGACGCTGCCGGTGCAGCTTCATCATGGAAGTCCGGGATCAGGAGAGCCATACTCCTGAGCCTTGTGGTTGCCACCGCCGGAGTGCTGATCTGGACACTTGGCGACATCATCCTGTTGATCTTTGCCGGGATACTTGTCGCGGCGGTCCTTGACGCTGCCGTTGCGCAAATACCCACGGGCATTGGCCGTTCGTGGAAACTGGCCCTCGTTGTGTTGGCGGCAGCGGCCGGCTTCGGAGCTGCCGCCTATTGGGCTGGCGCCACCATCGTGGGGGAGTTTCGAGCGCTGGAGAGCGCCATCGTCGAACAGGCGACGCAACTCGGCCGCACCCTCCAGGAGTTGGATCTGCCCTTCGACATACTGGAAGACACCAAACCGGTCGAGGCAATGGTGCCCGACAACGCCGCCATGATCGATCTGGCTGGAGATGCCCTATGGACCGTGTCCGGCGTGGCGATGAGTGGCCTCTCGGTTTTCCTGCTCGGCGTGTTCCTGGCAATCAGCCCCGCGGGCTATCTGAAAGGCTTGGTCATCCTCTTGCCGCCCCAACGAAGAAGCCGCGCGGCCGAGGTTCTGACCAAGGGTGGGCGGGCATTGCAGGCGTGGCTCGTCGGTCAGTTGGTGGCCATGCTGATCGTCGGCGTCAGTGTCTTTGCGCTCCTGTCAGTGTTTTCGGTTCCCAATGCCATCGCGCTTTCGGGCATAACAGCGCTCCTTAATTTCATCCCCTTTCTTGGTCCGATACTGGCTGCCGTTCCCGTTGGCATGGTAGCGCTGATGCAGGGCAACACCACGTTCTTGTTCGTCATGGGCGGCTTTTTGGTGATCCAGTGGATCGAGGGCTATCTCCTTACACCACTCATCCAGCAACGGGCCGTCGATCTGCCGCCGGCGCACTCCCTGGCTTTTCTGATGATCATGGGGGCTCTGTTCGGAGAGCTCGGCGTCGCCCTGGCGACCCCTCTGTTGGCGGTGCTCCGCGTGCTGGTTCTCAACTTCTACGTCGAGGACGTGCTGGAGCGGGATAGGGCGGGGTAAGCTGTAGGGCTTCCTGTGAGGATCAGGTGCTTCTTTGCTGTGGGATTTCCGGTGAGAGTGCCCCGGCTGGTGCAGCCTAAGCACTCGCCATTGATGTTAGTGCCGCCCTGCTCGTGATCCGAGAAGCGCATTCTCGGGCACGAGCATCGTCCTGAGCGTCCGCCCTGAGATTGCATTGCGTCCCTGCAAGTGGCAGCTTGACTGAAGCAGGCCTTGCCCCTGCGAGCAACCAATTGATTCACGGTTGCGTTACCGCTGCAGATAGCAATGCTACAGATTACAACTCGGAGGGAAGTCTTATGGGATTTGATGGCGTCGGCATTATCGCAGCGATCATCATTGGTGGCATAGCCGGCTGGTTGGCCGGCAAGGTCATGAACACCAACACCGGTGTCTTCATGAACATAATTCTTGGCATCGTCGGCGCGATCATCGCCAGCATTCTTCTGGGACTGCTCGGTGTCTCCTTCGGTGGCTGGCTGGGCTATTTGATAGCAGGCTTTATCGGGGCCTGTATTCTCATCGCCATCGGGCGCGCAGTATCGGGCCGGCGCGCTTAGTCTGACCTGGGCTACGAGCATCGACTTACTGTTCGTCACAAGTCCTCTTCGTTGCCGGACGAGCCCACAGGTTCAATTGGCAACGAAGAGGCATTTTTTGCGCTTTTTGACCACTGAATCCCAAAGAAGAGTGTCTGAATGGCGCACCCGCTGCGACATAGATGCGCACTGCAATCAATTGGGAGATTATGGGGGTGACTGGCCTCCAATGAAGCGGAACCGCATCACCATCCTCTCGAGGACCATCTAGGCGCTCGCCTTTAAGTGCGTCACTTAGCGAACCCTCCCCATGTCCGGCAGGAAGACTGTCAACAACCCCGCCAATGGCAAGAATGAGCATAGCCAGAAGACATGCTCGATGCTGGTGGTGTCAGCCAAGGCACCGAGTGCTGCGGCCGCGATGCCGCCCGCACCAAAGGCAAAGCCGAAGAAGATACCAGCGATCATTCCTATTCGCCCTGGCATCAGTTCCTGCGCGAACACCACGATTGCCGAGAACGCCGACGAGAAGATCAGCCCAGTGAGGATCGTCAGAATGACGGTCCAGGTGAGATCTGCATAGGGCAAAGCAAGGGTGAAGGGCAGCACGCCCAGGATGGAGAACCAAATGACGAACTTCGCCCCAAAGCGATCGCCGATGGGGCCACCCAGGAACACGCCCAAGGCCGATGCGCCCAGGAAGACAAAGAGAAGAAGCTGGGCGTCCTGAACCCCGACCTGGAACTTGTCGATCAAGAAGAAGGTGTAGTAGCTCGACAAGCTCGCCATGTAGGCGTTCTTGGTCAAAGTCAGTACCGTCAGTACGGTCAGCGCAACCATCGTGGTTCGCCTGTCAAAAAGCAAAGCGGTGCTTGCAGGCGCCTTGCCGGCATTCGACCGCTGATGTTCGGCATACCAACGTCCAACCCGCCAAAGAATGAAGATGCCAACCAGGGATCCCCCGGCGAACAGGCTGACGCTCCACTGGCCGCGTGGCAGCACAATGAAGGCAGCTAGCAACGGCCCGATGGCCGAGCCAGCATTCCCGCCGACCTGGAACAGTGATTGGGCTAAGCCGTGCCGACCACCAGAAGCGAGGCGAGCAACCCGGCTGGACTCTGGATGAAAGATCGCCGACCCCAATCCAATGAACGCGGACCCGACCAGCAACAGCCAGTAGCTCTGCGCAAAGCCAAGAATGATCAGGCCGACCAGGCTTGATGCCATCCCGACCGGGAGCGAGTACGGCAAGGGCCGTTTGTCAGTGTAGATGCCAATGGCAGGCTGCAGAAGCGAAGCAACGCATTGAAACGTCAGCGTCAGCAGGCCGATCTGCACGTAGTCCAGACCATAGCTAGTCTTCAGGATCGGATAGATTGCGGCGAGCAGCGACTGCATGACGTCGTTGATCAGATGACACGCACTCACCGCAAGGATGATGGAGAGCGTGGTATTCCCATTAACGTTGGTGGCGGTTGCGCTGGCTACCAGCGTGCTGGTCGCCGGCGCGTTGGGTTCAAATGTCATAGTGCGGATACAGAGGGCCGTGGTGAGACGTTGTCATGGCTGCTTCATGGGCCTCCAATAACCGAGACAGGAAAGACCCTAGACTTCGACAATCAATGGCAAGACTGGGGCCGTTAGGTGTCAGTCCGCTGTTAGGATCCGCAGGTAAGAAAGCTGCCGCTCATAGGCAGAGCAAGCGGACTGCAGGTCAGCGCCGAAGAAGGCTTTCCAAAGACAGCCCGGAGCCCCTCAAGCGTCGTTCGCAGCGCTCCAAACCGATGCGGACGCGGCCATCCTGCGACGCCTGTACGTGCACACCACCAGATCAGCATTGCCGCTAGAAATTGAGCTTAAGGAGATTGGCGTTGTTCGCGGTTCAACCGGCAAAAGGGGGAAAACAACGTAGCTGGGGAGCGTCTCCACGATCTTTGGTCCGGCAGCAGGCTGCGCCCGTCGTATTTTTACCAATTGATGGATCATTTGCCCCTCCGTCCCAAGATGGTTAACGAGCGGAGGTCCGGATCGCAACTCTCTGATCAAGTTACGCACACCTTAGCATCAACGATGAGCAAGAGGTGGGCCTTGCGGGACGTAGCAAAGCAGCGCGCTATTAGTTCGGTCCAGCTTGATCGCGCTGGGTGCAAGGGAATTCCAAAATTTGGTGGGAAAAGACAACAGCTTTACCCCAGCATCGGATCCGCGAATCCAATCCGCCCTAGCCGATCTCACATGTTTACCTTGAGGGTTAAGATAAACGCTAGGATTACCTTGGACTTCTCAACGATCCGAGTTCTTGTCCACAGAAGTATTTCGCGACATCCGGCCCAACAGGGTCGGTTCATTTGAGGAAAGGCATGGCTGTGCGTACCAAGACTGACCTGACAATAGTTGATGAGGAACATCAGCAAGCCGAAACTGCCATCATGGAAGCCGCTAAGCAAACAGCACCAATGGTACAGCGGCTTTCATCGCACCGCGAGCGCATTGACCTGGCGATCAAAGAACTCGAGAGTGAGCGTTTCGAGATGCTCTCCCGGCGCGATCATCTACGCCGCCAGGCCGAAGCCCTTGAGCAAGGCTTCGCTCTCCACCTCAACGACATTGACGCGACACTGAAGATGTACGAGGACGGCTTGAACTCTGTGGCGAACAGCTAGACCAACCAAGGGCTTGCCAGAAGCCAAGAGGCACACCAGCTTAGAGATCTGCTTCGGCGATGGCCTGGACCGCACCGGGAAATTCGGAGGCTTTCTGGTTTAAATTATGCGGCCATGGCCGGTTGTTCCAGTGTGGCGTAGTAGTTCGCCTCGGGTTCGGCTGCCGGGATGTTGCCGATTGGTTCGAGCCGGCGTCGATTGTTCAGTCGCTCTACTAAGCCTGCTCTGGCGCGGCCCGTTTCGGCAAATCACTGCAAGGGGCACTCCATCGCCATGGATGCACTGGACACTGTGGTGGTCGATCACCTCTCGGAGCGCCCGTTCACGTCCGAGCGCCTCACGAGTTCGATGACATTCTTCGGGAGCGTATCGCTGCGGGCCGAGCGTGAGTGCGCACAAGCTGCCCTTGAGCGCGCTAGACCTCACGTCAACGCGAACACCCTCACACCCGCCGCTCTGGAACGGTTTGGCCAGAACATGCGCGAGAGGATTTCCAGCGACGATATCGGGCTCCGCAAGACCGACCTGTGCTCGGACATCGAGCAAATTGAGGTCGCGGACGACGTCGTGCGAATCGTCGGAGACAAAGCGACGCTAGAACAGGCCATCGTGGCGATGTAGCGGTTCGCATTTCTGATCGAAACGTCCCAAAAACCTCTGGAATCGACCCGCGTTCGATTTGGCCCGACCGTTTTGTCGGCACCAAGAAATTGTGAGTCGACTAAGTGCCTGTGTCCGCTACATGCGCCAACAATTCCTGAGTCGATCAGCCAAATAAACCCGAGTCGATTTCGGCAGGTTGCCAAAGGATCACGAGTCTCCTGCAGCAGGTCCTGGATAGTTATTGTCCGGTTTTCCTGTCGAGCTCGTTGACGGGCTCCCTTGACCCATCCGGTCACATCCGCACCACTGGCGCCATGCCCGAGCTCGGCAACATGCCGAAGGTCTGCGCCGGGCAGATCATCACCCAGGTGCTGCCGGAGAATGCCCTGCAGCGCCTCCTTGTCGGGCTTCTCAATATGGATGATCCGCGAAAGTCGGCCGGGACGGATCAAAGCAGGATCAAGCTTCTGGGGGTAGTTGGTTGCGCCCATGATGATCAGCTTCGAACTCACCGAAGACGCCGCACTGTCGAGCTTGAGCAGGATGTGCCCAACGACTGGCATCCACCAATCTCCACGGTTCACGAGGCTAGCCCTCGATGGAATGCCGTCGACCCTCATCAATGAACAGCAAGGCGGGCGCCACGGCAGCGGCTTCGGCAAAGACCTGGTCGATCTGCTTGATGGCGCTGTCGAGATAGCCTGGCTCGTTCGCGAACCAGGCACTTACCGATGTTGAGAACAGGGGAATGCCGGCACTCTTGGCAAGGCTCCGGGAAAGGTCGACTTCCCAAGACCTGGTTCCGATGCCAAGACGACTGCCCGATCCATGGCACTGAAAGGGAGCTTGCCGGCACGCCATTGGGCAAGATCAAGGATTAATCCCTTGCCCCAGTCGAGTGCCGCTCCGTAGCCATGCAGTTCATCACGATGCGGAACATCCGAGAGGCCGGGGGCAAAGGCAGACTTCGACTTCGATGCAGATGCCAAGCGCTCCACGCATGCCTTGGCCGAACTGCCCACGCGGATTGCGGCGCAGATGTCTCCATAGTCGAGCCCGGCAGCGACACCTGAGGGCATCGTGCGTGGAAACCGACCGGTCGCGGCCTTGATGGCTTCCCGGAGCATGGCGTCGTCGGGCGCTGGGATCATGAGGTAGATGTCGACCGAACCTGTCATCGCCTTCGGAAGGCAGGTGGCAGGGTTGTGAGAAATGCCCACCGTGCGGCCACCGGCTGACAATGCCAGGATTGCCTGATCACCAGGCACATCTTCTCGGTATCGGGGCTTTGCCGGTTCCTTAGCCGAGTGGACGAACTTCCAGTCACCCAGGCGCTTGGCAGCCTTGGCGAGGAGCTCCACCCACTCAGCGGTGGGAGCTTCAATGACCACACAAACGGTGCTGTCGCGGCGAAGCTGCGTGAGCTGGGCGGGCAAGAGTGCCTTGCGGATCATCATCTCCGGAAGGATCGTGGTTACTGACCTTACTGCCTTGCGGGACGGAATGCGCGGATGAAGCTCATTGAGCTGTCAAGTGAGACGTCGTCATATTCATCATTGTCAGCCATTGCTGCCTCGTTCTCCAGCGAGGTTACGGCCGAGCGATTACGCCCTCGCCGAACTTGGCTGGTTGCTTGGGTGCCGCTTGGGCCACCCGGGGTTTTGGATGTTCATGGATTACTCAGAGAGAGGGGCGTTTGCCCCATAGTCGATGATCTATGCGGCCCAGCAGGAGGCGGGCCAAATTACGGGCGTGCGTAGCGGAGAGCCGCTTTCGCTTCTCTGGATCGACTTCGCCGGCGACGTGGGTGTCGGTGATGAGCATGGGAGGATACCTGGTGAGGTCCTCCCGAAAACTGCAGCTAGAGGTGCAGTTCGGACCGCTGGAGGACAACGCGAACCGTGCGGCTGCCGCTTGGCGCCGCCGGTAGATTTTCGCGTTTAGCTATGGTCTTCAGCGTGATCATGGGTGAACAGAAGTGAACCTGAAAACTCGAGTCAACGCCTATGTGCGAGTGAACCGAAGTTCTATGCCCTTCTCACGCAGGATGGATCCGGCCAACAGGGCAACGAAACCGCAGAAGACCCCGTTTGCAGTGCAACTCAGCTGAAGTCGAAAGGAACTCAGATGAAGCTCCACCTGATGTCGTCCGCCGTCCTGCTATGCTGCGGACTTGCCTCGAGCACCCTGGCCGCAGGGCTGGAGCCGGTGGTCGTTGACACCTGGGACGATGAATTCTGCCGTGACTCCGGCACCAGCGTTGCCGACCTGATCGCAGGCATCGTCGTCTACGGGCCCGTGCGTGGCGCAGAGCCCATTGGCGGGACGGAAGATCTGATCCTGCGGTCAGATGGCGAGGTGCTGGCGCTTGTAGCGGAGATCGGCGGCTTTCTCGACATTGGTGATGTTCACGTCAGCGTGCCATGGGACCAGGTGCAGTTCGGCGAAGGATGGGCCAGGGTGCCGATCGTCGAGGACACAGTTGGGGACTACGGGTTGCTGGAGGACAATACCGAGTTTCGGGCTGTGGCCGGCAACATCACCGCTGGCGTCGATGACCTCAGCCCCGGAGCCGGTGCCTGGCGGGCCAGTGCCTTGATCGGCGATGTCGTGAACACGCGCGATGGCGTTGGCTTCGGCAGGGTGCAGGACCTTCTGATCTCGGGCGACGAAGCCAAGGCAATGATCGTCGCTCCGAACCTGGGCCTTGGGTTGTTCGGTGAGCATGCCATTCCCTTCCAGCCGCTTGCGGAAGGCGAGTGGACCCAGGGCGACACCGTGTTCCAGCTGGTTTACGACCAAACGGAAATGGAGGATATCGGCGCCTTTGCCTGTGACTAGGCGCCAGGTGGACAGACCTCATGAAGAAAGCTCACGGAAAATGGCGCCGCTGGGCGTCGGCAGCGCTGCTCACCCTGACGCTTCTGGTGGTGGTAGCGTCGTTCCTGCCCTTGCTGGAGTCCAATGCATGGTGGGTGCGGTATATGGATTACCCGCGCCTCCAGTTGGCAATCGCACTGCCGATTCTGTTGATCCTCTACCTCGTGGTCCATCAGCGTGTCGGCAGGAACGGATGGGCATTGGGTCTGCTGACAGTCGGAGCTCTGGGCTATCACGGCTCCGAGCTGTACCCCTACAGCTCACTGGTGGCGCACCAAGCTGTCGAGTTCGACAGCTGTCCAAGTGACAGCCTCGTCTCGGTCATGATTGCCAACGTGCAGGAAGGCAACGAACGCTCAGAAGAGTTCCTGCATATGGTTGGTGAGATTGATCCGGATGTTCTCCTGGTCATGGAAACGGACCAATGGTGGGATCAGCAACTTTCAGAAATTGACGAGCAATTTACGGGCCGGGTGCAGCACATTCCCCAAAACGAAGGCGACTTCGGGATGCATCTATTCTCAAAGCTCGAACTTGTTTCACCCGAGTTCAGATTCTTCTTCGATGCCTACACCCCAACGCTCTTCAGCGGCATCAGGCTTCGGAATGGTGAGACATTTGACTTCGTCGGGGTGCACCCACGCCCACCGATACCGCCGTCGCAGTCGACGGCATATCGCGATGGCCACTTGTTGAAAGCTGCACTGGAGGCACGCTCATCGGCTCTGCCCACCATTGTCGCCGGAGACACCAACAGTGTCCCCTGGGAAGATGTGACCCGCCGGATGATGCGCATAGGTGAGTTGCTGGATCCACGGATTGGTCGTGGCCTCTATCCGACCTTTGGAGCCAAAAACCCCGTCATTTCCTGGCCGCTGGATCACATCCTGTTCCAGGAGGATTTCGGTCTGGAAAGCTTCGAAGTGCTACCCGAATTTGGGTCCGACCACTACCCTGTTCTGGCTCGCCTCTGTCTATCCGCTGCGACTGGGGAAGTTCAGTCTGCTTCTTCACTCCGCGAAGGGGATCTTGAGCAAGCAGATCAAGCGATTGCCGCGGCCATGGCGAAGGATACAGACGAAGAAACCTAGTCCGTGTGCCTAGACTTCGTTTGCATCCTTGGACAGCCAAGAACATAGCGCCCGGAGGGGACCGGCTGCCCCTCCCGACAGAAGACCGGGATGATCCGCCACCCAGCCCACTGCATCCATCTTTGCAAAGGTACCCCGTCAGTTCAACCGCCGGAGGTGTGCTAATTGTCGAAAGCGCTGTCCCACCCCGATCGCGGACTAGCCTGGCATATCTGCAGGAACAGATCAGCTGATGCACCATTGGCTGAGTGACAGGGCAGCCGGAGGTTGCCCTGCATCATCCACGAGAGAATAACTGAAGGAGACTGATCGATGATCAAGCTCGACAACAGACTATTCGCCGCCGTGAGCGTCGCAACCCTTATGACAGGAGCTATGGCGCTACCTGCGACCGCGCAGGATGCCGCCAGCACCGATTCAGCAGCACAGACTGAAGCCGAAGCGTCAGCAACAACGACGGATGCGTCTGCAGGCACTGGAGCTAGCCAGGCAGGTCAGTCTGGCGCCGCGACATCCGACAGCGTCGTGGCTGAAGTGAATGGCACGCAGATCACCCTGTCGGACGTGCGGAACGCCATTTCCACCCTGCCGCCACAGATGCAGCAGTTCCCAGAGGAGATGGTCGTCTCGCTGGCGTTGGACCAGTTGGTCACCCGTGAGCTCATTCTGAACCAGGCCCAAGCAAGCGGTCTTGAGTCTGATCCGGAGGTGCAAAGCCTCGTTCAGACCATGATGGAGGAAATCACCGAACAGGCTCTGGTGCAGGTTTGGGTCGCAAGGCAGCTCAACGAGCAGATTACCGATGAACAACTGCAGTCAGCGTTTGCCAGCTTCCAGGAGACTAACCCGGATGCCGTCGTGACATTCGAGCAGGCTCGCCCCCAGATCGAACAGGCACTGCGGCAGCAGCTGGCCGCAAGCCTAGGGGAGCAACTCCGTCGGGATGCGGAGGTCACCTATTTCGACGCTGCCGGCAATCCAACTGAGCAGTCCGACGGCTCGGCAATGCAGAACGAGCCTGCTGCAGACGATCAGAACAACTCCGCCGCGTCGGAAACTGAAGAGAGTGCGGACGATGCGGATACGGAAGGTTCTACTGAGTCTACGCAGTAGAACCCAAGGGCGGCGGCTTCGGCCGCCGCTTTGCCACCCCGCGTTCTTCGCCACCTGACGCAGCAAATCCACCGGTGCTCGAACTCAGGGCAGCGTGGTCTAGCGCCTTGTAGCCTACCTAGCTTCGTGAGCCACAACCTCTCGCATGGAGATTTTCCGCCTGATGTCCATTGCGCGCCTTTGGAGAAGCCAACACATACCGCCTATCCAGCAGACGAGGATCAGCGCCAAGCCGCGCTCGTAAAGGCCGAACCAAGCAGAGGGTACTATAAAGAAAAAGGGCGCTGTCAGGATCCAAAGTGCCCCCATCATGGCGCTAAAGGCCGCCCAGTTCCTTGCTACGCCTCGTAGACTGTACCCGATCAGCATCGCACATGCTGTGAATAGGATGCCCAGGGCGTATACTGCGTTGATATGAATGTTGGCGCCTTGGTTCTGCTGGCCGGCATACTCGTTGAAATACGCTATGACGGCGATATCAATGCCGATGAGCACGAGGGATAGCGCTCCAGCGAGCAATCTTCCTTCGTCATATCGCCACCTGGCTAGCCCGACTGCAAGTGCGACGGTGCCGATGCTGAGCAGGTACAAGCCCCCGTCCTGAATCCATGCGTATGAGCCAGCGGCGAGCGAGCTGATGCTCTGCTGAATGATGCTATAGCCATCTACGACGGCGGCAGCGATCAGGTCGGTAATGATCGCCGCAAAAACGCCAACGAAGCCGAGAACCGCGCATGTGGAGAAAAGGTTAGCTTTGCGCCGTTCACGGGAATTGAAGGGCCTTGGGTTTTCGTCGGGCAGGTGCAAAGCCGCCTCCGATTGATGCATTGTTGGTGTCAGGCGGGGTGCTGGCGTGCACGCTGGCTACGTCGGCCGGCGCTCAGGGCAACAGGCGCCGCAACGCTCACAGACCGGAGAGTACCTCTCCGGCCAGCAGGCTCCCAAGGCGGTGCGTCACCTATCGGCGACGCTTTTGACGTCAGTAGACCGTACTGTCGTACTCGTATGGCTCCAGACCACCGATCTCGTTCTCGCCATAAGGCAGGTCGTAGCAACTCGTGCCATGGGTCATGCAGTTTGCGGGTCTGCGCAGGTCGTGCACATCCGGTTCAGACCAACGGCCCAGTCTCCCCCCAGTTCCGCCGCTAGTCCTATGCTGCTCCAGTTGCGCCACCTCTATCCCTTGGCTTGGGCGATGTGCGTCATGGTGACGAGGCCAAGTCCGCCCATCAGGTTTCCGGCTGTTACCAGCGTCAGGCTTTGGGCAAAGGTCCAGCCGCCCACTTCAGCCCCCGAAAGCATGCCGACGATCAAGTGAAGACCAGTGACCACCACGTGGTCAAATGGGCCGAGCTCGAGCAGGAACCCGGTCATGAAGGACAAGGCAATCCGGCTCCCCAAGCTGGTGGAGGCTGCAAGCAGAAACGACAAAAGAATAACGAGGGCTCCCCCCGCAATGCCCTTGAAGAGATGGGCTAGCGAATTCCGTTCGGCGATCTCTTCGGCAAAGCTGGCGAGTGCCTCCAGGGCTGCGGTCGGCAACACCCCATCGACGGCAAAGACGAGGGCGAAGAGCCCGCCTCCGATCAGATTAAGCGCGAATGTCACCCCCCACAAGCGGAGCAGTTTCGGTACCCCGCTTGGCTGCTTGTTTTGGACGAGAGCCGCAACGGGATCGAAAAAGTTCTCCGAAAACAGCTCGGCTCGACCGACCACCAGGAAGACCACACCCAGGGCAAAGGCGAGCGCTCCTGCAAGTTCACCGGCTGCACCGGAGCCGGCGCCAAACACCCCATGCACCAGCCCCAGCCCAATGATGCCGAAGACGATTGTAAACCCCGCTATGAACCCGGTGGACAGCAACTCAAGGAGCGATTGATCAAGCCGCCGCTCACCTTCTTTGGCAGCATGCTTAAACGCCTCGGAGGGGGTAAGAACTTCTGACATGATGACACTTCATCTGGAGTAGGAATTTTCTGGATTGCCGACCGCAGTCTGGAGTTGTCCGGTGCTGCACATTCGCCGGATCACCGAAATAAACCTGCTAATCATCCAGAGCCGGTGATGTTTCCAAGCTGGGGCGAGCTATGGATACTGCGATGGCCACAAGCTTGCCGTCCTGGATAAGGGCATCCTGAACATGGGCAAATGGAGCCTCGATATCAGCGTCCCGAACCTTCACGACGTTCCCGACCAGGTTGGTGATGCGCCAGGTATTCGGTCCACCGACCATCTCTTCTATGCCGGCTTGAACGGAGTTGGCGACTGTTGTCGCTCTCAGGTACTCAGAGTCGAGCAGACCATATTCATCGATGCTGTCTTCGGTCAGAGGAACCGCAAGGCGAGCAGTTCCGAGCTCGACCAAGTACCATGGCACACTCACCCGGGTTTCGCCCATGGCCCAAAACCCGCCGCCAACGTCGGCAACGAGTGCAAGCACCTGTCCGTCGGAGCCCAGCAGGAGGTCTGCACTCACACCGATCTCGGTGCCATCAAGGCCATGAACCGGCACGCCTGCGATGATCTCCCGGGCGCTTACCCCCTGTTCGTAGATGCGATCCTGAAGCCAATCCTGCATCGGTACGATCTCGCCAACCGCAAGCGTGCTGCCGCCGATGTCCTCGGCATCAACAAGGGTGGCGCCCTCTTCACCTGGAATAGAAAGCAAGCCGGTCCCGAGCTCATCCCGTGTCAGATATCGATCTGGATCGGCATCCCAGTCAGTGAAGACACCATCGTCACTCTCGGTGCCGAATTCTTCTTCGAGCAGGTAGTCATCGTTCTGCCCGGCGCTGAAGTCCTGGGGCCAACCGACCTCCTGACCGACGCGAAGCTCAGGCTCGATTATGCGTAAAGGACGGTCAAGAGTGGCGTCGGGAGTTAGAGGACCGTCAGCAGGCCTCAATGGGCCGAGGTCAGGCCCTGGCAGCGCTGATGTCTCAGCCGATGCCGCACGCGGCACCGCCGGTACAAGTACAGCAACAAGAGCAATAAGGGCCGGTCCGGTCAGATTCATGGTGGTCCTCCTTCTTGGCAAGCAGGCATTTCACGCCCCCGGCGTGGAGAGAACTCAGCTCACGGCTTCTCTGGGCACCGTCAGCGGCACGTTCTGAAGCTCCTCCGGATCGAGAACACCGTTCCCATTGATGTCGAAGATCGCGACAAGACCGCCAGCAACTTCGAACGTATCGATGGTTCGGTTCTCGTTGCGGTCCCACGTTTCGTACATGTCACGTTCCTGGAAAGCCTCGAATTCATAGAAACCCAAGACCTCATCGCCATCTCCATCAAGCCGTGGAAAATCGACCGGTCTCAGCCCGCTATCCCAGTCGTGAGGCCGGTTGAATTCGTCCCAACTGAGGGAGAAGTCATGATCGCTGTCCCAGAGGTGAAACACCATCTCGTGGAACTCATAAGTTCGTAGCGCTCCATCCCGGTCGTCGTCGAAAGGTTGGACCATGCGCCGGACGAGATCATGCAGTTCATCGACGTTCACAACCGAGTTGTCGTTGGCATCGAGGTTCATTATCGGGGCAGACTCGGCTCCCCCCGCATTGGGCATCAGAAGCAATGATGCCGCCACCACTGCCAAGAATTTCTTTCCCATTGTAGCTCTCCCTGTGTGCATGAAACCCAAAGGGGCAGCTCATGGTGAGAGTTCCGTCCTACGCCCTCTGTAAGGAGGGATAGATCCCGCTGCTTGCAGACGGGCGGACTCCATACCCCGCTTTCTGCCCACGAGTGAGTTCCTGCCACGCCGCTGGGTCTGGGTGGCGGTGATCACATCGTGCATGGTCCAAGGCAGTTCACCTGCGGGATTGTGGTAGGCGGCCCCAACGAACTGCGGCCGGTGTGCTTCGGGAACAGGGGCTTGGCAGAGGCGTTTGGGGCAGGAAAGCAGAGGGATCATGAGCGAAGACGGTACGCATGCACTGAGCGATGTTTTGGATCGGCTGGAAGGATCGGCCACCGGTGAAAGCATCAGCGTCGACGAGGTAGTGAAGGCTTTGGGTCAGCGGTCATTTGCGTCCCTGATGCTCATCTTCACCTTGATCTCGACTTCGCCCGCCAGCGCCATTCCGGGTCTGACTGCTACTGTGGGTCTGATCGCCGCCCTGCTGGTTTCGCAGATGATATTTGGCCGCAAATGTGTGTGGCTGCCAGGATTTATCACCCGGCGTGAACTTTCGTCCGGCAAACTCCGGAAGGGTATAGGGTGGCTTCGCAAACCCATCGGTTTCATTGAGCGATTCTTGAAGCCTCGCCTCACGTTTCTATTGCACCGGCCACTCAGCTTGTTGCCCCTGATCCTTATCCTGGGGCTGGCGCTCTTCATGCCGGTGATGGAGATCATCCCTACCTCGGGCTCGATAGCCTCCGCTGTAATAGCCTTGTTCGCCGCTGGCCTGTTGACGCGCGACGGTGTCCTTGTTGTGCTGTCACTGGTTCTGCTGCTCGCTGTTCCTGTAGCCGTCTGGTACCTCGGGTTCAGCGGTTAGGAAGGGGGCGTTTACCTCCCTTCGCGAAAGCGTCACTCAGCCGACACACAGTTCCCGCATCCGCTGTAGCAGTTGAATGAACGCAACTTCACCGGATTGCAGCCGTTGATCCGCATGGACGCGGGCGCAAGCAGCCGTCGCAGTGTCTTTCCCTACCTCCCAACAATGAAAACAAAGGAGAAGAGAATGAGACTCAAACGCACAGCCATTTCACTTGCCGCAGTTCTCATAGCAAGTCCGGCACTGGCACAGACTACCTATGTCTACTCGGACTACGATGCCGACAGCAATCTTGGGCTCTCCGACACCGAGTTCGGCACCTATTCCGCCGACGTGTTTGGCCGGTATGATACCGACCGCGACCTCATGCTGTCTGAGGAAGAGTACGGCCTCTTCAACGACGAAGTAGGCCCCTTCAACGAGCCGTTCGAGGCCTGGGACCGCGAGCCTGATGGGTTGTTGACCGAGGATGAGTTCGGCACCGGTCTTTATGGCGCATATGACACGAACAATGACCTTCTGATCGATGAGCCCGAGTTTGGCGCTTATGGCTTCAATGAAGAGATTGGTGACACTGTTGGCGGTCCGGACAACACCGTTCAGACCAACGAAATCGTTCGCCTCTCCGACTGGCGCTACGACGACCTCTACGGTCCTGGCATCAGCGTTGAAGAGCTGATGGACGACATGGACGTCTACGGGCCTACCGGTGAAGAGATCGGCGAGATCGACGATGTGCTGTTCGGCTCCAACGGCCAGGCTCTCGCTATCATCGCTGAGATCGGCGGCTTCTGGGACATCGGTGATACTCATGTGACCATTCCATGGGACATGGTCGAGGTGAACCTCGACAACGTCATCGTCCCGGTGACCGAAGACACGGTCGGCGATTACTCCCTCTTCGCCCAGGACTACATCACGGCAGACGGCGTGGCTCGAAACATCCAGCAGGTAGACGACGGCTGGTTCGACGACACCGAGACGGGTCCTTATGTTTGGCGTGCCAGTGAGCTGATCGGTGAATATGCCCGTCTGGCTCCTCAAGATGCGACTGTCGCTGAAAACTACGGCTACGTGAACGACCTCATCATCGTTGATGGCACTCTGCGGGCGACCGTGGTTTCCCCTGACGTTGGTTGGGGCACCGGCGGCTACTACGCCTACCCGTACACCGGCTACCGCCGCGGCGCGGACTACTACGACATTCCATATAACGAGACGGAAGCTCGTGGCCTTGAGCCATTCGAGTACAACCGCATCGGCATGGTCGACTAACCAGACGAACTGAACCCGGAAGAAGGGCCCCGGCAGCAGCTGGGGCCTTTTGCTGTGCTGATGAAGGACGACCAGAGCCGCGCCACGCGCCGGGCTTGGCTGATCCGCTCGGCCAAGCACATGCTAACACCGTCAGGTGATGTTCCAGTTGTCACTGGCGCGGACGAACCAGGAACTGCTTCGATGTGGATCGACTTCCCTATTCATGCGCAACCCGGAGGAGCAGCAAATGCATGATCTGAGGCGGGGACCGGTTTCGTTCAGCTGGCTCGTGAGGGCTACCCTGTTGGTGGGGTTGCTATTGGGCCTGCTTTGGCTTGGATGGCAGATGACTTACATGCTGCTGCTGTTCTTCGGAGCTGTGGTCATCGCTTCAATCCTCATCAGTGCGGGTGATCTAGTTGCAAGGCTCACTCCGCTCTCTGGGAAGTGGGCGCTTATTGTTGCTGGCGTGATCATTGCGGCTCTGGCGACGGGATTCATCTATCTGCTGGGAACCAGGATTGCTGCGGAATTCTCCACCCTCAGCGAGACCTTGCCAGCTGCCCTTGACGCAGTGGCTGGCCCGCTCGGCATTGACTGGGAAGAACACCTGGCGAGTATCCGAGCGAGCCGGTGGACAAATGGTCTGATCGGCATGCTTCCAGACCTCATCAGTGCCGTCACAGGCGTGATCCTGATTATTTTCGGCGGGGTGTTCATGGCGCTCAGCCCCGCTACCTATCGCGAGGGCCTGCTCAAACTTGTTCCTGAAGAGCAGAGGGATGAAGCCCGCAGGACGGTGCTTATCGCCGGCCGTGCGCTACGGCTCTGGCTCATCGGACAGCTCATTGCGATGGCGATTGTTGGCGTGGCGGTAACCACCATGCTTTTCCTGGTGGGTGTTCCCTCTGCGTTGGCACTCGGCGTAACGGCGGGGATACTGGAGTTTGTCCCCTTTCTTGGCCCTCTTGTAGCACTTGTGCCCGCGGCACTTGTTGCTCTGTCGGATAGCACGAGCACCTTCATTTGGACCCTGGTAGGCTACACCATCATTCAGCAGGTCGAAGGCAATCTGCTGATCCCGATCGTCCAGAAACACACCGTCGAACTTCCACCTGTCCTGACGCTGTTTGCCATGGTTGGATTGGGCCTGCTGTTTGGCCCGCTCGGACTGGTGTTCAGCGTACCCCTTACTCTGGTGCTGCTGATCATGGTCAAGCGGCTCTACCTCCGCGATGCCCTGGGTGAGGACACCGACATTCCAGGACAACGGGAATAGCGATCGGGAATCTTCCTGCCTAGCCGCAACAGTCCAGGTGAAATCCGGTTCTGCACCTTCCAGGAGGAGAGCTCTATCCTCAAGCAGCCGCTACGCCATGGACCAAGCGCCGCCGCGCGAAGTATCCCACTGGGGAGGTCACGCGTGCCTTCGTTGGGGAGAACAGGCCGGCCCCAGTCCTCAGCCGGGGAGCGCCTCTCGCACTTCCTCTGCGCTGGGCGGGTCGACACGACGATAAAGCGCTTCCACCACGCTGTACCCGCCGAACGCCATGAGCCCTCCAGAGAGAACACCATATAAGATAGAACCCCAGGGCAGCCGATGAACATAGTCGAGTGCCGCGGAGGTGCCATCCAACACCACGGGAGTGAAGCCGAAGGAGGCAGAGATCAGAAGCCCTCCTATCAGCAGGAAAACTGCTCCGCGGGCGATCAGACCGAAGCTGCACATGGGTTCGAGGTAGCGTGCGTAAGCAGGTGGAATTCGGAGCAACTCGTCATAGTTGCGTGTGAGGCCTCGCCGAACTTGGTTTATTCCCACTCCCGCGAAAGTCGCTCCGATTCCCACTGCCCACCACTCCCAAAGGGGCACCTGGGAAAGCCACTGCACCAGGCGGAGTTCGTGTGCAGGTTGTTCTAGAGCCAGAGCCATCCCTGCTGCCGCTGCTGCCAACGTAGCGTTGGCAACCCCTGCGCCAATGCGTGCGGCGCGTATGAACCAGCCTTTCAGTCCCCTTCCCACCTCATCGGCATCGAAGAAGCCTTGCAAGAGACGCCAAACCACGTGACCGGCCAACCCAACGGCAATTAGTCCGAGAATGATCCGGCCGGCAGGCAGCGCAAGCAGAGTTCCCAGTGAGCCTTTCAAACTTCGTGTGTCTTCGACTATGCCCCAGATGACCGAGAATAGAGCAGTTCCGCCAAGCAGCATGTAGACGAACCCGCGGGCAGCATAGCCAAACCGTGCAAAGATCTCGATGTGCTTCTGCAAAGCCACCTCCGCAGAAGAAAGGGGTAAGGCTCCGCTCTCGTTCCCCTTCGCTGCAAGCCATTCCTTACCGATCACCTTTCGCGTGTACCGCAGGATTCGAAGTCAACAGTCCACGCCCCGACCAAATTACCGGGCTCCGAGGACGTCGCGACCAGCGACTTCAACGACGGGCACAGCCAACCCCGAAGACGCCCCGCCGGCCACCATGATCTTTGCTAGTTGTTCATCCAACAAGTTGCAAAGCTCAGCGATTGCGGGCCACAACAGACCGGCGTCACATGCTAGCAGCTATTTAGATGATCTCTGCAGACGCTGGCACTGGACCAGTTGGTCACCCGTGAGCTCATCCTGAACCAGGCCCAGGCCAGCGGTCTTGAGTCTGATCCGGAGGTGCAAAGCCTCGTTCAGACCATGATGGAGGAGATCACCGAACAGGCTCTGGTGCAGGTTTGGGTCGCAAGGCAGCTCAATCAGCAGTTAACCGATGAACAACTGCAGTCGGCGTTTGCCAGCTTCCAGGAGGCCAATCCGGATAGTGCCGTAACATTCGAGCAGGCTCGCCCGCAGATCGAACAGGCACTGCGGCAGCAGCTGGCCGCGAGCCTAGGCGAGCAACTTCGTCAGAACGCTGACGTCACCTATTTCGACGCGGCGGGTAATCCCACCGAGCAACCTGGCGGTTCCGCGAGCCAGGGTCAGTCCAGCGGTAGCAACCAGAGCGGCACTTCAACCGAGAGCCAATCGAATGCTAGCGGGCAGAGCAGTTCCTCGTCATCGACTCCGGAAGAAGGATCGAACGAGGACAGCGAAAACGCCATGCAGCCGGCTCAATAAACACGGATCCGGTGGCGGCTCTTGCCGCCACCTTTTTCCGCCGCGTCTTTACCCCGGTGGGAGCCAGCGAAACTACGGGAGTGCACCTCTTGCGAAACCTTCTGACTGCTTCAGCCATCACCGTTTTCCTGCTGCCTGGCTTTGCCGTAGCTCAGGACGCCATCCCCGCCCCCGAGGACGTCAACTCGGCGAGCTACAATGGTGGTGAGCTGCCGGAGGGCCGCTCGGCTCTGACAGTTAAACTGCAGGTGCTGTTGGATCGGGCCGGTATCTCACCGGGTATCATAGACGGTTACAAGGGAGGGATTTCCGAGAGCGCCCTGCGGGCTTTCGAGAACCGCGAGGGCTTCGAGGTGGACGGACTTCTCGACCAGGAGGTCTGGACTGCACTTGGTGGACCGGACGCCACATCCATTTCAAACAATACACCATCGTGGAGGCGGACACCGACAAGCTGAACGCGCCATTGCCAGATGACTATTCCAAACTGGCAAAGATGGAGTGGCTCGGCTACGCCAGCGTGGCCGAACGACTGGCCGAGCGCTTTCACATGGACCAGGATTTCCTCGAAAAGCTCAACCCCCAATCCGATTTCAAAGTCGGTCAGACCATCAGTGTCGTCGAACCAGGATCGCGTGAGAACGAGCAGATCACCCGCGTGGAAGTGATGAAGTCAACTCAAAGGCTCGCCGCCTACAATGAGGCTGGCGAGATGGTGACCAATTATCCAGTTACCGTGGGCTCCGATCAGCTACCCTCTCCAAGCGGCACGCACGAGGTGAAGGCCATTGCCCTTCCAGCCAGCTACACCTATCAGCCGGATAAGAACTTCCAGCAGGGCAACAACGACGAAATGTTGATACTGCCGCCCGGACCGAACAACCCGGTCGGGATAGTCTGGATTGATCTCACCAAGCCAACCTACGGCATCCACGGCACGCCACAGCCTGCCGAGCTGTTTCAGGACTTCAGCAACGGTTGCGTTCGCATGACCAACTGGGATGCTCGGGAACTTGCTCACATGGTCCGGCAGGGTACCACCGTCGAGTTCGTTGAATAGTTGGGGCAGCTAGTCTCCTTGAGCGAGCGCTCGCAATGCCACCTTATGCGCTATGCTCTCCACGGCCAGGCACAACGACTGCATGAGTTCGCCCCCTGAGCGATAATCAGCAGAAGCAAGGTTCTCGACGCGGCGGTCGGGAGACATTCTCCCGGCGCTCTGCCAGTCGTCCGATTCCTGGCCCTTATATACTGCCAGTGCAATGCCGCCGCGGCTGTTGAGAAACTGGAAAACGCTCATGTCACTGCTGCCGTCACCGACATAAACAACCTGATCCAACGATGTGTGCCACTGCTCATCGGGCAGTTCGCTGTAAACCTCGGATGGGGCATTCGGACCAGCAGCGTCCAAGCCCTTGCACAGGGCTAGTATGTAGCGGACCTTCTCAGGATGAGTGACGATCAACTTCGGAAAGCAAACGCGGTCCTCATCATCAAAGTGCAGCTGCGTTGCCCAGATTGCCTTGAATTCTGTTGCAATCGTGGTGTGAGAGATTATGTCCGCCAGGCCTGAGCTCACCACATAGAACTCCAGTTCGAGGCCAGGCCTGACTTGTTCAGCTGCTTGGCGCAATCGACCGAACAGATCAGGGACGCCGTCGAAGAGCTCAAGACCGCGACCCACTTCCTTCAGCAGTTCCCGAGTGATCGAGGCGTCGCTTTCGCCCGAAAGCTCGATCAGCGCGAACACCTTTGCCAACACTTCTTCCCAGCCTTGCTGCTGCAGCGGGTTCACGTTCTCCGCTTTCCAGTTGTCCGGGTCTTGACCACACCGCCGCAGCAGGGCGTCGAATGTGCCTACTGCCAAGGTGAGATCGAAGTCGAAAACAACTGCTATGCGGTCATGCAGATATCTGGTTGCCGTGGCCATGCTGGTTCGTCCAATCAATGTGGATGCAGAAACGCCGCCTGTCGGAGGAATTCTCCCAGGAGCATTTTGGGAAACCGGTGATCATGGGATCCAGTTCATGAGCTGGACTCCTGTGGTTCGCTGCCCTCGTCTTCGCCGAGCGTAGAAGTAAGGTGTTCCATTTCCCGGTGAAGCTGACGCCAGCCGAACGCCAGAATAGCGACGTGCTTGTCTTCACCTGGTTTGCGTTCGCGGGTGACCCGCTCCTCGAATCCAGCCCACTTCTGGGAGACACGGTCGAGTTCCTCGTGACCCTCACCCAGATCAGGAGGGCAGGCGTTCTTGGCCACGGCATCTGCAACACGTTCGAGGTAGCTGCAACTTACTTTCCGGGCTTCCGCAAGCAGGTTCTCCTGCTCCTCACTGGGCTCCCGATCGCCGCCACTCACCATTCGATCGAACATGGATACATGATGCCACAAGCGATCCGCCGCCTGCAGCGTCGAGGAAGTTTTGCTGTTGCTGTCGCTGTTGCGCAATCTCGATTGCCCCAGCCGGTCACCAGCTATCGCGAGTTCACGCTCCACGGACTTGTGAAGCTTGGTCCATTCCTGAGTTCCGCATTTGGCGTCTGCATCGAATGCAAGTTCGACCAGTTGCGCGCACTGGCGAACAGCTGTGGCCAGGTGTCTTCTCGCACTCTGATGAGCGGTGACCGGAAAGACGAACACGCCCACGATGGCACCAACTATTGAGCCCAAGGCGATGGCATAGGCTTTCTCGATCGCCTCGGTTAGCAAGCCTGCCTCGCCTGGTGAAATAATCAGGATCGCCGCAACGACCCCGCCATACCGCAGCTCCGGCTTGATCTCGCCAACAGCCCCGATGACGCCGACGACCGCAAGCAGCGCAATTAGATTCATCCACCATTCAGACCCCATCATGAAGACGGCACCAAGCCCCAGGACTATCCCCAGCGCAGCGCCCATCATTCGCCCCAAGGCCATGTTGAGTGTGCCTCCAACACTCGTCTGCAGCACGTAGAGGGCAGAGATCACCGCCCAGGTCACATCCGAGACCTGCAGCACCACTCCGACGAAATATGCGAGAGCCGTTGCCAAGCCGGCCCGGACCGCCGACCGAACCGCTTCATGTTGGTGCACAGTCGTGCTAATTTTGGATAGGGGTGAAAATGGTGAGCTTTTCGCCCCACCGTGTGAGGTGTTGCTCATTGGCTTTCAGGAATCGAGTTTACTTCTAGACCTGAACGAGCTGACTTCCGGGTGGGTTGCGGAGAAGCCGCAGCGGCTTGGCCGCTGCTGACGCTTGAACTCACGTACAGAGCCCCCTGTAAGCCCTGCGCAAGACCGCCAAGCATCTGCTATTTCCGTCTGGGTACACGCACAACAGAAGCGGGCGAGGTTAGAGTACAAACGACGCCATCGGCGGCATAATCGACGCCGACCTCTCCCTTGAAATCGGCGGCAAGAACCCTGGTGATCATTCTGGAACCAAAGCCAAGGCGCTCCGGCTGCTTCACTTGAGGGCCGCCGTGTTCTTTCCAGACGAACTTGAACTGTTGCTCACCGTCATCGCCAGCGTGAAAGCCCCAGCAGATGTGAACCTTGCCCCCGGGAACAGACATGGCACCGTACTTGGCGGCGTTGGTAGCGAGTTCATGGACAGTCAATGAAAGCGACACGGACTGCTTCGCCGATAGCTCCAGATGGACCCCGTCTAGGACAAAACGATCTGTGCCGGACATGTGAGGGGTCAAAGCTGTTTCGATGACGGTCTGGATAGCAGCGCTTTCCCAAACGGTGGTGGTCAGCATGTCATGTGCGTGCGCCAATGCTTCCAATCTGCCCGTGAACGCCTGACGGCGCTCGACAATGTCGTCCCCCTTTAGGGTCTGACTGGCGATTGCACTCACCATGGCCAGTGAATTCTTGATCCGGTGTTGAAGCTCGCCGCTCAGGACCGCTTGACGGGCTTCTGACTCCTTACGCTGGGTGATATCGCGCACTGTCCCAATCAGCCGCTTGCCGACCGATGAAGGCAAAGCCTGGGCGCGAGCGTGCACCCACCTTTCAAGGCTGTCATCTGAGCAGATCCGGTATTCGACGTCGAGAATACCGTCTCCTTCGGTCCCAAGTGCCTGAGCCGCCGCCAAGCCCACCCGCGACCGGTCCTCATGAGCAACTCGGGTGAGGAAGGTCTCAAACCCCGAAGACTCTCCCGGGGTGAATCCTAGAAGCGAGATGGCACGATCATCACCCTTGAGGTTCGCGAACTTGCCATTGACGACGTCGCATTGCCAAACGCCCGTGTCGGCAGCTGCCAAGGCCAGCTTCAGCCTGACTTCGCTCTCCCGCAGGGCAAGCTCCGCCTCTTTCTGTTCCGTGATGTCGGTGGAGATCGAAAGCAGATGAGTGGGCTTGCCGTCAGGACCTAGGATCGGCATCACGCGCACATCCCAGTACTTCGGATTGCCCCTCGCGGTGTTGGCAGGTCCAAGGAAGCGAGCGGACTTGCCGTTGCGAACATCCTCTACCGCCTGCTGAGCGGCGAGATTACCCTCGTTGGTCCAGAAGTCCGGCCAGGGGCAACCTTTCAGTGCCGCGAAATCGTCGACCTCCATAACCCGCCTGCCACCTTCACTCATGAATTGGAGACGGCCGTCGAGGTCCAGGATCTTTATGCAATCACCGCTTCCGGCAAACACCGCCGCCAGCAATGCGTCGTTTCCGACCAACGCAGGATCGGCACTACTCAAGTGGATATTCATGGCATCGGCACTGGTGCCGGATGGCTCGGTCATCGCAACACTCTTGGGAATATGAACCGTCCTTAACACATGCGGAGCAAAAAGTCCCAGATGGTGGCAAACCTAAGGTGCATCAGAGGCTTCGATCAGAGGCGGACGATGTAGGCGAAATGGGACGCTGAAGTAGCTGTAGAGCCACGGATCCGTCGCTCAGATTGTCCATAGAACCGCAAGCAGGACCAGAGCACCCAGGCAGGAGAGCCGCCTATGCGATCATCTTCTTGCGTGTGTTCAGCAACTACTCTCCTCGGCCGGCGTTCCGAACTCACAAGGGCACAGGGGTGGTGATGGATCGTCAAGCAGCAGTTCACTTCATCAAGGAATACAGAGCGCAGGTAAAACGATGGAACCTCGTGCTTGCCGGGATCGAGACCGGCAGCCTTTCCGAGGTCGAGAGATGGCTCGACAGCCAGAGACCTGCCCTCGACGAGATTGCACTCGAACACTCGACCTTGGCGCAAACGGCAATGACGCTCTCGAGCTTCCGTGGACGCACGTACCATTCCGGGCGTCTGGTAAAAGCCTAGCACAAGATCTCAGCACGGCGCCTTGCAGCAGCTCCTGGCTTCCTGAAGTAGCCTTGATTGCAGGTGGCGCGAACTCTGATGGACGAAGGTAATCGCAGCACGCAACGGAAACGGCTTGGAACATATAGCACTTCCTGGTACGCCGTGGCCTGCCGGTCAGCAGCGCTGCCTCCAGAGAACGGCGATGCCGGGGGAGAGCTTTCTGGCGCGGCGACCCACCTCACATTCAGAGTGACCTCCTGCCTGATTTCGGTGATCAAGGCTTTGAAGCGCTCGCGAGGCTCAAGTCGAGCGTTGCCTCGTCCTCAACAACCAGAACAGTCGGGGCGACCTCATTTATGGCGACCCTCTTCGGGGTACATTCGGGTGGAGCTCAGTCGTGCCTTGCCCGCAATCTGCTGCAGCTTCATCAAGTCCATCGGTTTCCCGACGAACGGGAAATCGCGATAGCGTTCGGGCACGTGATCCGGGGTGGTGCTGGTAGCGAAGATGAATGGTGTCCCATGCTCAATCATCAGGTCAGCGATCGGGTATGAAGTTTCGCTGTGCAGATTGATGTCGAGAATAGCGAAGTCTGGCCAAGGGCCGCTTTCCAGCAGCTGGATGGCGACATCCACGGTCGGCGCAGGACCGATCGCCATGGCGCCCGCTTCCTTGACGGTATCGAAAATATCCATGGCAAGAAGGCAATCGTCTTCGACGATCAGGATCCGTCGGTAGTCAAAATCGGCGGTCATGCCTGCGGCTCCTATGAGAGTGTCTCAATCCCACACGGCGATCGCAGTTCAAAAACGTGAACGAGAGTTGCTTTGAGCTTGGCTTGACTTTAGCTAGCTGTTGTGGCCTGGACCCAAAGGATAGATGCGGAAAGCAGGTCTATCGTGTCAGTACAATCCGCTTTCGTCTAAGCCTCGTGAGATCTCGCCTGTCCAGCGCTCTCTCCCGCTAAGCTCAGACGGCTTCTGTGGATCGTCGCGGCTGACCGCAAGCATGCGTCACGCATCAACATATCGATGGTGACTTTCACTACCTACCGCAATGATCTCCACGCGCAGGGAGATCACAATTGTTCGGCACGCATCGCCTTGATGAGCTCGCACGAGACGATTTCGAGCCGGAAAGCCTGTCTCAATACAACTGGAGCCACAAATCCATTGCGCATGGCTACGTGCTTCCACATCACTTCCTTAGCATCTCAACGTGCGGCTGTTCAGAGATAGAAATCCGCATGCTGTTGCCTAGTCATGGTGGACGCACAATCAGCCGGCGGTTCCAACTCTCGTTTGATGGTGCTGACCTCAAACTAGAGCCGACCTTCATGGACATCAGCGGCCACCTTCGGTCGTGTCCCGGGACGTGGTGTAACTGAGCTGGTCAAGCCGCTCGCGAGCGCGCCATTACGAGCGCCGTAGCGAGCGAGCGGCTGGGTGGTCATCGACGGATTTCCGGTAAGGTCTGGTTGCTTACCCCAACCCTGCACCTGAAGGACCACCGATGACCGACTCGATGATGAACCTGCGCACGCTGGTAGAGAAGACCCCCGACGCCGATATTCTGCGCGAGATGATTGGCTTTGCTGCTGAACGGTTGATGGAGCTGGAGGTTAGCGCTGCCACCGGCGCCGCTTATGGCGAGAAGAGCACTGAGCGGCGGGTCCAGCGCAATGGCTACCGCGAACGGGACTGGGAGACACGAGCCGGCACAGTCGAGCTGCGCATCCCCAAGCTGCGCAAGGGCAGCTACTTCCCTGGCTTTCTTGAGCCGCGCCGGATGGCGGAGAAGGCGCTGACGGCAGTGATCCAAGAAGCCTACATCCAAGGCATTTCCACCCGCTCGGTAGATGACCTGGTCAAGGCCATGGGCATGAGCGGCATCTCCAAAAGCCAGGTGAGCCGGCTATGCGAGGAGATCGACGGTAAGGTTAAAGCGTTCCTGGACCGACCGATCGAGGGCGATTGGCCCTATCTGTGGATCGACGCCACCTACCTCAAGGTGCGCCGGGGTGGCCGCATTGTCTCGGTGGCTGCCATCATGGCTATCGGCGTCAACGCCGATGGTAGACGCGAGGTGCTGGGCATGGAGATCGGCACCTCGGAAGCCGAGGCGATCTGGACCGAGTTCCTGCGCAAGCTGACCCGCCGCGGCCTACGAGGCGTGAAGCTGGTCATCTCCGATGCTCATGAAGGCATCAAGGCGGCTGTCACCAAGGTCCTTTGTGCAACCTGGCAACGCTGCCGGGTTCACTTCATGCGCAACGTCCTTGCTCATGCTGGCAAGAGCGGTCGCCGGGTGGCCAGCGCCTTTATCGCTACAGCCTTCGCCCAGGAGACCCCTGAGGCCGCAAGTATCCAATGGCGCGCCGTTGCCGACCAGATCCGCACTCGCGTGCCCAAGCTCGCCACCATCATGGATGAGGCCGAGCACGACGTCCTCGCCTATATGAGCTTCCCCAAGGAGCATCGGGCCAAGCTTCACTCGAACAACCCGATAGAACGGGTCAATGGCGAGGTGAAGCGCCGGACCGAGGTGGTGGGCATCTTCCCCAACGAGGATGCCATCGTCCGGCTCGTGGGCGCCATCCTGCTCGAGCAAAACGATGAGTGGGCTGTGCAGCGCGCCAGATACATGTCGCTGGAATCCGTTGCCCATTTGAGCGATGATCCCCTCGTCAGCCTGCCGGCAGTCCCCGCACGCTGACCAACCCGGCCAAGCCGGATATGCGTGGAGGCCCTGCCTCAGTTACACCACGCCGAAGGACACGATCCCACCTTCCGATCGACATTAACTTGGTGGAAGACGTAGACCGAGAGTACATCAACACACTGGACCGACGCTATCGAACCCGCGAGCAGCTGGAAAATCGCTGGCAGCAGGTCTGGAATCACTATGTTCTGAGCGCATTTGAGCACTGGCGCCGCACCTGGGAGGAGCACCGCCTGACCGGGTTTGCGCTTGCCGCTGCCAAGTCTCGGCTGCTAGCCAGTGGCAAACCAGCAGCACGGATAGCGAGGTGTGATCCACTGGGACCCAGGCCGTGCAAAGCGGAAATCATGCGTCAGATCAGGTCGGAGTATTCACGCGATGTACAGGCCGTGGAGAGGCTCCAGGAAAAAATCACTCGCGGCCCACAAATGGTACACCTGGCCAAGACTCAGGCACTGCGAGCTTTCGGCGAATGTGCACAGCGCTATTCGAGCGAACCTACGCCTTTTGCCAAACCAGACGCCGATCACGTTGTGGAAGAGGGTAGCGATCTCAGAATCTAAGTTCTGCCGCACTACGCGATCGACCCAAGAAGTTTTGGAATCGACCCACACATGATTTGGCCCGACAGTTTTTCACGTAAATGGCGCACCCGACAAGATTCGAACTTGTGGCCTCTGCCTTCGGAGAGATTGCGTCAAGGGTTTTCCCGCGCTTTCTCCGAATGGCTAAAAGTCGCCTAAGCCCCGTATATCCTGGCTTTCCGAGTGTTCCGCACCTTTCGGCGGTTTTCTAACGTCTTCCCAAATTTCCCAATCCGTGGTGAGTTATTGGTGAGTTGCGCCAAGCCGCAGGATTGGAGGGGACTTTGCCAAAGCTCACGAAAAGCATAGTCGATAGAGCTGAACTGAAGGACCGGCAGTACACCATCTGGTGCTCTGACCTGAAGGGTTTTGGCGTTTACATCTATCCCACCGGAAAGCGGACCTACTTCGTTGATTACCGGGCTGAGGCCGGGCGTCGGCGGATGACAATTGGAAGCCATGGCGCCATCACCACTGACCAGGCGCGGAAGCTTGCCATCGAGACCATGGGTGGCGTCGTTCTGCAGAGAGACGATCCGCTGCTCGAGCGAAAAACCCGGCGGAAGTCCCTCACGGTCGCGCAACTCTGTGACCAGTACATCACTACAGCCCAGCAGGGCCTGATCCTGGGCAAAGGTGGCCGGCCGAAGAAGGCGTCCACCCTGGCAACAGATCTCGGCCGGATCGAGCGCCACATCAAACCGCTGCTCGGCCGGAAGCTGGTCATCGATTTACGCCAGGCCGATGTGACACGCTTTGTCCGCGACGTAACGGCCGGCAAAACAGCAGCCGTTGAGAAGACTGGGCGACTGCGCGGCAAAGCAGTGGTAGAGGGCGGCGCCGGAACGGCCAGTCGCACCACTGGGCTGCTCGGCGGCATTCTGAGCTATGCCGTTGGCGAGGGCATCATTGAGAGCAATCCGGCGCGAGGCGTGAAGCGCCCGGCCGACAACAAGAAAGAACGGCGTCTGTCGGCGGCGGAGTATCGCGAGCTAGGGAAGGCGCTTGAGGCGGCGGAAGGTGAGTTGTGGCAAGTGCGAGCTGGCATTTGGCTGCTTGCGCTTACGGGATGCCGGATTAGCGAAATCGCGCGGTTACGCTGGAGCGAGGTGGACCTTGGCAACCAGGTGCTGCGGCTGGGCGACACCAAAACCGGCGCGTCGATTCGGCCGCTCGGGAACGCCGCTGTGAGCTACTTCGAACGCCTGCCCAAGGCTGAAGGTAGCTCTTGGGTGCTACCAGGCGCTAGAAGCGCCGATGGCCATTTCGGCGGCCTGCCTGGCGCCATCGAGCGAATGGCCGCTAAAGCTAAAGTTGAGGGGCTGACGGCACATGTGCTGCGCCACTCCTTTGCATCGATCGCGGGTGACCTGGATTACTCAGAGGCGACAATTGGCACGATCATCGGCCACGCTGGTCACACCATCACGAGCCGATATGTGCATCGGCTGGATACGGTGCTGATTGCCGCTGCGAACCGCATCTCGGCAGAGGTTGAGCGGCAAATGACCGGCAGAAGTGCGAATGTTGTGCAACTGCCGAGGAGCGCCTAGCGCTTCGCTTTCGCTCACCATGGGAAATGGTTGGGGGCGGGTACCATTACGTTCCACTATGGCGAATACTGCCAGTGGAGTAGGATTTCAGAACGGCTTGTCGTCGGTGCCTTCGGCCGGAAACATTGGCTGTGATAGGGGATCAGGTTCGCCAACAAGTTTGCGAATGAGCCGGCTCAACTCATCCAAGCGATTCTCGACAGCAGAAATTCGATGATCAGGGTCTAAGCCGCGTGCATTGTCGGAAGCGGGGTTAAAGAAGTCACTGTCCCAATGTTGAGTGAATTCTAGTCGCGCTAAAATTTCTTGCTGTATGGACTGACGATTCGCGTCCGCGCTTTCTTCAAGCGCGTTCCTGAGAGCAGTTGATATAACTGGCCAATCAAAAGACAGCTCTAGACGATGAAGGATCTCAGCATTCATCGACCGGTTGTTCTTCGCCGCCTCCGCCTCGATGTTTTCTTTCAGTTCAGGGGTGAGCCTGAGCTTGAACTGCGGATCGGTTTGCTTAGGCGCAGCCATCTCACGCTCCACGCGACAGTGACGCACATATGAACCATTTAGGTACTTGACGCTAGTGGACCTAAAAGGTACCACATGGACCTGTTAGGTTTATGGTTAAGGAGATCAGGAATGGCCCGCATCGATCCACAGATGCGACTGCGTCTTCCGCACGATGTGAAAGCCTTCATCGTCGCGGAATCAAAGGAAAATGGCAGTTCGCAGAATTCTGAGATCATCCGCTGCATTCGGGTGCGGATGAAAACAAAAGGCGCGGCCGAGGCTGCAACCTCGCCGCGCCATGATCACAGCCAAACCGTGGAAGGAAAAGGCAATGACTACGCGGATTAGTAGCGTCGCCGCTCAATCGAAGCAAGTGTCGGAAGAACCCGATAGCTGGTTGGACCTCGAGCCGCTGCTTAGTGACCTGGTGGGCATGAGTGTACTTACTGCCACCATGTTCGATCATCTTCCTTTCAAGCGGGAAGGCGCCGTGCAGACGACAATGCACCCTTCAGAGTTCAACGCACTCGCCTTCGCGATAAACGATCTGGAAAGCCGCGCTCTCGCTATCCAGAAGGCATTTTATCAGGTGCACAATGCGGAGAGGGGGACCGCAAAATGACGGCAAATCTCCGCCCCCGGATGCGCCGCAAAGAGGCGGCAGGCTACCTCTTCGAAACTCACGGCGTTCCCGTTGCTGTCGCTACCCTCGCCAAAATGGCCACTGTAGGCGGTGGCCCCTCCATCACCTACTTCGGCCGTATCCCTTTGTATGCCACCGAGGACCTCGACGCTTGGGCAGCTGAGAAGCTTTCTCGGCCGGTTCGATCCACGGCAGAGAGGAACGCCAGTTGACCAGACCCAAGAAGTTCGTCGGCTGGTGGGACCGGCACGAGGCGGCTTTGGCTGCCAATGGCAAGAGCCGCGCCGTTGTGACCCATGTCTATGACGGCGCTCAGTTGATCGGGACAGTGGACCGCGTGGGCCTGCGGTTTGAGAGCTTCTCGGGGACTGGTCGCTACCTGGGCCGGTTTGTCGACCGTGATCTGGCCGTTGATGCCGTCCACTCGGTACATCAAACCAGGCGGATAGTCGCAGGCTTGGCTAACTGATGCCTGAACCGAACCCCGTGAAAAAGGCTATGGCGCGCACCACCGAAGTGAGACTTCAAGATCATGATGGTGGCACCGAGGCCGTTCGGAAGGCCATGAAGAAGAAGCGACGGGTCGAGGTAGACCTCGACGGCGAGAAAGCTGCGGTGAGTTCAACCAGTGAGCAAACCGGTGCCGAAGAGGCACCGGTTTCTCTCGGCCCTGAACACTTGACGCCAGCCGAATGGGAAATCCTCAAGAGCTGCGTCGAGCTCGATGAAAACGACGCCGGCAATGGAGCGCGCCTGCTACGCTGGTTTGGCAGCGATCTGCTGTTTGTGCGCGAGGCTGATTGGCATTCCTGGACTGGCAGCTACTGGGACGGCGAAGGCGGTCGGCATGCGATCGAGCGGCGCGCCCAGGACGTTGTGCAGATGATCAAGCGGGAAGCTGCCCTCATCCAAGCCGATCCAGATCAAATGAAGATACTCGAGGATGCGATGCGCCTGCGCGAGGATCTTCCGCAAGCACGGCAGAGAGACGAAGAGGCGAAGGCGAAGATCAAGGCAGCGGATGCGATCGCTAAAAATCTCGCCTCCAAGCGTCAAGGCCGTTTCCAGTTTGCCATTCGGTCGGGCGACAGGCCGAGGACCAATGCCATGATCAGCCAGGCGGAGCCGCACAAGTCTGCCCTGCCTCGCCAGCTGGACGCAGACGACTACGCGCTCAATACGCCGAGTGGAACACTGCGCTTCTTCCGAGAGATCGACCAGGACTGCCCCGATCCGTCAGTCACGCGCTACATCGTTAAAACCCGACTCGATGAGCATCAACGAGATGACCTCATCACCAAGGTGACCGCCGCGAGCTATCGGCCGGGAGCTGAGGCTGCCCAGTGGCGGGCCGATCTTCAGCGCTTCATGCCCGATGCCGCTAATCGCGAGTTCCTGCAGGTGTTCATGGGCTACAGCGCACTGGGGGTCACCGGTGAGCAGGTTTATGCGTTCATGTACGGCGACGGCGGCAACTGGAAATCAGCATTCCTGCAGAGTTGCGGCCGCGCGCTCGGCACCTACACAAAGCCGATGAACTACGCTTCTGTCTCAGGTCAGAACAGCCCCTCAGGCGATCGCGCGAGCCCGGACTGGGCGCGCCTGCCAGGCGTCCGCGTTTTGACGATCGAGGAAGTCCCCAGGCGCGAACCAATCAAGGAAGAGCTTCTAAAGCTGATCACGTCGGGTTCGGACATGCCGGTTCGGCACCTTAACAAGGGCTTGTTCGACATGGCTCCGAAGTTCACGGCAATCATGACCTCCAATGCCGAGCCGAACATCGCCGGAGCCGACTACGGTATCTGGCGAAGAACGCTAATCGTGCCCTGGGAAGTCAAAATAGCTGATGAAGAGCGCCTGCCATTTGACCAGGTGATGGCGCTGTATGACGCTGAGCGTGACGGGATTCTGAATTGGATTGTCGAAGGGGCCTGCAAGTACCTTGCGAACGGACTTGCGCCTTTCATCACTCCTGCCATGCGGGCTTTCGCAGAGAGTGTCAGGCGCGATCGGGACGCAGTGGGGGCCTTCGTCGAAGACTGTGTGCTCCATGCACCCGGTAGCCGGGTGACGAGCCGAGAATTCTACAAGGGCTTCGTCCGGTGGTGCGCCGCTAATGGTGTTGATCCCGTCCCCTCTGAAACCAGCTTTGGCAACAAGGTGAAGCGCGCTCCGATCAATGGTGAGCCCATGGAGAAGCGCAAGAGAAATATAATGGGGATCAAGCACTTCGTGGACATTTCGCTCCATAGCCTGCCCGACACTGAGGGGGTCGGCGGCACCAACTATCATCCCCGCACCCCCTCCGAAGGGGGGTCGTCGAGCTAGGCGCGTGGGAGGGCCGGTTGGTCCGAAAGTTGCGGGTCTGTTGCGGGTCTGTTGCGGGTTGCCAGAGCTTCTGGGTGTTGCGGGTTAGTAGCGGGTCCGTTGCGGGTCTGTTGCGGGTTGAAACGGAGAAACGGCAATGAAATCAACGGGGCGTTGCGGGTGTTGCGGGTTTCTCGCGGGCGCATACGTATGGGGAACGGGGCTAAGCAGAGTGCGACAGTTCTATTCTTCTCTCTCATACACACTAGGTGAGAGAAAACCCGCAACACCCGCAACAACTCCAAGGTTTGCGGGGCTTAGACCCGCTACTAACCCGCAACCTAACCCGCAATGGACCCGCAACAGAGCGCGGCACCCCCAGTTTAGGGACCGTACCCCGCCTCTCTCTCCATGCGGGGCGGCGCGACTGCGAATTCCTGCCAGTCTCACTCGCCAAAACGAACGGTTAACAGGGTTAATACCGGCCCATGCGGTTAACAGCGCTGAGGGAAGCACCATAATGGCCTCACGAGAGTTCAACCGGCAGCAGTGGCTCTCCGGTATCTGCAAGGTCTGCCAGCGGGGATTTACGTTCCGACGCTTGGAAGTGGGCAGGTATCCTCGCTACTGCTCGGATGATTGCCGACGGGCATTGCACGCCGCAAAACAGCGAGCCCGGTGGAAAGCTAGTCGTTCCAAGCTGACTGACGATCCCAATCAGTTATCGTTGTTACCGCCAGAGAGCGGAGGTCGATGAATATGACCAAGTGGCGTCAGCGTAGGCGGCGGACCAAGCTCGACGAACTGGCAGACGTGGCGAAGCCTCTGCTCCTCAGCGACGATCCTGTTCTTCGAGATCATGGCTTGAAGCTCTCCAAAGTGGTGTTTTCCGGAGGTGAAATTTCTCTCGACGAAGCCTTTGGATTTAGGTCGCAGGGTGGCATTAGTGCCCGCCGCGATGAGCAGCTTGCCGAGAGAGACGTGATGTTGCGGCGGTTGGTTCGCCTGGTTCCTGGCTGGGACCAACTGACCGCCAGTGCTCTCGCCGCCCGGATGGAAGAGAGCTTCTGCCGCTACGAAAGCTCCCGTTGGTCGCGCGAGCGGAGCAAAGATCTGGGTCCATCAGATGAACCGGCGCTTACCTGGTGGCGCATCCTCAAGGACGAGGCTCGGTTGCCACAATCGAGGAGACTCCGCGACATTCTAAAGTTGGCAATTCAATAGCCCGTTTGAATTGCCAACCTGCTCCCTCAGAGTGGTGGGCAACAAGACGTGACGGGTTGATTTGGCTGTCGTCTTTCCACTGGCAAACTCCTGCCAGCGGGAATGTGCATAGGGGCAGTCAGACGCTGCTCAACCCGCCACTCTTGCTGAGGGCGTCCCACATTTACTCTGGACGGTTGGTGTGGGACGCCGCCCTTCAATCTTTTGGAGAACAGAGTGGCCCTTCCCCTCCGCAAAATCGATAAGACGCGTCTTGAGGCGCTGGAGCACCTTTCCTCCCTCGCCCGAACTATGAGCGCAGAAGCCAAGGGTAGATATGACCAGCACTATCGGAACATGAACCGTTTCGAACGGCACATCTTTGATCATGGTGCGCGACTATCCCCTGAAGACCTCGAAACAAACAAGAAGCAGAGGGACGAAGCCGAGCTCAAATGGAAAGATGCTGATGCAGAGTATCAGGAGAAGGTAGGTCAAGCCAAAAGCATCCGACAGCTCATCACCAGTTGCCGAGACTACGCGACCAAGACTGAGGGCGACGAGGGTCTTGCTGCGTTTGAAGCTCGCGGCAAACGCCTAGCCAAAGGGCCACCTCAGCGGCTCGATAACCGCGAGTTCAACATCGAAATCGATGGTGGTGACACCGAATATGGGAAGCTGCCCAAATGAACCTCAAATCCGCGCTCGATACTCTTCAGAAGGTTAAGAAGGCGAAAGTAGGTCGCCTGCAGGACATTGAGAGCCTGCGTCGAGAAATCCTTGCGGCCAAGGAAGAGCGGCTCCAAATTTCCCACATGCCCGTTGCCCGCGAAGCTGCACTTGAGAGGCTGGAGAACTGGCGGGCATCAAAGGAAACCGCAGCCCTTGGCCGCAACCTCCTTGGTTATTTCACCGGACCTTCTCAGGCCACCTATGACGTTCCGAGGGTCGAGTTGACCTCGGAGCTGCTGGAGGCGGCGGTAGCGAGCGCTGCTGTCGAGATCATTACCCGCAACCTCGACGAGTTCTACGCCGACCGCGAGAGCATCTCGGACGAAGTCCGCCAGGATCGGCTGGATGAACTAGAACTGCAGATCTCGCAGCTTGAAGACATCGAAGAGCGAATGATCCGCCTGGCTGAGGACGCGGGCACCATGATCATGCGTCGGCCGGACGCTGATCCACGTTCCGTGCTCGCGTTCGATGCAGATTTGCCCTGATCACCACAGTTGAGAAAGCCCCATCATGACGAAGCCTAGGACACCCACGGCACCCACGTCCGCATCGGACACTCGCACCCTCCATCAACGTATCACCAAGCACGCCGAGGCAGCCCAGCAGCAAGACGAAGCAGCTCTCAGCCAGTCCCCGGGTGCTACGCGCTCTGGCCTTAGCCGTCGGATCGACAAACACGCCGACTGACCCTCCCCACTATAGGGACCGTACTCCGTCTCTCGCTCCATGCGGGGCGGGGCGACTGCCGAATCTCTCCAGTCTGACACCGCTGTCCGAGCCTAAAGAGCGCTCTAAAGACGTAGCCTAAACACCTCTAAACTGAAGGCGTAGAACGCTTTTCCAACCAAGACGAGAAACCGATGCGCGAGCCTGTTACGGTCACCTTGACCAACCCCATCGATCACATGGGCCAGACCTATACCGAGCTGACCTTTACCCGCGAGATGCGGATGAAGGATCTTTTCGTGATGGACGAGCACAAGGGCGGTTCCATGCGAACCGCAGCGCTCTATGCATCAATGGCCAACGTTCCGTTCGAGGTGATTTCTGAGCTCACCAACGAAGACATGGGAGCAGCAGCGCAGGCGGTCGCTGCGTTCTCGGGAAAGCCTTCAGGAACCGAGGCAGCCGACGAGAGCAAGACGGAGAACCTGGTCGATGGGATGACGCCGTAGGGGCGGCAGCCCCCATCCTCCACATGCCGCCGATCATGTGGAACGAGATGCCCGTCGATGAAGGCAAGCGCTGGCTCGACGTAGCGCGCCGCATGGTGAAGGCCAAGAACCGAAAGAGATAGCCACGATGGCACGTCGCCGCAGCCAGGTTGAATCCGAGTTAATCGTATCGCTTCAGGATCGCGTGAGCGGCCCAGCTCGAGGCGTCGAAAACAGCCTTCGGCGGATGGAAGATAACGTCCGTCGCCAGCAGCGCCAGATGGATATGGCCCGCGGCCAAATGTTCGACGCCGCGGCCGTTGGCTATATTGCCTACCGGGCGATCTCCGAGCCGATCGGCGCCGCCGTGGAGTTTCAGGCACAGCTCGAAGGCATCCGACAGAAAGCGGAACTGACCCGCGAGGAGTTGGCCGCTCTCGGTGAAGAAGCCAGGGACATCGGCCTTTCGACCTCCCAAGGGGCAAAGAGCATCACTGGAGCGCTGGACACACTGCTGGGCAGCGGTGCGGTAACTGAGGACCAGGCTAAGATCATTGCTACGCCGCTCGGCAAAGCAGCCAGCGCATATGACGCGAGCACGGACGATCTTGCGGCGGCGGCGGCTTCGCTGGTGGACAATCTAAATATTCCCGCCGAGGAAATTGAGCGTGCCTACGACATCATGGCCCAAGGGGGCAAAGAAGGGAAATTCGAGCTCCGGGACATGGCCGCTGAGTTCCCCGGCATCACGGCGGCGGCCAAGGCGCTAGGTATCGAAGGGTCGGCAGGCCTAGCCGACCTGGTGGCGCTGCTGGAGGTGGCGGCCACTGGCGCTGCCAATGGCGCCGAAGCGGCCAACAACATGACCAACTTCATGCGGAAGGTCATGGCGCCAGACGCCATCAAGAAGTTTGGCGAGCATGGCGTCGATATCGTGGAAGAGATGAACCGTGCCGTAGAGGCCGGCGTCTCTCCGATGGAGCACGCCCTCAACATCATCGGCCAGATCACCGAAGGCGGAAAACAAGATCTTCTCGGCGGCCTATTCGCAGACGCGCAGGTGCAGGCATTCCTACTGCCGCTGCTGCAAAACATGGAAGAATATAAGCGCATCAGGCAGGAAGCCATCGATGCCGAGGGCGTGGTCGAGCGGGATTACCAAGAGTGGCTGACGACGCCAGGCGGCGCCATCGCGCGTTTCGAGGCGAGCATCGAGAACTTCAACTTGGCGGTCGGCAACTCTCTTCTGCCGAAGCTGACGGAGTTCATAGAATCGGTCACGCCGATGATCGACAGCGTGTCCGATTTCGTGGAAGCCAACGACAAACTCGTCGCGGCGGTTCTGGAGATGGCTGCGGCGCTGATAGCGCTCAGGCTGGCAACAGCGGCCCTGAGCTTCGGCGCCGGCTTCATGGGGCTGACCGGAGGTAAGGGGTTGCCCGGTACCGCTGCTGGAGCCGGTGTGGGCGCCGGGGTGGGCGCCGGGGTGGGCGCCGGGGTGGGCGCCGGCGCTGCCGCCGCAACGGGCGCAGGCGGATGGTTCGCGGGAGCCACTGCAGCCGGCAAGAACTTCCTCGGCACTGCATTCGGCAAAGCGGTAGGCGCCTATGGCGTTTTCGAGCTCGCTCAACTGGCAAATTCGCAGGGTGTGGGCGAAGGCTTCGATGCCAACAGAAGCTGGGACCACAATGTGGTTCACGCCCTCGATCCAGCGCTCGCGAAGATCATCTATGAGGGTTTCAACCCGCTGCCGGTGATGAGCGAGCGGCTGGGAGTGACGGGCCGCGAGGGCGGGATTGCCGGCAACTGTATTCAGGTAGCCAGGATTTCCCGGAAGTAGGCGCCGTCCGCAACCATACTGTTCAAGACGCTGAGCAGCTTTCTGGCGGTCGCCGTCAGTGCGGCTTTCACTGGTTTCCCTGCGTCCTGTAACTTTCGCCGGAAGGCTTTGAACGTTGTCGAATGCCTTGAGGCATGCAAGGCAGCAAGATACAGGACTGTTCTGACGGTTGCCCTTCCGCCGCCGATGACCCGCTTACCCTGCCGCTGTCCACTGTCACGGGCGATCGGAGCGAGACCGGCTAATGCCGCGATCTTTCGGCGATCCGTCGTGCCGATTTCCGGCAGCTCGGCCATCAAGGTTGCGGAAACGATCATACCTACGCCAGGCACTGATTGAAGCATGCGGTCCGTTTCCGCTATTTCGGGCGACGATTGGATGATCTCGGCGATCCTGGCCTCGACCTTTGCAATTCGCCGTTCCAGAACCAGGATCAGGCTTTTCATATCGGATCTGGAATCGCTGTCTGTCGTTTGCTGGAGACGGGTCGCCTCCTGCTTTCGCATTTCAACTAATTGACGGCGCCGGATGATCTGCGCGAGCAGCACTTGCCTGGTAGCCGAGATCGGGGGCGTCTGTGCCGGCTGCAGCTTCTGTCCAAAGGTCGCGAGCATCCTGGCATCAACGCGGTCGGTCTTGCCGATCACTCCCATGGCTCTGGCGAAGTCACGCGCTTGGCGAGGATTGACTCGACTGAAGCTGGATTTACCCGCCTCAAGCCCGTCGCGCAGCGCTCGATCGTAACCGCCGCTAGCCTCAAAGATGACCCATGCTCCCTCGCGCGCAACAGCACTGGCAAAGCTCCGGATTCCGGCTGGAGTGTTCTCGATACGCCGGGCACCATGAGCTGGATGATAGATGTCGAGCCAAGCCTTGGCGACATCAACGCCGATGTAAATCTGGTCCATTATGTCTCCTGTTCCTGTACTGCGGGGTCTGCGCAACAGCCCCAATCAACTGTTCAGGATGAACGCGAAAATCGGGTGGCTCCCTTGCCGGCAAACGGGCTTGATCAATGGCCCCGGAGGCTCGCGGGATGCCACCCGCACCATCCATAATAACCGATCTCGCAAAGACAGGCGGCTATACTGGCGCCACACAGGGCCAAATCGACGCGCTCAGGAGCGAAATTGAGAAACTCGACGCCGACATAGCTGAATGGCCGGAACAAGCCATGGAGGACCGTAGGGCCCGCCTGGCGGAAAAGCTGGCAGCCATGGAAGCGGAGCTTTCCGCACATGCCGAGGCCATGGCCGCAAAGATGGCCGATGTCATGGCCAGAATGCGTGCCGCCGCTTCGGCCGGCATCACTATTCCCGTTCGAACATCAGGGCCAGCGATACCGAGCAGCCCAGATCGCACGCTGCCTGGCTTCTCAACGGGCGGATGGGTTGGCGGCCCCGGTACCGGCACCTCGGACAGCATCCCGGCAATGCTCAGCAACGGCGAGTTCGTCGTAAATGCCTCAGCGGCTGGCAGGTACGGGGCGCTGCTGGAAGCGGTCAATTCCGGCTATCCCGCAGACGCATTCCTAAGCCTCGGCGCTGGCAACAGCGCGGAGGATGGCGACGGATCGGCTCAGGTGATCCACCTGGGCGGCGTGAGTTTCCAGTTCGCAATTGATGGCAGCCAGAACCCTCAAGCCCTGTTCGAAGAGTTCAAACAAATCGCTGAACGCGAGGTGCGGGACATGTTCCGCGCCAGCCAGTTCGATCGCAACTAAGGAGATTCGAAAATGTGGAAAGTAGACTGGCGTGTGACGGTAGATGGCCAGGACGCGACGACGGCCATGCGGCCCTACCTCATGAGCGTTTCCGTCTCTGATCGGGACGGAACGGCAAGCGATGCCGCGCAGCTCGAGTTCGACGATGCCGGCGGCCAAGTGAAGCTCCCTCGAGACGGCGCCAAGGTCCAAGTGCACCTGCAGGGCGCATTGGTGTTTGAAGGGGTGGTTGATGCTGTTCGATCGTCGGGGAGTAGAGGCGGTGGTCGCATCCTGAGCATCAACGCCAAAGGCTTCGATGCCAAAGGCAAGGCGACGGAGAAGCAGGCATTTCACCTGGACGATGCCACGCTGCAGCAATTCATGGACAAGGCGGCCAGCAAGGCCGGCATCTCGACCGTGGCGATCGACCCGGCCTTCGCCTCCATCTTTCGGGATTACTGGTCAGCAGATCACGATAGTTTTCTGCAGTTGGGCGAAAAGCTGGCTCGTGAGCTTGGCGCCACGTTCAAGATCCGAGGCGATAAGGCAGTGCTGGCAAAGCGAGGCACCGGCTCCGCAGCCAGCGGAGCGGCCATGCCGACGGTTTTGGGTGAAGTAGGCCGCAACGTCATCAATTGGTCCATCGCCCCCGTAATCAGTCGCCAGAAGGCGAAGGCGACACGGGCGCGATATTTCGACAGAGCATCCGCTAGCTTCAAGCAGGTGGACGTAGAAACCTCCATCGAGGACAGCGAGGTGGTGGACGCCGTGTCCAAGCTTGCCGCTGACGAAGAGCAGGCCCGGGCCATGGCAGAGGGGCGCAAGGCAGATGACGAGCGCGAGGGCGGCGAGGGCTCGGTTCAAATCGATCTCGCACCAGAGGCGCAAGCAGAGGGCACCTTTATCCTAAGAGGCGCTCGTCCTGGGATAGATGGCAGCTATAGGATTGTAGGCGTTACCCACAAGGCTGATCGAGGCGGTGGCTCAGTGACCAACCTTGACCTCAAGCAGCCCGGTAGCGGTGCAGGCAAGGACCAGCGGCAGGCAAGTATAGGCGGCGGCAGCACCAGCAGCCCGGAATCGCCCGCGCCAACGCCTGACATTGATCTCAGCCTGCCAGGGCCGATCGACGGCACGCCTTGAGCGTTGTTGCGGGGTAATCGCCTGCCCGTTCATCGTGCAGGGATTGTAGAGTACCAGGTTGGCACCTGACCATATCCGTACCGGTGCAAGAGCAGGCTGAGACCTAGCTGTGACGTCTTGCCGTGGGGAGACGGACCAACACCGACTGCAACTATCGGAAGCAAACCACCCCCTTTAGCACCCCCCTTAGGACCTCGCGAAACATAGGGAACTACTCCAAGAGAGCTTGTCCTAAAGTCCGGCGCCTTGTCATTGAACCAGTAGGGGTAAGTTACCAGCCTCCACTCTCGCTCGGGAGCAAATGCAGAGTTCTTGAACTGTGTTAGTACGTGGCTTATATCTGCAGACATCGCCATAATTGTTCGGTTCTGAAGATCAGCATCGTTCTCGATCAATGACCAAAGACGCTGGATTTCAATTATGTATTTGTCCACCATCTCGGCAATGACAGAAGTTTGTGCTTCATGGTCATAGACCATCTTGAAAATTAGGGCTGGAAACTCTCCCTCAAATACCAGCTCCTGCATCTCAAACTCGATGCTGTAGGGAACAATATCCTTTCCGTAGTCTCTCCACTGATTAAGAAGGTTACCCTCCTCGCTCAGGCAGAAGATTAGCCCGCGCCCAGATGAACGGTCATGATAGAGCCGTTCAACAAGGCGGTTCGCAAAATCAATGGTGGAGCTACCAAACCCCTTCAGGCGCTCTTCCAAGTGCGTCCGGAACATATCGGCGCCATAGAAAACTTCCGACCCATCGTTAAGGAAGAACGGATCCGAGAACCGCAACTCATTGCTATCAAGTATTCCCAGCAGACCGGCTGACGATGTGTAGTGGAACAGCCTTCGCGGAGCCTGCTCAGGTTGTACAAAGCGATCCACCGCTGTGGACGCAATGCTCCTTAGAGCAGAACCTGTCTGCAGGTGCGGCGCATCGTCCGCTCCCCCTGGGGTGAAGGCTTCCGCAACGTCAGCAACGCTTTTTGCGGCATCTTCGCTCGCTGGCATTTCGCTTTTAATCAAAGCGGGTGTTCTCCCAATAGCCGCTAGCGGCAGAGCTCTTTTGGTGAGCTTGTGGTGAGCTAGCCTAAATACACGCCGCTCAAAGTTTTGATAAGCCCTTGAGATTGTTGGCGCACCCGACAAGATTCGAACTTGTGGCCTCTGCCTTCGGAGGGCAGCGCTCTATCCAGCTGAGCTACGGGTGCATCCGGGGCGCGGAGCTGGGCTCCGGCTGAATGGGCGCAAACTAGCTAAAGGGGACGCGCTGTGCAACGGGGAAATGGCGCATTGGCCAAATGGCAGCGAGCCATCAAGCCGCCCTACTTGCACCCTATGCGCCCGGGCAAAGAGCCCCTAGAGTATCCCACATGAGAATGGCAGCACGTATGGCGAAGAGCCTTGGACCCCTGACCGCAGCCAGCGCCTTGGCACTGGTCGTCGCTGGATGCTCGATGAGCGGGATGAAGCCGGGGCCCGCATCGGCAGCAATTGCCGCGGTGGCCCCCACGCCAGCGGGGCACGTGCCCGACGCCGCCGCAGTGCCACCGGCTCCCGCTGCCCTGGCCTATGCGGGTGGGTCGTTGGATGGCCTGATCGCGCATTACTCGCAGCAGTACAAGGTGCCCGAGGCCCTGGTTCGCCGCGTGATCGTGCGCGAGAGCCGGTACAATCCCAGTGCGCGCAACGGGCCTTATTACGGATTGATGCAGATCAGCCACGCCACGGCTAGCGGTCAAGGCTATCGCGGTGCCCCATCAGGCCTGCTCGATCCGGAAACCAATCTGCGCTACGCGGTGCGCTATCTCGCTGGCGCCTATTTGACTGCCGGTGGCAATCACGACCGGGCGGTGCGCTTTTATGCGAGCGGCTATTATTATGACGCCAAGCGCGCCGGCCTCCTCGAAGAGTCCGGGTTGCGCTAGCCTTCGACGGGGATCACGGCCCGGCAGACAAAGCCGCTTGCTGCGTAGTCGAGATCAACGTGGCTGCCCAGATTGGAAGCAACACCGCGCTCGATAAGGCGTGAGCCAAAGCCGCGCGTGTCTGGTGGCACGACAGCGGGCCCGTTCAGTTCGCGCCAGGTGAAGGCAACGGCTGCGCCGGCCTCCATCGCAACTCGGGCCCAGGTAATCTCAACCCGCCCCTCGGGAACGCTCAGCGCGCCGTATTTCAGGGCATTAGTGGCCAGTTCATGCAGCATCAGGCCCAGACTGAGGACCACCTTCGAGCTCAACTGGGCATCGGGACCTTCGACGGCGAAACGGCCATCGCCATCATTGTGCAGGCGGATGGTGGCGGCGACCACATCGTCCATGGCGGCGGCAGTGGCATCGCCACGCGTTAATAGATCCTGCGCCTCCGCCAGCGCGACCAGCCGCGCCCCGATCACCTCGCGCGCCTGCTTCATGTCGGTCGCCGACCGGAGCGATTGCGCCATGATGCCCTGCACCATCGCCAGCATGTTCTTGACGCGGTGCGCTGCTTCCTGGGCGAGAAGGGTAATCTGCGCCTCGCGCTCCTTGCGGTCGGTAACGTCGAAGCTGACACCGAGCACCTGCACGGGCTTGCCGGCTGCATCGCGGATGATGCTGCCCTGCCGCTGCAGCCAGCGCACGCTGCCATCGGAGCGGATGACACGATATTCGTTCGGCTGGACGCCTGCTTCCAGCGTCGGAGCCGCTCGTACGATGCGATCGAGATCGTCGGGGTGAACAGCCTTGGCAAACTGCTCATAGGGTTGCGGCGGTGACTGCGCCGGCAACCCATAAAGCCGGTTGAAGATCCTATGGGGATGGAAAGCGGCCAACGCTCTGCCAGAGTGAGGTCGCCAAACATCACCTGGAGGTTAGCATGCAAGCCAACAGCACCAAAGCTCCGGCCCCAATCCGCGTCGATCTTGCCGCAATATTTGTCTCGTTAGAACTGTCTCGTTCAAAGTGGCTTGTGACGTCCCTCTCTCCGGGACGCGGCGAGAAAATGTCGCGACACATCGTGTCGGCGGGTGACGTTCCGGGTTTGCTCGACCACTTCGCTGAACTGCAACGCAAGGCGGAAGAAAGAACGAAACATAACTTGCGGATCATTTGCATCCAGGAGGCCGGTTTGGATGGATTCTGGATACACCGGGTTCTTGGGCGCGAAGGTATCGAAAGCTACGTCGTCGACCCGGCGTCGATTGCCACATCACGCCGCCGCCGCCGGGCCAAGACCGACCGGATCGACGGCGAGGCACTCATCCGGGCTTTACTGGCTTACAGTCGCGGCGAGCCTCGCGTTTGTGCCATGTTGCGGGTGCCAACGCCGGAGGAGGAGGATCGTCGCCGTCTAGTGCGCGAGCGAAAGGCGCTGACGAACGAGCGGATCAGGCACGTCAACAGGATAAAGGGTCTGCTGTTCAGCCAAGGCGTGGCCGGATACGAGCCGTTGAAGGCCGACCGACGCAAGTGCCTCGATCTGCTTGCCACCGGAGATGGACGGCCGTTGCCGCCGGCACTCAGGGCACAGATCAGCCGCGAACTTGATCGGATCGAGTTGCTGATCCAGCAGATCAAGGCCGTCGAGGAGGAACGCGATGCTATGCTCGCTGCGGCAGATGTGCCCACACCGGCGCTGTTGCTCAATCTCAAGGGTATCGGCCCGGAATTTGCGGCTGTCTTGTGGTCCGAGGGACTTTCCCGGAAGTTCGACAACCGAAGGCAGGTCGCCGCTTACGCAGGTCTTGCCCCAACGCCGTGGCAAAGTGGCCTGATCAATTATGAGCAAGGGGTGTCGAAATCCGGCAATCCTCGGCTGCGATCGACGCTTGTACAAGTTGCCTGGCTCTGGGTGCGCCATCAGCCGAACTCGACCCTCAGTCAATGGTTCAGGACGCGCGTCATGCAGAGCGGTGGCCGGTACAAGAAGACTGCAATTGTCGCCCTTGCCCGCAAACTGCTTGTCGCGCTGTGGAAATACGTGAACGCGGGCGTTGTCATAGAAGGAGCGGTTCTAACGAAATCATCAGCGTAAGCCCAGCTCAGCTTCAGTAATCTTCGAGGGCTGATCGGCCTTCGAATGATCCTCGGCAGACGAACCGACGAAACTCATGGCTTAATATAGCCGCCGTTGAAGAATGGTCTCGTCTTCTGGGTCCGTATCCGCCGCAAGCGGGATCATGGAACAGGTGCATATGCCCTGACCGAATATAAGGTGGACTGGGTTCGCTCGCGAACCGCGTCGCGCAAACGGACCCGCCAAAATGGATCTGCGATACTTGAAGGCACCTGACGGTGCGGAGGTAAGGCCCATTTGCAGTTGACGATCCCCATATAAGGTTTCGGATCCTGCAATGTAACCGCTCACGAGATCCCAGACAAAGGTGCCCACGCCACCCGCTTCCTGCGCCAGCCGCAGGATCTCGCGCTGCCGCTCGAGTTCTGATTGGGCGACCTTCTGCTCGGTGATGTCGTGCCCCTGCACGAATATGCCCGACACGCCGCCATCGGGTTCGCGGATGGGCTGGTAGATGAAATCAAGATAGCGGCGCTCGGGCAGTCCACCGGAACCCTGCTGGAGCAGGATAGGTGCGGCACGGCCAATGAACGGTTCGCCTGTAGTGCGGACCTGATCTAGCAGCGCGATGAAACCTTGCTCGACCACTTCCGGCAGGGCTTGTGCAGCGGGTTTACCGATGAGATCGGGGCGGTGGCCAACCAGTCCTGAATAGGCATCATTGACCAAGGTGAAGACGTGGTCCGGTCCCTCCACCATCGCCATGAAACTGGGCGTCTGCTGGAAGAGGCGCCGCAACTGGCTCGATTGCTGACTGAGCGCAACGTTCTCAGCCTGCACGGCGGCAGCACGGTTGAGAATGCCGGCTTCGTTCTGCGCCGCGCTGGCACTGCGCAACCGCTCGACTTCGGTGACATCCGTGGTGTGTTGCAGGATGAAGGCCAGTCTGCCCTCCCCGTCGCGAATGGGCGTATGGGTGGCGCTCCAATAGCGCATGGCCGGCGCCTCGCCGGGCCGGCTGGTGTCATAGGGAATAAGCGCGATTTCGTCGGGCTCGCCCTCGGCAATGACCTTGGCCAGCGAAGCGCGCAGGAGGCGTCCGCCAGGGGTACCGGGATCGGCGGGAAAGGCGTCGAACATGTTGCGGCCGACAATGTCGTCGCGCGTGCGGCCGGTGACGCGCAGATAGGCGTCATTGCAGCCGACGATGGTCAGCTCGAGATCCAGGATGACGTAGGGATTGGGCGAGGCGTTGAAGACACCGAACAGGTCGACCGCAGAAAGGCTAGACGCGCGAAACAGAATAGCCTCCGGGGGCGGCCCTGCCGGCGGCCGCACACGACGTGCTCAATCTGACCTTCTTGTCGTGTGGGCCGAGATTAATCAAGCCTTCTGCAGCGGCAAAACGCGGGCGAGCAGCTCCACCAGCTCATCCTGCTGAAAAGGCTTGGACAGGCGCGGCAGATCCGTGACGTGACCGTCCGGCAAGTCGCCATAACCGGTTGCCAACAGGACTGAGAGTGCCGGCTGGATCTCGCGCGCCTTGTGCGCCAGCTCAAGCCCGCTCATGCCAGGCATGGAATAGTCGGTGATCAGCACATCGACCTTGCGGCCGTTGAGAATATCGAGCGCCTCGCGGGCGGAATAGGCTTCAAGCGCAGTGTGACCAAGCTCCTGCACCATATCGACGGTATTGATGTTGATGAGCGCGTCATCGTCCACCACCAGAATCGTAGCAGAACCGATATTGGTATCGGAGTGGTCCATGGCCGACTTTCTTAGGACGGATCAAACTGCACCCAGAAACACGCCGCCTTACGTGTCCCTGCTTAGTGCTGATGAGACCGACCCGCTGGAGATAAGCAGGGGAAGCCAGTGCCTCGACGATAGCCCAGAGCCGGGCCTTTGACGAGTGGCACTAAATTAAAATCGTGTCACAATTGGGTCACCGGCAAGGCGGCGGCGCGGCCAAGCCGCCCCTTTTGCCCGGCGACCAACTGGCCTAAAGTCGGCTTACCTTCATCTTCCGGAATCGCTTTCCATGCATTTGCTGCTCGTCGATGGCTCGGCCTATATCTTCCGCGCCTTCCACGCCCTGCCCCAGCTCAACCGCAAGTCGGATGGCCTGCCCGTGGGCTGCGTGCAGGGCTTCTGCAACATGCTCTGGAAGCTCATGGACGACCTCAAGGGCGAGGACGCGCCGACCCATATGGCCGTGATCTTCGACCATTCGGCCAAGACGTTCCGGGACGATATCTATGCCGATTACAAGGCGCAGCGGCCGCCGGCACCCGAAGAGCTGGTGCCGCAGTTTCCCCTGACGCGCTCGGCGACCCGGGCGTTCAACATCGCTTGCATCGAGCAGGAGGGCTGGGAGGCCGACGACATCATCGCCACCTATGCCTGCCAGGCCAAGCATGCCGGTGGCAAGGTGACAATCGTCAGCTCCGACAAGGACTTGATGCAGCTGGTCGAGCCCGATGACACCATTCGCATGCTCGACACCATCCCCCGCCCCGGCCAGCCGCCGCTCCGCTGGATCGGCGTTGAGGAGGTGTTCAAGAAGTTCGGCGTTGGCCCCGACAAGGTCATCGAGGTGCAGGCGCTGTGCGGCGATAGCGTCGATAATGTCCCCGGCGTCCCCGGAATCGGGGTCAAAACTGCTGCCGAACTGATCAACACTTATGGCACAGTCGAGAACCTTCTCGATCATGTCGACGAGATCAAGCAGAACGCCCGGCGCGAGAAGCTGCGCGAGCATGCCGAACTCGCCCGCATCAGCAAGAAGCTGGTGACGCTCGAGCAGGACGTGCCCGTGGTGCTGTCACTCGATGCGCTGGAGCGCCAACCGGTCGAACCAGGCAAGCTCTTTCCGTTTTTAAAGGCGATGGAGTTCGCCACCATCACCAAGCGGCTGGCCGGGCTGCTCGATGCCAACCCCGATGACTGGGCGGCAGATCCCGAACTTGCCGCCAAGGGAACTGGCGCGGTGGGCTTCGACAATGCGGCGCGGGCCGAGGCGCGGCAGCGCCGGCAGGAGGCGGAGGGGCGTTCGGACACGCCCGTGGTGCTCCATGCCCGCGCCATGCACGAGGCGACGCGCGCCATTCCGTTCAATCCGGATGGCTACGAGATCATCCGCGATGCCGAGCATCTGGGGCGCTGGATCGAGGCGATCTATCGCGAGGGGCTGGTCGCAACCGACACCGAAACCACCGGGCTCGACAACCAGACGGCGGACCTGGTCGGCATTTCGCTCTCCACCGCGCCAGGCAATGGCGCCTATATTCCGTTGGGGCATAGCGACGGCGAGAATGATCTTCTGGGCGGGGGCAAGGCCGAGGGGCAGATGCCCATTCGCGAGGCGCTGGATCTGCTCAAACCCGTCTTTGCCGACCGGTCCATCCTCAAGATCTTCCACAACGCCAAATATGATCTGGGCCTGCTGCGCCGCTATGGCATCGAGGTCCAGTCCATCGACGATACACTACTGCTGAGCTATTCGCTGGATGGCCCGCAGTTCAACACCATGAGCGAGCTTTCCGAGCACTGGCTGGGCGTCTCGGGCATTCCCATCAAGGAACTAATCGGCTCGGGCAAGACGCAAAAGACCTTTGCCCAGGTGCCCATCGCCGACGCTGCCCGCTATGCCGCCGAGGATTCCGATCTCACCATCCGCCTCTGGCGGGTACTGAAACCGCGCCTCGTGGCCGAAAACATGACCAGCCTTTACGAGACCATCGAGCGGCCGCTGGCGCCCGTGCTGGCGCGCATGGAGTCGCGCGGCATTTCCATCGACCGGCAGATCCTGTCGCGCCTTTCGGGCGAGTTCGCCCAGCGCGCCGCGGCCATCGAGGCGGAGGCGCATGAGTTGGCTGGCGAGAAGTTCAATCTGGGCTCCCCCAAGCAATTGGGCGAGATCCTTTTTGACAAGATGGCCCTGCCCGGCGGCACCAAGACCAAGACGGGCGCCTGGTCGACCGGCGCCGATGTGCTCGAGGACCTTGCCGCCAAGGGCATTCCGCTCGCCCGCGCCGTCGTCGACTGGCGCCAACTCACCAAGCTCATGGGCACCTATACCGATGCCCTGCCCAGCTACATCAATGCGCGCACTGGCCGCGTCCACACCACCTATTCGCAGCATTCGGTGTTGACGGGGCGGCTCTCGTCCAACGATCCGAACCTGCAGAACATCCCGGTGCGCACCGAGGATGGCCGCAAGATCCGCTCGGCCTTTGTGGCCCCGCCCGGCAAAATCCTGATCTCGGCCGACTATTCGCAGATCGAGCTGCGCGTCCTCGCCCATATCGCCAATATCGGCGCGCTCAAGGATGCCTTCGAGGAAGGGCTCGACATTCACGCCATGACGGCGAGCGAAATGTTCGGGGTGCCGGTGGAAGGCATGCCCAGCGAAGTGCGCCGCCGCGCCAAGGCGATTAATTTCGGCATCATCTACGGCATTTCGGCCTTCGGCCTCGCCAACCAGCTGGGCATCGAGCGCTCGGTAGCGGGCGAGTATATCAAGACCTATTTCGAGCGCTTCCCCGGCATCCGCGACTATATGGACGAGCAGAAGCGGCGGGTGAAAAAGGACGGCTTTGTCGGCACGCTCTTTGGCCGCAAGATCAACTTCCCCAATGCCAATTCGCACAATCCAAGCGAGCGCAGCTTTGTCGAGCGCGCCTCGATCAACGCTCCCATCCAGGGCACGGCCGCCGACATCATCCGCCGCGCCATGATCCGCATGGAACCCGCCCTCGCCACCGCCGGAATCGAAGCCGACATGCTCTTGCAGGTGCATGACGAACTGATCTTCGAAGTACCCGAAGGCACGCAGGAGCAGGCGATCCCCGTGATCCGCAACGTCATGGAAACCGCGGCCGAGCCAGCGGTCCGCCTAACCGTGCCGATCCGGGTAGACGCGCACGCGGCGTATAATTGGGACGAGGCGCATTAGGGGCAATCAGCCACGACGTCTTCGGTTCGACTCGCTACTTTGGCCTTCTTGAGCAGATGCTGCGCGAAGCAAAGTATCTCCAACCCTGTCTCTGCATCGTCCACCCACTTGAACTCATGTGCGCAGGGATTACGTATCCCTAGCACTGCTCCCGAGAACAGGCGGTGATAGCCCAACTGTTCGTCCTGCTCGCTCCGAGTCCTACGAGCGGACCAAACAAGCAAAGGCACCTTCGGACTGAAAACCTGCTCCATCAGTGATGTTCCGCTTAAGTTGTTTCCCGCCTTCGTTTGAATGACCTTCTCCAACGCTTTCAGCGCTTCCTGAATAGCCAAGGAAAAATGCCCCGACACAAATAGATCACGAGAAACATTGACGATCTCTGGCTCGGTTATCAGTGCGCCAAAGAGATTCTGGGGATCAAGCTCGTCATCGGAAGCCACATATGCGAGCATTCTAGGTGCAGGCAGATTCAGCGTGGACTGGGCCGCACCGACCTCAAGTAAGTACTCTCTAAACTGGCGCACACCTTCAAGTAAGCTTGGCATTCCCCAAGTGCCTCTTCATCGATGCAAAAATCGCGTCTATCTGATCTGAACTTACGTCAGCACTGATATGGATCTGCAGGTTCAGGTTTACCGGGAATAGAGAGACCGGGGTTTGGTCGGGACCATCTGATCCTGTATTTTCTCTTGGCGCCGTATCCTTCGGCGGCGCTTTTGACTCCCTAGACTTCTGGGCCTTTGGCTTGGCCGCAGCCGCATTTGAAGAGCGAGCGCCAGCCTCACCCGGAGACGGGCTAGCGATCATCATGTAGGTTGCAGCCTTGTTCCTTGCCGAGCCCTCGCCGAGCCCCTGGCGCTGAAACCAAGCTATCGCCTTCGGACGGTCCGTAGGATCGGGAGCCACTGCCAGCAGTTCCTCGCCGTAGGATTTCTTGAGAATCTCTTGAACCGCCTCGGCGTAAGACTCTTCCATTCGCCAGCGGTTTGCTAGTTCCGTCGCCCGATTCTCCTCACTAAGCAGACCCACACGCTTTAGTTCAGTGACGTACTGCCTGGCAGCAGCAGGCTGGACGCTCAATTCTATGCCAAGCAAATCTTCAGTGATGGCTATCCGAGGAGATCTATTTAGTATCGACCTCACACCCCACCACACGGTGGACGTATCTGCGGATAGGATGACGCGTCTGCCATTTCTTACCAGTCCCTCTATTTCACGACTCTAGTTTAGACGCTCTTCTCTTTTTGTTCTTTAATCAACAGCGAAGTGGACGCTGCACACAGGCATACAAAGTCACCTAGCGACATGCGTCCACTCTTAGCATCTACCAGCCATAGGATGGTTTCGGCCCGGAGCACAGCTCGCAGACAGCCGCCGGCAACATCTCGGGCACCATGCATCTTCTCGGCGCCCCGTCCGTTACCCCAAGACACTCAAGCCAAGGAGAAATGTCGTGGCCGATCTCAGTGCGATCCGCGAGCATATGGATGTTTATGGCGCCGATGGCGCGCATGTGGGGACCGTCGATCATGTCGAGGGCGACCGCATCAAGCTCACCAAGGCCGATAGCGGCATGGGCCAGCACAAGGGCCACCACCATTTCATCCCCGGCAACCTCGTGGCCGAAGTCGAAGATGGGGCGGTGCGCCTGTCGGCCAATGGCGATGTGGCGGTGACCCTCGAAGAAGAAGCGGACGGCAAGGACACGTTGGGCAGCTAGCCTCGGATGCATCCAGACGCGCCGCTGCGGCTTTTCCCCCCGACAATCACAGGAGGACAGGACCAATGGACGGCGCGCTGGTCACCCAATTTCTTGACGCGCAGAACAGCATCTACCCCGATGTGCTGCGCGAGTTGCGCATCGGCGCCAAGCGCACGCACTGGATGTGGTTCATCTTCCCCCAGATTGCGGGGCTGGGATCGAGCGAGATGGCGCGGCGCTTTGCCCTGCCGGGCCTTGAGGCGGCGCGCGACTATCTCGCCCATCCCATCCTGGGCGGACGCCTGCGGGAATGCACGAGCGCGGTGCTGTTGCATGGCCACGACGGCCCGGCACCGCGGACACTAAGCGACATTTTCGGCCATCCCGACGACCTTAAATTTGGCTCCTCGATGACGCTATTCCATCGCGCCGCGCCCGAAGAGGACTTGTTCGGGCAAGCGCTCGAGGTGTTCTTTGGCGGCAAAGAAGACGCCGAGACCCTCAAGCGCCTCTAGATCCGCACGGGTGGCGGATCGATCTCGGGCATGGGCTCGGGGCGCGGTGGGATGATCGGCTGGCGCTGCGGCTCCTCGCCCGGCAGCGGGGCATCGTCATCACCGGGATCAATAGGTGCCGGCTCACCGGGCGGCATGGGCGGGGGTGGAATATCGCCGGGAATGGGATCAACTGCCGGGATCTGCATGGCCGCTACTCCTTGGGTCCTTGGAGAACCCAACAGCGGCCCGGCCCGTCAGTTCCGCTCGATTAACACCTGCCGTCCAACGCCGCCGGGCGGAATGGCAAGGTGGACGGTGACGGTGGCGGCCTCGACCAGTTCGGGCGCGCGCTCGGCCCATTCCACGAGGACAATGGCGCCGGGATTGTCGAGCAGGCCCAGTTCATCGACCTCGCGCGGATCGCCCAGCCGGTAGAGATCGGCATGCAGAACCGGGCCCCGCGGCGTGTCATAGGGCTGGATCAGCGCGAAGGTGGGCGATGGCACTTCGAGGGCCGGGTCCCCGGCAAGGATGCGGATGATCGCGCGGGCCAGCGCCGTCTTGCCGGCACCCAGATCGCCTTGGAGCACCACGATGTCCCCGCCCTTGAGGCTTGCGGCGAGTTCGGCGCCCAGGGCTGCCGTCGCTGCGTCGTCGGGGAGGAAGCGCTCCATTTATTCGGCAACGCCCGCCATGGCGCTGTCGCGCGGCAGGTTGACGATGATGCGGCTGCCGCGTGGCTCGCGCCGCTCGGTGTTGATGGTGCCGCCATGGAGGTTAACGAAGGTCTTGACGATGGAGAGGCCAAGGCCCGCTCCGCGCTGACGGCCGACCGGAGCATCAACGCGGGTCTGGATGGCCGCCTTCATCTCATCGGTGAGGCCGGGGCCCTCATCCTCGATGACAAAGAGCATGCGGCCGGCGCGATGGCTGATGCTGAGCCGGATTTCCCCGCCGGGCGGCGAGAAGCGCGCGGCGTTGGAGAGCAGATTGTAGAGCACCTGCACCACGCGCGTGCCATCGGCGATAAAGGGGGGCAGATTGTCCTCGATATCGACCACAAGATTGATCGGCCGTTCGCCCGAGATTTCGGGGAAGGTGGCCGAAAGCCCGGCGCGGGCTTTTTCGACGAGGCCGGGCACGTCGAGGAGTTCAGGGCGCAACTCGGCGATGCCGGCATCGACCGAGGCAAGGTCGAGGATATTGTCGATAAGGACGCCCAAGGTGACCGAAGAGGCCCGGATATAGTCGACATAGGCGCGCTGGCGCTCGCTCAGCGCTCCGTTCTCGTTGGCGAGCAGGTCGGCAAAGCCGATGATGTTGGTCAGCGGCGAGCGCAGTTCGTAAGAGACGTTCTCGACAAAGGCGTCCTTGAGCAGGTCGGCGGCGACCAGCGCGTCGTTGCGCTCCTTGAGCACCTTGGAATAGCTAGCGCTCTCGGTGACATCGAGAAAGGTCATCATGGTCTGCCCGTCGGGCAGGCGGGTGATGGCATAATCGAGCAGGCGCCCGTCAGAACGATTGATGCGGCCGGTCGTGTCGGAGCGGGTGGGGTTGAGATCGATGATGCCGCGCTTGAGATCGCGCCAGATGCTCGCCCCGTCCTCGGGGATGGCGCGGCCAGTGGCTTCGGCGATCTGGTCGATGTGGGGATTAGTGCCTAGCTCGTTCATCGGCAGCTTCCAGAGCGCCGAGAGCCGTGGGTTGGACAGCGTCAGCCGGCCATTGGTGCCGAACACCGCCACGGCTTCCGAGAGCGCGTTAATGGTTTCACGCTGCACATTGGAAAAGGCTTTGTTGGTAGATTCGAGCTGGAGGCGCTCGGTAATGTCCTCGAAAACATAGATGACACCGCCCTCTGGGCCGGCGGGCGCTGAAAAGACCTTGACGGTGCGTCCGTCGGGCAGGTGCCAGGGATCGTTCTCGTGCGGCGCCTTGCGGCCATAGGATTTGAGGTGCTCGGTGCGCCAGGTCTGGTAGTCGACCTGGTTGGGCAATTGGCCCTCGGTGCGCAGCTTGTCGAGAATGGCGCGCTCATCAAGGCCTAGGGCGAGGAATTTGGGGTGGAGGTTCCATAGATTGCCATAGGCCTGGTTGAACTGCACCAGTTCGCGCTTCCCATTGAAGATGGCAATGGGCGTGGCGAGCGCGTCGATAATGCCGCCGATCGGTGCGAAACTGGCCTCGCCAGGAACAGTGGCTTCGGGCGTGCTGACGGGGCGGAGATAGCCGGCCCGGCCGCCACCGGCGGAAAACTCGATCAGCTCATAGCTGCCCTGGCTGGGCCAGTTGATGCGCAAGCCGGCCGGACCATCAGCGGCGGCACAGGCGGCTAGATGCTGCTTGAGCG